>JAFAIN010000218.1 GCA_019236695.1 Acidobacteriota bacterium | reverse complement strand
GGAAAAGCAGGTCGCGGTTTCCGTCGCCGGCGGGCTCAACTGGCCGCTGGGAAACGCCTTCGAATACAACGGGCCCACGTTGATGACTTCCTTCATCGTTTATCCGGCCAATACTGCGGAGGACAAGTTGCTTTCCGCCTATGATGCCGTGCTCGCTGAACTGGCGCGCACCGGCCCTTCGCGTCAGCAGGTTGAGCGGGTCGCGGCCAAGATGCGCGCTGATTGGTACCGCCAGCTCCAGATTCCGGTCAGCCGCGCCTCCGCCCTTTCGCACGCGGTGCTCTTCGACGGCAACTTTGAAAGCGTGTACGAAGTCCCGGATCGAGTGGCAAGGGTTACGCCCGAGGAGATTCGCCACTTTGCGGCTACTTACCTGGTTCCCTCCAACCGCACCATCATTAACCGCGTGCCGGAGAAACCGGCGAAGCCGCCCGGAGGCGCAAAATGAAAACACGGTACCTGTTGCTGATGGCATTGATTGCGGCTCTGGGCCACGCGCAGAAAGACTTGCCGAAAGACCTGCCTGCTTACGGGAAGCAGCCGGCTGTCCAGCCTCCCACTGTCACAGAGTCAAAGTTGCCCAATGGGCTGACCGTATGGCTTGCGCCGCAGAAAGGTTTGCCGCTGGTAGCGCTTCGCGCCGTCGTGCTTTGCGGGCTGGCGTGTGACCCGCATGATCGGCCCGGCATCTCCGAGTTGTTGGCCGGAACCTTGAGCCAGGGCACGAAGAGCCGCACTGCCAAAGAGATTGCCGAGCAAATCCAGGCGGCAGGAGGTGATCTGCAGATCAACGCCGATCGCGACGCCATCCGCATTGCCACAAGCGTGCTGGCGTCTCGAATGGAGTCCGCGGCCGACGTCATCTCCGATGTCCTGCGGAACGCATCATTTCCTGCATCCGAGGTTGCAATCGCGAAGCGCAATCTCAGCGATTCGCTGCGGCTCCGCGAGGCCCAACCACAGTTTCAGGCGAACCGGGCGCTGGCTCGCGCTCTGTTTGGCGCCGGGCCGTACAGCGTGATTGCGCCGACTCAGGAATCGCTTGCTCAAATGGCGGTTGAGGATCTGCAGCGGGAATTTGGGCGGAGATTTCGCCCCGACCAGGCGCTTATTGTGGCCGCCGGCGATTTTGATGTGGCGCAGATGATGGCGATTTTGAAAGAGAAGTTGGGAACCTGGCAGGCCGGCGGCGGCCAACCGCCCGCCGCGGATGCGAATGCAACCGGCGCGCCCCGGCATGAAGTGGTGTTCGTGGCCCGGCCCAACTCGGTGCAGACCACTCTGGTGCTGGCTGCGCCGGGCCCACTGCTCCGGGACCCGGATTACGAAGCTGCCGGGGTGGCCAATGCCATCTACGGAGGCAGTTTTACTTCGCGCCTGGTGGTGAACATCCGCGAAGACAAAGGCTACACCTACTCGCCGGGTTCGGTATTTCAGGTTTTACGGCAGGCAGGGATTTTCCGCACCCAGGCAGACGTGCGAAATGCCGTAACCGGCGCCAGCCTGAACGAAATGATGTATGAGCTCAACCGCATGGTGACCACCAGCCCTACCGACGAAGAGCTCGAACGCGGACGGCGTTATCTGCTGGGGAATGAGGCCACATCCCTGCAATCGCGCGAATCGGTTACCGGTGAGCTCTCGCGGCTTTGGGTAAACGGCCTTGGCTCTCAGGGTCTGGCCGATTACATCCGCCGCGTGGAAGCTACCAGCCTGCAGGACGTAGACAGCGTAGCGCGCAAGTACTTTCCCGCGTCGCGCATGACCATCGTAGCAGTGGGCGACGAGACAACAATCCGCCAGGGCCTGCAGCCGTTCGGAATCGCTTTGCGCCCGGCGGCGCCATAGCGGAAGACAACGTAAGATTCCGCGCGGCGATTTTTTCGCGACCCGCACAGGCTCCCAACAGGAGATAGGTCTGACACAACGCAGAATTAAGGAGGGAAGATGGAGCGCCTGGTCAATGGCTTGCTTGAAGACTATGAAGCGGGGAAACTCAGCCGGCGTCAACTGGTCCGCATGCTGGCGATGGGTGTGGCCGCCGGCCCTTCCGCGCTCGCGGCAACCCAGAAGAAGCTCTCGGTGAAATCCTCTATTCCGCCCGCTGAAGGCCCGGCACCATGGAAGACGGTATGGCTTGACCACATCTCCTATGCGGTCTCGGATTACCGCAGAAGCACCGCCTTTTACCGTGACCTGATGGGATGGGAGATCCTCACCGATGATGGCCAGAAGCAGTGCTCCATGAAAATCGGGAATATTGGAGGGATCATCATCCGCAACGGAGCGGCGCGGGCCAGTGCCGGCGCTGAGCCGGCGCAACTGAATCGCGCACCCATCACCGGAGTCATCAACCATATCTCCTGGGGAATTGAGCCCTGGGACACGGAGAAAGTGAAAGTCGAACTGGAAAAGCGCGGCCGGGATCCACGCCCCGACATGGTGGGGGAGCGATTCAAAAGCTTTCACGTCCGCGATCCTGACGGTTGGGATCTTCAGATCAGCAATCAGACCGATACCAGCCAGCTTTAGCACGGACTGCTGCCGGATTTTGGCGCTCATTCTCGAATTTCAGGTTGCGTCCCGCCGCGCGGGCGCTGACAATGCTGACTGCATCGTTCCGGGCGGTGTTGACACTGGCGCTACCGATTGAGCATGAAGAGAAAAAAACTGTTCGCTGCGGTTTGTCTGATTGGTTTCACCACGCCGCTGCTGGCCTCATCTGCGCCGAAGTTCGAGGTCGTCATAAACGAACAGGCAGCTGCCGCTCCGGTTACGGGCAGGCTGATTGTGGTATTGGCCAAAAAGGCTGACCCGGAGCCTCGGCTGACGATTGCGCCCGCCGGTCCTGCCATCTATGCAGTGGACGTGAATCATCTCGCACCCGGCCAGGCCAGCATCATCGATGAAAACTCTGTGGGCTATCCCATGCCCCTCGGGCAGTTACCCGCGGGTGAATACTTTGCCCAGGCAATCCTGAACGTCTATTCCGAATTCCACCGCAGCGACGGCCACACCGTTTGGGTGCACATGGGAGACGGCCGCGTGGAAGTATTCCAGATTGCGCCGGGCAACCTATACAGCGAGGTGACGCCGGTTCAGATTGGAGCCGGCGGCACCGTAAGGCTTCAGATTGCGCACGTGATTCCGCCTTCGCCGGCTCCGCCCGATACAGCCTGGCTGAAGCACATAAAGATTCAAAGCAAGCTGCTGAGTGAATTCTGGGGCCACCCGGTCTTCATCCATGCGACGGTGCTCTTGCCGAAAGCCTACGACGAGCACCCGAATGCCCGTTATCCCTTGGTCTTTCCGCTTGGCCACAACGTGCCGTTCTCATTCAGCCCCGACCCGCAAAGCGGAGGCAGGAGCGACCGGGCGGCAACCGGATTGGAAAGCGGATATGAGTTTTTCCAGGCATGGAATTCGGAGGGCTTCCCGCGCGTGATTGCGGTCACGCTGGAACAGGCCACACCGTACTTCCCGGATTCTTATTCAGTGAACTCCGCCAACAACGGTCCTTATGGCGACGCGATCGTGCAGGAAGTGATTCCATACCTCGAGCAGCATTTCCGGGCCATCGGAAAGCCTTATGCGCGAATTCTCGAAGGAGCTTCCACCAGCGGATGGCAGACCCTGGCGCTGCAGTTGCAGCACCCTGAAGTTTTTGGGGGAGCGTGGGTCCTGCAGCCCGATCCCATTGATTTTCGGCATTACCAGTTGGTCAATATATATAAGGATGAAAACGCATTCTCGATACCCACCGGCCCGCTGACCTCGACCGAGCGCCCGTTCCGCCGCACCGTAGAGGGCCAGGTGGCTTACACGGTGCGCGAACTCAGCCTGTTTGAGGAGGTTCTGGGAACCAAAGGCCGCTCGGGATTTCAACTGGAGGCCTGGGAGGCGGTTTACGGCCCGGCGGGCGCGGACGGCTATCCGGTACCGTTGTGGGACAAGCTCACGGGCAAGATCGATCGCAATGTTGCCGATTCAATGCGTGATCGCGGCTTCGATCTGCGCGATTATGCCGAGCGCCATTGGGCCGAAGTGGGGCCGAAGATTACGGGTAAGCTGCACTTTTTCTGCGGCGATATGGATAATTTCTATCTGAACCTTGCCGTGTACGACTTTCAGAATTTTCTAAAGACCACCACAAATCCGCACTACGAGGCCGAATTCACGTTTGGGCGCCCGGAAAAGGGCCATGCCTGGCACGCCTGGACCTGGGCGGAAATGGTGCGCCAGATGGCGGCTTACATCGAGAAAAATGCGCCTGCCGGAGAGAATGGGGCCAGCTGGAAGTATTGATCAGGCCTGGTGAACCGTAGGGGAACCTGCATGGACTCGTTTTTCAAGGATCTACGTTATGCGGCGCGCATGATGGTCACGCGGCCGGCTTTCACGCTGGTTGCGGTGCTTTCGCTGGCGCTCGGCATTGGCGCCAACACGACGATTTTCACGCTGGCGAAAGCTGCCTTTCTGCAGACTGTACCGGTGAACGACCCGGCCACGCTGGTGATGGTGTATTCCAACCAGCACAACACGCAGGGCGACGATTTCCACTTCCAGCCGCAAAACCACCTGAATGCGCTGGACATTCGCGAGAAGAATCAGGTCTTCAGCGGCGCATCGCTGGTTATTCCGGCGCCGCTTACGCTGGAGATTTCAAACTCCACCAGCGGCGTGTTTGGCGAACTGGTTGACTGGGATTTCTTCCATATCGTGGGTGTGCCGCCGGCGCTCGGCCGCGACTTCCGGCCCGATGAAGACGATAAGGTCGGCTCCGGGCCGGTGGCGATCCTGAGCTACGGCTTCTGGAACAAACAGTTCGGCGCCGACCGCAGCATTCTGGGGCGCACCATCCGGGTGAACCACCAGGACATCACGGTGATCGGAGTGGCGCCACGGGAATACCATGACGCCGGCGCACTGTTCAATCCCGATCTGTGGATGCCGGCCTCGATGGCCGACCAGATGCTCAGCGGGCAGGTGAAACAGTATCTCCACCAGCGGTTTTTCCGCGACATGTTTGTGGTTGCGCGGCTGAAGCCCGGGGTCAGCGTGGCCGCGGCTGACCAATCGATGCACACGCTCGGGGCGGTTCTGGCGCACGATTTCCCCAAGGAGAACAGTGGGCGCGGTTTTGAAGTCGTGCCTATCAACGACACCGTAATTCCGCCGCAGGGGCGGGACGCGATTGTGCGGGCGACGGTGGTGATGGTCACGATTGTCGGGCTGGTTTTGCTGATCGCGTGTGCGAATGTTGCCAATCTGCTGCTTTCGCGCGCCACGCTGCGGCAGCGGGAGATTGCCATTCGGCTTTCCATGGGGGCGCGGCGGTCGCGCCTGATCCGCCAGTTGCTGACCGAAAGCCTGATGCTTGGAGTGCTGGCAGGAGCGCTGGCAATTCTGTTTGCCTTCTGGGGACGCGGGCTAATCCGCCGCCTTATTCCGGGGGGGCTGCCGACTGCTCTGGATGTGTCGCTTGATCTCCGCGTGCTGTTGTTTACGCTCGTTCTCTCCGTGCTGGCGACACTATTGTTTGGGCTGATGCCCGCATTGCAGAGCTCGAAATCGAGCCAGGTGAACGCGCTGCGCGATCGCAGCGCCACGGGCAGCGGTGGCAGCACGCACTGGTACAGCTTGCGCGGTGTGCTGGTCATGGTTCAGGTGGCGCTGTCACTGGTGGCCCTGGTGGGCGCAGGCCTGTTTATTCACAGCCTGGTAAACGCGCAGCAGATCGATCCGGGTTTTGAAGTTCAGCACGAGCTTACGATATTTCTGAATTTCACCGCCCAGCAGTACTCGCAGGCGCGCGCCGAGCAGTTCTTCAAGGAGGTAGTTGACCGCCTGCGAGGCTTGCCCATGGTGGCGGACGCCAGCATTGCAGATCGCGCTCCACTGAACGGCGGCATTTCGTGGACGACTTTTCCGGAAGGCGTGGACCCGTCGAATTCACGAAATGGCGTACTGACGCCGGTTTTCGCGGTCCAGCCGGGCTATTTTTCCGCTGCAGGCATCGCTCTGCAGCCGGGCGGCCGCGACTTCAACGATCACGACGACGTTCAGGGCCAGCAGGTGGCGATTGTGAATCGGGCTTTCGTGGACCGAAACTGGCCAAAGCAGAATGCCATTGGCAAGAAGCTGCGTTTCATGGCTCAGCCCGGCGAGACCACGGTAGTGGGCGTGGCCTCGACAGTGAAAGTGAACACGTTGGGCGAGGATCCGCAAGGGGTGATTTACTTTCCCTTAAAGCAGCACTACGCGCCGGCAGTCACACTCTATGTCCGCACCAGGGGGAATCCCAGTGCGGCGCTGGGCAGTATCCGCTCCGCCATTCAGTCCATGGACCCGGCATTGCAACTGCGCGGAATCCAGACGGTGCGAGAAACCATCGATCAGTCTCTCATTGCTCCGCGGCTCGGCGCCGAACTGCTTGGCACGTTTGGCGCGCTGGC
>JAFAIN010000217.1 GCA_019236695.1 Acidobacteriota bacterium | reverse complement strand
AGCTGGACACTGCTGAACTGCCATGACCCCAGCTGAAATAAGACATTGCTGGTCTTTACCCAGGGCACGAACACGCCGAGAAACTTGGCGAAGGCTACGCCTACTGCGGCTATTGTTCCGCACTGTATGACGGTGAATAAAGTCCATCCATATAAGAAGCCGGCCAGAGATCCGTAAGCCTCGCGCAGGAAAACATATTGTCCGCCCGTGTCCGGCAGCATGGTCCCGAGTTCGGCGCACGCCAGAGCGCCAAAAAACGAGACGACCCCGGCAACCACCCATACCAGCAGGATGGCCTGCGGTGAATGCAGTTCCGCCGCAACCAGGTTCGGCACCAGGAATATGCCGCCACCGATTACGATGCCGATCACAATTGCCAGCGCATCCGCCAGCCCAAGGCTGCGGCGCAGTTCCGGCGACTGAGGTTCAGGCGCTGCCATGGTGTATTCCTAACACGCCAGGGCTGCTTGTCAAAGAGTGGGCAAACGATTCACGGTTGCGGTGAGCCCGCCAAGGCGGGCGAAGAATAACAAACGCTCTACTTGTGCTCCTCGCTCACGAACGTCAGCACCAGACCTTCTTTCCCCACTTCGGCCCGGCCAACGCGCCCGTGAATCGGCAGCCCCCACAACAGGTCCGGATCGAAGAGGATGGAATCCTTCTGCGCCTCGATGCCCTTGCTCCCGTTGCTCGGCACTACCTTATCAATGTCGAGCCCCAGCATCTCAGAAAATCCCTTGGGCAAATGCGCCAGGCTCTCGTCGGAAATCTGCAGCTTTACACGGCCATCGGGCGTCGCCGTTACGGGCCCGCTGACCTTGAACGGCACCAAGATGCCTTTCTTCGCCTTCCCACTGATCGTCACTGTCCCGGGATCCATGGTCACAGCCAGACCGCGCACTTTACCCCCGGCCAGATGGTGATTCAGCAGGTCAGTAATGGCAGCAGGGGTCAGCAGAGCCGATCCGTGCAGAATCGTGACCACCGCCTTCTGGCCGTTTTTGGTTCTCTGGCGCTGGTCGCCTCCCACAAGCGCCTCGAGGCGGTTCACGTGGATGGGCATACCGCTCGAGCTAACCAGTTCGCCGGAATCGATCTTCAGCTCTGATGGTTTTTGCGGGCTGCTGCGGGGAGCGGCGGCCGGGCGAGGCGTATCGCCGTGGCGGGCTGCTCCAAAAACCAGGAGCGCGGCAAGAGCAACCACTCCCGAAAACGGAACCAGGCGGCGCATGTTTGGTTGGATGCGGCCGGAAGAACCTCTGCGGCAGGCGCTGCCTTTGCGGCAACAGCAGTTCTGCCCAGAGCATCTCATGATGTCCGAAGTAATAACTTCCGGGTAAATACATCATGGGCTCCGGGTTTCGGCTCTCTCTTGCAGCAGCGGCGATTTCAGGTGTAACCATCCTTCTGGCCGGCTGTGGCGGCAGTGGCAGCTCGACAGTCAAGACCACCTCATCGCAGCCTTCATCGCCCAGTTCATCGCCCAGCCCCTCGGGCGGCGGAGCGGGCATCACCGCAATCAATCACGTCGTCATCCTCATCCAGGAGAACCGGTCATTCGATCACTACTTTGGCCAGATGACGGCTTACCGGCAGGCAGCCGGAATTCCCATCAACGGCTCGCCGGCAACCATCGAAGATCTCAGCACCGGCAGCTATTCCAATTACTCGCCGGCCACCGGCGGCGCCATTGCGGCGTATCACACCGGCTCGGTATGTACCGAGGACCTCACGCCCGATTGGACGGAGACGCACACCAATTTCAATCGCCTGAATCCTGCAGCCGCGCCCAGTTCGGCGCCCATGGACGGATTTGCTGCCATCGCCGTCGGCATCAGCAAATGGGCGGCAACGCTCGGCGTCCAGATGGCCGACCAGACCGGCCGGCGGGCCATGGGCTACTTTGACTGGAACGACCTGAACTACTACTACTTTATGGCCTCCGAGTTTGCCCTCGACGACCACTTTTATGCGCCGGTGCCCAGCAATACTCCGGCAAACCGGCTCTATCTCATGGCCGCCACGTCACAGGGATATGTGCATGATCCGCCGGGCGCCGGCGCCATTACGGCCAGGACCATCTGGCAGGAGCTGGACGCAAAGGGCGTGTCGTGGAAAATCTACGTGGCCGATGCTTCGCTCTACACCTACCTGCAATTCTTTTCCTACTACGCGCAGCCCGGCGTGCCGGCGCACGTAGTGCCGCTGCAGCAGTATTTTTCTGACGCGCAGGCGGGATCCCTGCCCGCCGTATCATTCATCGAAACCGGCGTGTTCGAGTCGGATTCCGAGCACACCAGCAACTTCGATCCCGCTCATCCTGCCAACGGCGAAGTGCCCATTAACGTGCAGACCGGCGCGGCCTGGGCTGCCGGCATCATCAACGCCCTGTTGCAAAGCCCCAATTGGGCTGACAGCGTGCTGTTCTTTGCCCACGACGAAGGCGGCGGAACATTCGATCACGTGCCGCCCATGCCGGTGCCGAACCCGGATGGCATCAAGCCGTTGGACTTGAGCGCCGCCGACACCCCCGGCGATTTCACCATCACCGCCAGCCGCGTGCCCAATATGGTCATCTCGCCGTTCACGCGGAAGAACTATGTCTCGCATACGCCCATGGACTACACCGCATACCTGCGCTTCATTGAAGCCCGCTGGGGCTTGCCCACGCTCACAGCGCGCGATGCCGCCATGCCCGACATGACCGAGTTTTTCGATTTTGGAGCCAGGCCCTGGGCCAGTCCGCCCAGCCCGCCGGCGCAAAACCAGAACGGCGCCTGCGACTTCAGCAAGCAGTAGCCGCAAAAAATCACTGTCATCCTGAGCCCGCCACGGCGGGCGAAGGACCCCCACACTGCTTCCACCGAGACATCGCACGCAGATCCAACCGCCGCGCCCCGCCCCTACACCCCGGTGCTCGATTCGCCGTCCAGTCCCAGGGCCCACGGCCCCAGATGCGAGAGGCCGAAGGCCGCCACAAGGGTAGCCCGGCATGCAGCGAAGCGGAATGCCGGGTACAGGAGCTGAAAGATAAAGCCAACCAACTACAATCCTGGCGTGCGCTTCTTCCGAACCGCCTTCACCATTTTCCTGCTGCTCTCGATCGCTGCCGGCCGGCAGAAGGCGCCGCCGCCGCAGCCTCCGGTCCGGGTCACCGTGCTCAATGTGTGCACGCTCTCCGATGCGGATGCAAAAACCATGGCCGCCATGCTGGAGCGTATTCCGCTGCAGCCCGGATTCATCGCCAACTTTGAAGTGGCGCGCGGCATTACCACCATCGAGGGAGGCCGCTCCCGGTTTGTGCGTGCCCGGCATGAGTTCGCTGCGGGTGGGGCTTTTGCCACCGCCCAGTACACCCTCAGCGAAGACGCGGCCGAAGGCCAATCCTCGCAGATCACCGAAGTCCTGGTATTCCGCCTTCGCGATCCCAAGGAAATTGTGCAGGTGTCCATCGAATCCCCGGCCTTGACCGGGCGCCCGCCGCAGGTGCTGGCTGCCGCGCCCCTGGCCGAGCGCATCCGGCTCGAGCGTGCCGGTGCGGCTTCGGTTGTGCTGGCGCGCTGCGCTGACCAGGATCAATCGGCCCGCGCCGGCATCTTCCAGTCCGCAGGCCGCGTACTCGCGGCCTATCGCGCCGCTTTTCACGCCAGCGATGAGCTGGCGCCTGAACTCTCGCGTCCCGACATGAAGGCGAAGTGAAGGTTCGCATGCGGAACCGAGCTTCGGGGAGTCGTAACGTTTCCAAAACCAAAAAGGGGGATTCACTGGGAGCCCGCCTTCGCGGGCGAAGAATCGGGCAGCGCTCTGTCCTTACGCCGGTGGTGGTCGTCCCGGCCAGAACGCCGGTTCACCCCTTGCCGGGGAAACAACATCGCAGGAAAACGCACGACGTGAATCGTGAGCCCCCGGTTTGAATCCAATGAAATCGCAGTTGAACCCTCGCGAAGTTGAATTTATGGTTGCGCGATGAGCGATTCCCGCCAAACCGTGATTCTCGGCACCGGATGTGCCGGCCTCACCGCCGCAATTTATGCCGCGCGCGCCAACCTCAGGCCGCTGGTCATCGAAGGCCACGAGCCCGGAGGCCAGCTCTCGCTCACCACGATGGTGGAAAATTTTCCCGGCTTTCCCGAAGGCATACAGGGGCCCGAGCTCATCGAAAACATGCGCAAGCAGGCCGTGCGGTTCGGCGCAGAGTTCCGCATGGGCCACGTCTCCCATGCCGACCTCCGCCAGAATCCCTTTACGCTGCGGCTCGGGCCCGAAGAAATCCGCACCGAAACCCTGATCATCGCCAGCGGAGCGTCGGCGCGATGGCTGGGGCTCGAAAGCGAGCAGGCCCTCATCGGCCACGGCGTTTCCTCATGCGCCACCTGCGACGGCTTCTTCTTCAGCGGGAAGGAAATCGCAGTCATCGGCGGCGGCGACTCCGCCATGGAAGAGGCCCTGTTTCTCACCCGCTTTGCCAGCCGGGTCACCATCATCCACCGCCGTGAACAGTTTCGCGCCTCCCATATCATGCTTGAGCGCGCTAAAAACCACCCTAAAATCAGCTTCCTCACCAATATGGCGGTGGAAGACGTCATGGACGTGGAAAAGAAGGAAGTCACCGCCCTGAAGCTGCGCCACGTTATGACGGATGAGGTTACGGTTTTTCCCGCCAGCGCCATGTTTCTGGGAATCGGGCACGTGCCCAATGCCGCCATGTTCGGCGATCAGCTCGATCGCGATGCCGAGGGCTACCTCCGGACCCGCGACTATGTTTTCACGCGTGTGGCCGGGGTTTTTGCCTGTGGTGATGTGCAGGATCGCCGCTATCGCCAGGCCATCACCGCAGCCGGCACCGGCTGCATGGCTGCCCTCGAAGTCGAAAAGTTTCTTGAACTCCGCGGCCACTGAGCCTTTCCTGACTGCCGGGAATTTTCGCCACGGAAAAGAGAATGATGCCCCCAGCAATTGTCATCCCGAACCCGCAAAGCGGCAGAGGGATCTGCATTAAACCAGCGCCAAAGCGCTCCGGCTGAAAGCTGAAAGCTGAAAGCTGAAAGCTGAAAGCTTAGAGCTCCCCATCACCAGCTTCCTTCAATTCTGAAGCGGGCGCCGATCCCTTCGGCCTCGGCCGGAAAAACCTCCACCTGATCAACGCGGGCGGCGCGTGGTCCCTGGCGAAGTGACTGATGAAAGCGGGCCAGCTGTTCGGGCGAGCCTGCGGCAACCGCTTCGACGGTTCCATTCAGGTTGTTGCGAACCCAGCCGGAAACACCCAGCTTCTGGGCTTCGCCGGCCACGTAGTAGCGGAAACCCACGCCCTGCACCCGGCCATGAACAATATATCGGCGAGCCTCGGACATTTGAGGAGAACTACTTTACCCGCTCCATGTAAGTTCCTTCGGCGGTATCGACCTTGAGTTTTTCTCCGGCGTTGATGAAGGGCGGCACCTGGACGACCAGTCCGGTTTCGAGTTTGGCAGGCTTCATGACGCTGGAGGCGGTTGCACTCTTCAGCCCCGGTTCGGTTTCCACCACTTCCATGTCGACGGTTTGCGGCAGTTCGATGCCGATGGGCTTGCCTTCGTAGAACTCCACGTTCAGCTTGATGTTGGGAATCAGGTAATCGACGGCGCCGCCCAGCACTTCGCTCGACATGTGGATCTGCTCGTAACTTTCGGTGTTCATGAAGTAATAATCGCTGCCGTCGTTGTACAGGTATTCCATTTCGGCTTCATCGACGATCACGCGATCGACGGCATCCGCGGAGCGGAAGCGGTGCTCGAACATGGCTCCGGTGCGCAGGTTCCGCAGCTTGGCCTGAATGAAGGCGCGCAGGTTCCCGGGGGTGCGATGCTCGACGCTGAAAACCGAATGCAGGTCATGGTTGTGCTTGACGATCATGCCCGGGCGCAGTTGTGTCGCCGGAATTGCCATTCGAACTTTTCTCCTGAGCGGGTGTTCAGAGCGCAAAGGGAGCGGAAAGCCCCTGAGAGGCGCGAAGCTTTGATTGTAAATGATGACGAGTTGTCACAGTGACTATGCAGTGCTCAGTAGGGCCAAAGCGCTCCGGCTGAAAGCTGAAAGCTTAGAGATGTGCTTTTCACTTTTCACATCCCACATTTCACATTTAATTCCCCTTGCGTAGCTCTCCGCTTTAAGCCGGACTCGCTTTGGCTTGGAGCTGTGATTTTCATTTTTCACATCCCACATTTCACATTTAAGATTCCCCTTCCATGGCTCCGGCTGAGAGCTGAAAGCTGAAAGCTGAAAGCTTTTTCACTTTTCACTTTCCACATTTCACATTTAAGATTCCCCTTCCATGTCCCAGGTAAAACGTGCATTCCAGCAGGAGCCGCTCAAGCGCCTGATTCGCGAGGTGCCGGATTTTCCCAAACCCGGCATCCTCTTCTACGACATTACAACCCTCCTGAAAGATAAGACCGGCTTCGCCATGCTGATTGACGCACTGGCTGAGCACTACATTGAGAAAGATGTCGATCTGGTCATCGGCATCGAGGCTCGCGGGTTTATCTTCGGCCCGGCCGTGGCCCACCGGCTGAATGCCGGTTTTGTGCCCATCCGCAAACCCGGCAAGCTGCCCGCCGCCACCCAGCGCGTGACCTATGACTTGGAATACGGCAGCGATTCGCTTGAAATCCATCGTGACGCCATCCAGCCCGGCCAGCGCGTCATCGTAGTGGATGACCTGCTCGCCACCGGCGGCACCTCCGGCGCCTGCGTCGAACTGGCGCGTTCGCTCCGTGGCGAGGTTGTGGGCCTCGGCTTTGCCGTCGAACTTTCTTTTCTGAACGGCCGCAACCGGCTCGCCGGCTGCGATGTGTTCTCACTGCTGCAGTACGACAAATAATTCGCGTGTTTTGCCGAAAACTCCGCGTCGACTACGAGGATGCCGAGGGCCAGCATCCCTGCCCCCTGAGGTGGCTCGACAGTTTTGCCATGCGCAATTTCACCAACGACCCTGTCTTTGACGCTACGCTGCCGCTGGCTGACGGGCTGCTGGAAGCCGGCGCGCACGTCCCCCTCGACC
The DNA here is from genome assembly GCA_019236695.1 of Acidobacteriota bacterium. Lineage (GTDB taxonomy): Bacteria > Acidobacteriota > Terriglobia > Terriglobales > Acidobacteriaceae > JAFAIN01. The sequence goes on along the minus strand of JAFAIN010000217.1, from coordinate 747 downwards.
GCCTGCACGCCGGCATGCAGGACTGGCTGCGGCGAAAGAGTTATCTTCCCCCTGGTTCCCGCCTGGTCATCACGGAAATTGAGTGATGGGGAATCGAGCTATTGGGCTATTGAGTTATCGGGCTATTGAGTAATGGGTAACCAGAGTCCTGCCCCGCTTCCCAAGCCCCAATAGCCCGATAACCCAATAGCTCAATGACTCAATTCGGGGTTCAGGAGAGGAACTGATAATCGTCAATGATCGCCGCTACCCCGCTGTGGCCCGATGTGCCGTCGTGATCCACACGAATGGCACGGCCGCGGCAGCGCACGCGAATGCTCTCGGTCAGCGTAATCTCCGGCGGCAGAGTCAGCAGAAACTCCAGTTTCATGCCTTCCTCCACCTCGGCGGGAACCAGGAAATACACGCCGCGTGCGCTCACATCCTTGGTGTGCGCTTCCAGCGGTTGGGCATCCTCGTGAAGCTGCACCGCCACGGGCAGGCGGAGCGAAAACCTTCGTGTCCCGCGTCGCTCAGTCTGAGGTTGAGCCATGGAGTTCCCTCTACTCTCTCTCCCAGGTCTTAACCCGTCAAGAGAAAATTGTGGCGCGCCCGGTGTTTGTTCCAAAGCAACTTCGGCTGCCCATCCCGCAAACCCCATTCAGGCGCCCCAGCCTGTGGATTTCCCGGTGATCCATCTCCTTTTGCCTGCCCCGCTGAATTATTCTGATCACTTCTCTGGATGCCGCTCTCCTTCACATCCCGGCC
>JAFAIN010000041.1 GCA_019236695.1 Acidobacteriota bacterium | reverse complement strand
GTGCTGATCAAGAACAACCACATTGCCCTGGCCGGCGGAATCGCCCAGGCGCTCGAGCGCGCGCATCGCAACCGGCGCGGGCCGCAGCCGCTTGAAATTGAAGTACGGTCGCTCGGAGAGCTGGAAACGGCGCTGCAGAATGGCGCCGAGGCAGTGCTGCTCGACAACATGAGCGTGGCCGACGTTGCCGCCGCAGTAGAGCGCTGCCGCCGCCATTCGCGCCATATTCCGCTTGAATGTTCGGGCGGCATTTCGCTGGAGAACGTTCGCGGCTACGCCGAAACGGGAGTGGAATTCATTTCGGTGGGCGCCCTGACCCACTCGGTACGCGCCAGCGATATGAGCATGCGGATGAAGGCGGCGGAATAACGGACCCGCGATTGGGGCGATGATAAAGCTGGCGTATCTTTCGCTGGGCTCGAATATGGGCGAGCGGCGCGTCAGCCTCGAGCGCGCGCTCGACCGCCTTGCCGATTTCGGCACGGTTGCGGCCGTTTCCTCATTCTATGAAACCGCGCCCGTGGAGTTCGCCCGGCAGCCGGATTTTCTCAACCTGGCGGTGGGGCTCCAAACCGAGAGGATGCCGCGGCAGTTGCTGCATGCGCTGCTCGAAATCGAGCGGCTGATGGGGCGGAAACGCACCCACGCCAACGCCAGGGGGCCGCGCCCCCTCGATATCGATTTCCTGCTCTTTGGGTCAGCCGTGATCGATACCCCGGAGCTGGTGATTCCACACCCGCGCATGCACCAGAGGAGGTTTGTGCTGGAACCGCTGGCCGAGATCGCGCCTGACGTTCTCCACCCGGTTCTCAAGCGAACCGTTCGAGAACTGCGCGACGCACTGCCCCCCGGAGGTGATTGGGTGCGGAGGCTGGCGGAGTAATTCGGATTTCATGCGGCCGAGCGCGGCGCATGATGCTGTGTTTGCCGCCTCACCGCCGCCTGTTTGCAATAGCGATTCTGCCGAAGATGGGCTTCTTCAGCGATCCTCAGCGCGGCCATGCTCCTGCTCGCGCCTACCGGCTGCTGGCAGTTCCGGCAGGTGCTGCGAATCAGCCGGCTGCCATTTCCTACTCCGCTGCGCTCGAATTGCTTTGCCATACCCGCCTCTGCCGATTACCTGCTGTCGTTCTTCTTGGATGACAAAAGCAGCTCTGGCGGCTATTCACCTTAGGGAAGCTTTCAGCTCTCAGCTCTCAGCTCTCAGCCGGAAACACCCGCACGACACCCCGCGCGGGCGACCCCAAAGCGCCCTGGCTTAACGCTGAGAGCTGAAAGCTTTGAGCTTCGGTTCGCCTTGGTTTACTCTCCTGCCGATGAAATCCTGCGTGTTTCTGCTGCTTTCCGCAGCCGCTCTTGCCCAGAGCGGCATTCAACCCTCTGACCTGCTCCAAATGCATTCGGCGGGAAATGCCGTGTTTTCGCCCGACGGCACGCGCATTGCCTATACGGTCAGCAATAATGACGGGCCACGCCGGCCTTACGGCCAGCTCTGGGTCATGGACGTGCGCAGCGGTGCAACCGTGCGCTTTTCCACCGGGCAGGAGGGTTCCGGCAATCCGGTGTGGTCGCCCGATGGGCAATGGCTTGCCTTCAACGGCACAGCCGATGGCAAGCGCGGCCTGGTAATCGCCCATCCCGATGGCAGCGCCCGCCGGTTTCTCACCGAGGTTCAGGGCACGAACAGTCCCGAACCATACGAAGGCGCAACCGTGTCATGGGCGCCGGATGGAAAGCAGATCGCGTTTGTCTCGAGCGAACCCGGGCCTGAAACCGCCAATGCCAACGGCGATCCGATGGTGATTACGCGCTACCTTTATCGCCCCGATGCCGGCGAGGGCTACACCCATTTCAATGACAACCGCCGCCTGCATATCTACGTCGTCGATGCAGCATCCGGCGAAGTCCGGCAATTGACGCACGGCACGGGCTACCAACATTCGGTGGCATGGGCGCCCAAAGGCGATGAGATTCTCTACGCAGCCGAGCACGATTTGGACGCCGACCGCTTCTTCAACAACGACCTGTTCACCGTCAACGCGAAAACCGGCGCAATTCATCAGCTCACCTCGACCGAGGGCGTGGAGATGGATCCCACATGGTCGCCCGACGGAACGAAAATCGCCTACCTGGCCACCAAGCGCGGCCTGACCGACCGCGAGACCAACATGGAGGACACGCACGTCTGGGTGATGAATGCGGACGGGAGCAATCGAACCGAAGTCGGCGCGTTGATTGATAGCCGTCAGGGGCCTCCACACTGGAGTATCGACGGAAGGCGACTGTATTTCACCGTTCAGGATCATGGCAGCAACCACCTCGTTGGCATGTCCCCGCCGCCATTGGAGTCATCGCCCCCGAATCCATCCATCTTTAAGGGTTCTACTGCCAGCCGAATGCTGGACTTTGGTCCTGTAGTTGCCGAACCGGGATTTGTGTCGTCGTTCTCGATTGCCAAAGACGGTGCTGTTGCCTATACCTTCGCCAGCCCAACCGACACAGCCGAGCTTTTTCTGAAGCTGGCGGACGTGGTTCCGGCCGCCCCGGCCGGAAAGGCGGCCGAAGGCCGCTCCCCCGCTCGCCAGCTCACCAATCTCAACCAGCAACTCCTTTCGCAGCGAACCATCGCCGCTACCGAATCCTTCACCTTCATCAGCAACGACGCCAAATTCACTGTTGAAGCCTTCCTCACCAAGCCCGTTGGCTTCGATGCCAACAAGAAGTACCCGCTGGTGCTCAACATCCACGGCGGGCCGCACGGCCAGAACGGGCCCGCACTCAACCTCCATAACCAGGCGTACGCCGCCCACGGCTACGCCGTGCTGATGGTGAACTACCGCGGCTCCACCGGCTACGGACAGAAGTTTGCCGACGCCGTTTTTCGCGACCAGGATGGCGATGAAGCCATGGACGTGCTCTACGCGGTGAACGCGGCCATCCGCCGCTACCCGTGGATCGACCAGAACCGTTTGGGGTGCGAGGGCGTGAGCTATGGCGGCCAGCTCACCGACTGGCTGATTACGCAGACCAACATGTTTAAAGCTGCCATCCCCATTGCGGGCATTACGAATTTCATCAGCTACAACTACATGACGTACTACAACCAGTATGAAGCCATGGAGTGGGGAGCCTATCCGCACCAGGGCAATCTGATGGATGTGCTGTGGGAGCGCTCGCCGTTGAAGCACGTGGCCAACGTGTCAACCCCCACCATGTTCATGCACGGTGAAAACGATCCCGACGTGCCGATTGCCGAGGCCGAGCAGATGTTCGTGGCTCTGCAGGATGTGGGCGTCGAAACCGTGATGGTGCGCTACCCGCGGGAAGGCCACGGGCTGAGCGAACCGAAACACCAGGTGGATTCGATTGAGCGCGCCTTCGAATGGTATGACCGGCATTTCGCCGCCCCCCAGCCAAAGCCGGTGACCAGCGTGCCCTAGCCGGTAAAGGCTGCATGGCTGAATAGGGTTGCGGCATGAAATGAACAGTTTGCCCGGCGAGGAAACAACGTGGGTCCGGCCGCCCCCGGCCGGACAGGGCGAGCGAAGCTCGCCTGGGTTGACCTTCAATCAGGGCCTCGCTCGCAAGAGACGGCGAGCGGCCTTTCAGGCCGCATGGCCGACTGAGGGCGGTCGGCCCCACGTCACTTAGCTTCCGCCCTGGCAGGCCGCGAGACGCTCTGGCCGCTGCAACGGGGGCTCGTTGGGAGCCCGCCTGTGGTGGGCGAAGAATCTGGGAGTCCTCGGCCGCGCATGTGTTCAACTGCCTCTCGACTTGAAACATGGCGTAAGGCCGTCGACAGCCGCGCGGGGAAGCCCTTCCGTTTCTCATTCCCTCGTTCCCGCATACCTATGGGAACGAGGGATTGAGAAATGAGCCCCGCGTTGGCACCCTTCCCCCCTCCGGGGGAGCTTTCCGTTTCTCATTCCCTCGTTCCCGCATACCTATGGGAACGAGGGAATGAGAAATGAACCCCGCGTTAGCGCCCTTCCCCCCTTCCTCCGGGGGGCCTTCTGTTTCTCAATCCCTCGTTCCCGCATACCTCTGGGAACGAGGGAATGGGAAATGAACCCCGCGTTGGCGCCCTTCCGCCGCGTTCCTCCGGCCGAGCGGCCGAGCGCTGTCCAGGCGGGACGCCGCCGGCCCGATGATATAATCGTCCTGCGATACATGCCTTTGTCACGCATCAGGAGCACGAATTGGGCGCGGGCTTTGCCCCTCCTCTTTTGCGTTCTGGTGTTTGCATTTGCGCTTAGAGCGAAGACCGGCATGTATTCCGCCTCGCCGGCTTCGCGCGGCCTCCCGGTCACCGTTTCCAAGCTTTGGCTCAGCAGCCAGAAGATGATAGACGTCCGGGTTCTGTCGACGCCGGGCAACGTGCTGGCCTGGAGCGCGGTTCTGCCGCTGTTTGCGCCGGCGCTCGGTTGCGTTCGCATGCCGCGCGCGCCCTTCCTTGTTTCTCCATGCCCGCCTCCCTGGTTGCTCAACCAGCGGCGCTTCTTCCGGCCTCCTCCTGCCTCGCTCTAAGCCGCATCTACCCTCTCGAGAGTGAAGTCCGGAACCCTTCCGGACACGCAGATGCCGGCCGCATTGCGGCCAGCCAAGGAACCACGACATGCAAGTTTTTACCGAGCAACCCGGGGAATCTTCCGCGGCAGCGCGCCCATTGCGGAAATGGGGGCCGCGGATCGGTTCCGCGCTGTTGATTCTTCTGATAGCGGCTTTCACCCTCCGTCATTTTGCCGGCGGCGACCGCACCCATGCCCAGGCGGAAGCCGCCACCGAGGCTCCGGCCGTGTATGCCGCTGTCGTCCCCGTGCAGCGGCAGGCAATTTCGAATTCGCTCTCCATTGCCGGCCAGTTCATTCCTTATCAAAACGTGGAACTGCGTGCCCGGGTGGCAGGCTACATCCGCAAAATCAATGTTGATATTGGCGATCGCGTGCGCAAGGGCCAGGTGCTGGCCGTGCTCGAGGTTCCCGAGCTCATTGCCCAGGTGGATGAAGCCACAGCCGCGGTGCACCACGCGCAGGAAGAAATCCAGCGTGCCCGTAGCGAGGTTTCACGGGCCGAGGCCGATAACGTGGCGCTGCATTCCAATGCCGTTCGCCTCGCCAACACCGACAAAGCGCGTCCCGGCCTGATCGCGCAACAGGAACTGGATGATGCCACGGCCAAAGACCGGTCATCGCAGGCGCAGGTTGACGCGGCCAAATCGGCGCGGGCAGCCGCGGAGCAGCAGCTCGAGGTTGCAAAAGCCAGCCGGCAGCATTACTCCGCGTTGAGCGACTATTCGCGCATCGTCGCTCCCTATGACGGCGTGGTGACGTGGCGCTTTTCCGATACGGGCGCGCTGGTGCAGGCCGGAACCTCGGGCTCCAGCGGGCAGCCGGTGGTTACGGTGGCCCAGGTTGATGTGCTCAGGTTGCGCATCCCCGTCCCCGAGTCGCTGGCTGCGAAGGTAAGGACAGGCGATCCCGCGGACGTTCGGGTGCAGGCTACCGGAGAGCACTTCAGCGGCCGGGTGGCCCGCTTCACCAACGCTCTCGATCCCTCCACGCGAACCATGCAGGTGGAAGTTGACGTTCCAAATCCGGGCCGCCACCTGCAGCCCGGAATGTTTGCCGATGTAGTGCTGCAGGCGAACGGCCGTGCCAACGCACTCACCATACCGGTGCAGGCCCTTCAGCGCGACGGCAGCCGCACCAGCGTCCTGCTTGTGGACGCGCAGAACCGCGTGGTTCGCCGCGAGGTCCAAACCGGCGTCGAAAGCTCTTTCACCATCGAAATCACTTCGGGCCTGCAGGAAGGCGACCGCGTGATTGTGGGCAACCTGGCCATATACCAGCCCGGCCAGGTGGTGCGGCCCAAAGAAAGCGTCGTGAACGCCGATGCAAAGAACGAAGGCGGCAGTTAGCTATGTCAAGGTTTGCCATCCGCTATCCGTATTTCATCCTGATGTTGTGCCTGGCCATCCTGGTGGTCGGCGCCGTTACGGTGGCCCGCATGCCGGTAGACCTGTTTCCGCAGGTCCAGATCCCCGTCGTTGTGGTAGCCACGTTTTACAGCGGAATGCCTCCGCAGCAGATCGAGGCCGACATAACTGATACTTTCGAGCGCTTCTTTACGCTGGGCAGCAACATTGACCACATTGAATCGCGCTCGCTCACCGGCGTCAGCCTGGTGAAAATCTACTTCCAGCCGGGAAGCGATGCAGACGCTGCAGTCAGCGAGATAGCCAGCCTTGCCATGGCCGACCTTCGCAGATTGCCGCAGGGCACTCTGCCGCCGGTGGTGCTGAAATTCGATGCTTCGAGCCTGCCGGTTTGCCTGGTGACCCTGAAAGGCCAGGGGCTCAGCGAAACCCAACTGCACGATGAAGGCCAGTTCGCGGTGCGCAACCAGATTGCCAATGTTCCGGGCGCCTCCGTGCCCCAGCCGTTTGGCGGCAAGTACCGGCAGATACAGTTCTATGTCGATCCGGTAAAGCTGGAGGCGGCGCAGCTCAGCCCCATGGACGTAGTGCAGGCCATCAACAAGGCCAACAGCATTCTGCCGGCCGGCGACGTGCGCATTGGGCCGCTCGACTACAACATCTATACCAACAGCCAGCTCGCAGACCTGAACGCGATGAATGATGTTCCGCTGAAGGTCATGGGAAATGGAGTGCTGCGCTTTGCCGATATCGGCCACGCGGAAGACTCCTCCGCCCTGCAGTACAACATCGTGCGCGTGGATGGGCAGAATTCCGTGTACCTGCCCATTCTCAAGCAGGGCGGCAACAGCAACACCATCCAGATTGTTGATGGAGTACGCGATCGCATTGCGCACCTGCTCGATGTTCCCCGGTCGCTGGTGACCAGGGTCGTGTTCGATCAATCGCAGTACGTAAAGACCGCGGTTCAGAACGTCATGCGCGAAGGCGGCATAGGGCTGTTGCTCACCGCGCTTATGGTTCTAATCTTTTTGGGCTCGGCGCGCGGCACCATCTCGGTGCTGCTCTCGATACCGATATCCTGCCTGGCCGCTTTTCTGCTGCTGAATGCCGCCGGGGGAACCATCAACACCATGGTGCTCGGCGGCCTGGCGCTGGTTCTCTCGCGCCTGATCGATAACTCCGTAGTGGTGCTGGAGAATATATTCCGCCACCTCGAGGCCGGCGAGGACGCCCGCACCGCAGCCGAGCGCGGCGGCGAGGAAGTGCAGCTCGCAGTGCTGGCCGCCACCTTCACTACGGCCATCGTTTTCTTCCCGGTGGTATTTCTCTACGGCGTGAGCCGCTATCTGTTCATGGCGCTGGCGCTGGGCGTGGTGCTGGCGCTCGCCGCCTCATACCTGGTGGCTATGACGGTGGTGCCCCTGTTCTGCGCGCGGTTTCTCCAGACCGCGCATGGCCACGGCGGCCACTATTCAAAAAGCCTTCTGGGCCGCTTCGTGGCCGGGTTCAATCACCGCTATGACCGTGTGCTGATGCGCTATGACCGCGCGGTCGGCGCCGCGCTGCGGCATCCCCGAACAATCGTGCTGGCCGTCATGGCCATCTTCGGCGCCAGCCTGGCGCTCTGTCCCCTCATGGGAATTGCGTTCTTCCCGCGCACGGATCCGGGGCAGTTCGTCATCAATCTCAAGGCGCCCGCCGGCTCGAGGCTGGAACTGACAAACCGCTATGTTGGCCTGGTAGAGAATGACATCCGCAGCGTTATTCCTTCCGGCGACCTCCAGATCATTGTTTCCAATATCGGGCTCACCCCCGATCTCTCTTCCATCTACTCAAGCAACTCGGGGCAGCACACGGCCTTCGTTCAGGTCAGTTTGAAGCCGGAGCACCGGCAAAGCACCTTCGATTACATGGACCGCGTGCGCGCGAAGCTGAACGCCGACCTGCCCGAAATCTCCACCTACTTTCAAACCGGCGGTCTCGTGGATTCGGTGGTGAATCAGGGTATGCCTGCGCCAATCGATATCGAGGTAAGCGGGAACAACCAGGCGCAGGCCTTCCGCGTGGCCGGCGAACTGGCGCGCAAGCTGCGCGCCATGCCTGGCGTGAGCGACGTTCTGATACCACAGGACCTCGACTATCCCGGCCTGGAACTCGATGTGCGGCGCGAAATGGCGGCCCGCCTCGGCCTGACAGCCCGCGATGTGGTGGATAACGTAGTAACGGCCCTCACCTCCAACGGCATGATTGCCCCCAGCTACTGGGTGGATCCGAAGAGTGGAAACAATTACTTCCTCACCGTGCAGTACTCGAACGATAAGGTCGGCTCCATGACGCTGGAAGATTTCAAGCAGATCCCGCTGCACGCTCCCGACCAGGCCAACCCCACCATGCTGGAAAACGTGGCTGACGTGAAGACCATCAACACGCCCACCGAGGTGGACCATTACCAGTTGTTCCGGGTTATTGACGTCTATGTCGCGCCGCGAGGCGAAGATCTGGGCGCACTCTCCCGAAAGGTGGATGGCCTGATCCGCGACACCCGGCTTCCGCCCAATGTTCGCGTGAACCTGCGCGGCTCGGTGGTGCTGATGCGCCAGTCTTTCCTGAGCTTCGGCCTGGGGCTGCTGCTTTCCATCCTGCTGGTGTACCTCATCCTGATGGCGCAATTCGCTTCGTTCATCGATCCTTTCATCATCCTGCTCGCCATACCTTCGGGCATCACCGGCGTGATTGTCTTTCTCCTCGTTACCCACACCACATTGAACGTAATGTCGCTGATGGGGCTCATCATGATGACCGGAATCGTGGTGTCGAACAGCATCCTGATTGTGGACGTAACCCGCAATTACCGGCGAGAGGGAATGCCGATCCGCGAAGCCGTGGCGCTGGCCTGCCGGGTCAGGTTGCGGCCAATCCTCATGACCTCGCTGGCGACCATCCTCGGGCTGCTGCCCATGGCGCTGGCTCTGGAGGCAGGCAGCGAGCAGTATGCGCCGCTCGCGCGCGCGATTATCGGCGGTTTAACGCTGTCGGTTGTGGCCACTGTTTTCCTGGTGCCGGCCGCATATTTGCTGATCCATCGGAAAGAAGAATCGGGAAATCAGGAGGTGCAGGCTTGAGGCGCACGATTCTCTGGCTTGTGATATCCGCACCCATGTGCCGCGCCCCGATGGCGGCGCAACTGGCGGCGGCGCCGGCTGCCCCCACGCCGCAGATCTCATCGTTCACTGTGCAGGCACAGGCTGCGGCGCAAGGCTCCACGAGCTCGGCTGCGCCGCAGTTGCCTGCGGCCGGGCTGCCGCAGCGGCTTACTTTGCAGGATGCGGAGGCGCAGGCGCTCAGGAATAACCCGCAGATCTCGGTCGCGCGCCTGCTGCTGCTGGCCTCGGGCCAGGTGACACGGGAGCAGCGCTCGGCTTATTTTCCGAATGTCACCGCCAGCCTGACGGCGGTTGACGCGCAGCAGGGCAGCCGGCTCGCTGCCGGCGCGCTCAACAATCCCGCTCTGCTCACGCGGGCGGCCGGCGGGATGGCGATTTCGCAACTGATTACCGATTTTGGGCGCACCGCCAACCTGGTTGCCGCCGCCGCGCTCCGCGCCCGCGCCGCCGATATGAATGCCGCTGCCACATCAGCCCAGATCAGGCTGGCAGTCGAAGAGGCGTTTTTCGGCGCGCTGCAGAGCCGGGCGGAGCAGATGGTGGCCGAACAGACCGTGAAGGCGCGGCAATTGGTTTCCGACCAGATCACCACGCTGTTCCAGAACAAATTGCGGTCGGAACTTGACGTCAGCTTCGCGAACGCCAATCTCGCGCAGGCTCGCCTGTTGTTGCTCGACGCCCAGAACAACTACCAGGCAGCGCTCTCGCGGCTTTCTGAAGTCATGGGTTCCGTGGGGCAGCAGCCGATTGATCCAGTTGAGCCTCAGGCGGAACCGAACGCGCCACCCAGCTCGACCGCGGAACTCGAACAGCAGGCATTTCACAATCGCCCGGAAATCGCCGCACAGAGCTATGAATACCAGGCCGAACGCCGCTTTCAGAATGCGGAGCGCGACCTGCTGCTGCCCACGATTTCGGCTCTCGGAGTAGCCGGCCAGGCCGCGGCAGGCAGTTCGCTGAATGCAGTCCCGCAGTTTCCCACCTGGTACGGTGCGGCGGGCGTAAATCTGAACCTGCCGGTGTTCAACGGCTTTCAGAATGTGGCCCGCTGGCGTGAGGCCGGGTTCAGAGCCCAGGCTGCGAATGAACAGTTGCGCGACGTTAAAGACCGAATCGCCAATGAGGTGCGTACGAGCTGGCTCAACGCCGTCACTGCATATAACCGTATTGCGGTAAGCCGGCAATTTTTGGAGCAGAGCAATCTGGCGCTGAACCTGTCGCAGGCGCGTTACGACCTCGGGCTGAGCTCGATTGTGGAATTAAGCCAGGCGCAACTGCAGCAGACGCAGGCGCAAATTCAATTTGCCGCAGCTACCTACCAGTACCGCATTGCCGAGGCCGTGTTGCGCTTCCAGGCGGCGGCGCCGTAAATCGAATCCAGGCGCGCACCCATTACAATTCCTGCCATGGAGGAAGTGGCTCGCGGGTCGCTGCTGCTGCCGGTCATTGCACTGATCGTTGGTTTTTTTGCGCTGTTTGCCTGGCTGCTCTCGCTTGAGTTTCGCGTTTACCGGCTCTCGCGGGCGCGCTGCTCCGGTTGCGGCGGTGAGGTGTCACGCGCAGCCCGGCAGTGCGGAAGCTGCGGCCAGCGCCTGGAGCATTGAAAAAGGGCAGCCGGCCGGCTGCCCTTCAGTTCCCGGGAAAAAACTTTGCTCACCAGCCGCGGCGATCGCGGTACATATCGCGGCGGTCGTGCCGGATGTCGCGGGTATCGCTCCAGGCATCGCGCTGGTCGCGGTGCAGGTCGCGCTCGCGGGCAGCAATTTCCTGCCGCTCCTGCGCGGCTGCCCGGTAATTGCCCACCGCGTAATCATGCCGCAACTCGGCATAATCGTGCGCGATGGCCCCCTGGTCGTGCTGCATGTCGCGCCAGTCGGCTCTCCGGTCAATTACATCACTGCGAACATCGCGGCGGTCAGCGCGATAATCGCGCCAGCCATCCTCGGCAAAGGCCGTGCTTCCGGCCACCAAACCCATCACCATCACCATCAGGAATATCCGTTTCATTGCGTCACCTCCGAACCTCTACGCGTAAGAACCCGCCCGGAGAGCGGAGTTGCGTGAAGAAGTTTTGCATTTTCGTAATTTGTCCCTGAGAACCTGGCTTGCCACAGCAGAGTCACGGAGGCTCGGAGAAAAAATTCAGTTCTCCGGGTCTCTGCGCCTCCGTTGTGGATCCTCGCTCCCGGGGCCTCTGAGCACTTTTCCGGGAAGGGCGTTCGTCGGCTTGCCAGCCTCAATGACCGGGGTTCCATTCACCAGAACGTATTCCATGCCCGTTGAGAGCTGGTTGGGATGGTCAAAGGTCGCGAGGTCACGCACCTGGTCCGGGTTGAAAACCACAACGTCGGCCCACATGCCGGTTTTCAGCACGCCCCGATCCGCAAGCCGCATGCGCTGGGCGGGAAGGGCGGTGAACTTGCGGATGGCATCTTCCAGGGTGAGTTTGTGCTCGTCATGCACATACTTGTGCAGGATGCGCGGGAATGTCCCATAAGCCCGCGGGTGCGGGTGCTCCTTGCCGAGCAGCCCGTCGGGCGCGGTTCCCTGCGAATCGTTGTCCACCGAAACCCACGGCTGCTGCAGGGCCAGCACAACGTCGGGCTCCGACATTCCGAACACCGCACAATACGTAAAGCCCTGGTCTTCCACCAGGATGTCCATGAGTGTGTCTATTGGATCGTCGCCGCGCTCCTTCGCAATTGCATCGAGCCGCTTTCCTTCGAGCGGCAAGAGCCGGGGATTTTGCACTACCGCGATCAGCACAGCGCCCGGATCGGGGATTTCCTGCCACTCGTTATCCCACTTGCCGGCAGGGTCAAGCATGTCTTTCCTTATCCGCGCTCGCTGCGCAGGATCCTTCAGGCGCTCAATCAGCCTGCCCGTTCCGCCGTCGTGGGCCCAGGGGGGAATAAAAGCTGACATGTCGTTAAACCATGCCGTGTAGGCATAGGTATCCGCCGTAATGTCGGTCCCGGCGGCGCGAGCAGCATTTACTTTTGCCACGATTTCGGGCATGCGGCCCCAGTTCTTCTTCCCGGCGGCCTTGATGTGCCAGATTTCCACCGGAATGTGCGCCTCGCGGCCGATGCGCACGGCTTCATCGATGGCCTGCAGCACATAATCGCCTTCATTGCGCATGTGGGTGGCGTAGATCCCGCCAAACCTGGCGGCCTCCGACGCCAGCGCAATCAACTCTTCTGTGGAGGCGTAGGGAGCGGGAGCGTATTGCAGTGAGGTGGAAACTCCCATCGCGCCCTGCTTCATGGCAGTCCGGACCAGATCCTTCATCTGCCCGAGTTCCGCGGTGGTGGGCGCGCGGTCGTCATCGCCAATCACTACGCGGCGCACCTGGGTGGCGCCCACGTAGGTCCCAAGGTTGATTCCCATGCCCTGCTTTTCCAGGCGCGCGAAGTAACCCGCAAGGTCATGCCAGTCAGCCGCAATCTGATAGTGCTGGTAGGTGAGGCTGTTCCCGGCAATGATGCGATCATTCAGTGGCGCCGCCGAACCGCCTTCACCCGTAATCTCCGTCGTGATGCCCTGGAAGATCTTGGAAGGGAGATGAGGATTCACCAGGATGGTCAACTCCGACTGGCCCAGCATGTCAATAAACCCGGGCGCCACCACCATGCCATGAGCATCAATCGTGCGGCGGGCAGCACTGCCGGCCAGACTGCCAATCGCGGCGATCCGCCCGTCACGAATTCCGACATCGCCTGAGTACCAGGGTGAGCCGGTACCGTCAACAATGCGGCCATTGGCAATCAGAACGTCAAAGGTGGAGTTCTGGGCAAAGGTGGGAGCACAGCCGAACAGGAACAACACACAAAGCGTGGCACGCATGGCTCCGTATTGAAACACAGAGCGCGTTCAACGCAAAAAGCCGACCCGCGGGGCCGTGAGGCAGGCCACCATTGAACCTTGTCCTGAGACAAGGGGGAACCCTCCGAGGCCCTTCAGGCATCTCCGCGTGGCGGAGCGTTGCACACCAGGCCATATCGAGTCAGGCTCCCTTTCATTTGAATGTTGGTTCAAATGATGGGTACCGCCCGCACCAACTTTGCAGGCCGGCTCTCCAGAAAATGCTAAGGAATGCGCCGCCGCAAACGCAAGCATCGCGATTGAAATATTTGTACCTAGAGTCACCGCCCATCTGAAATGTGAAATTTAGAATGTGAAAATTGATGCAGGCAGAGCCCACTTTTCCACATTTCACATTGCAGGATTTCACATTCCACTCGCTATACTCGGCGTATGTCCACACCGGCGCTCGCGGAAATCTCTGCTGATGAATTCCACGCTCTCGAAGAGAAGGTTTACCGCACCATCGAGATGCTGAAGGCGGCGCGCGAGGAACGTGCGCGTGCGGAGCGGGAATTGGCCCGCATGCGCCTGGAGGCGGCGGCCCGCAACGAGGAACTAGCCGGGGCGCGGGCCGAACTGGGGCGCCTGCATCGCGAGCGCGACGAGGTGCGAACCAGAGTAGAAAAGATCATGAAGCAGATTGACGCGCTGGCGGAAGAAGAAACCGCTGTAGAGTAGCAGTGATGAGCCCCGAAAGCGTGCGCGTAGAAATATTTGACCAGGCCTACAACCTGCGCGGCAGCGATGCCGAATACATTACCCGCCTCGCCGAGTATGTTGACGGCAGGATTCGCACCATCGCCGCTCAGACTACCACGGTCGATTCGGTTCGGCTGGCGGTTCTGGCTGCGGTCAACATTGCCGATGAGCTCCACCTCCTGAAGCGCAAGTATGAATCGCTTTCCGCAGCGTACCGCTCCCGCGCCGAAGGCCTGGCGGGAGCGCTCGATGCCGTTCTGGAGAACCAGAGCCAGAAAATGGCAGGCTAGCTGAAATCAGCGGGCCCCGCGTGAATGGCGTGGGTCCGGCCGCCCCCGGCCGGACAGGCGGCCTGCAAGGCCGCTCAGTTGTTGCAGATTTGCCTTTGCTGGTACTCACGTCAGGCGTGCTTCGCACGCCCTGTCCGGCCGGGGGCGGCCGGACCCATGTTAGTTCGATCACCCTAAATCCCGACCGCGTACGGTTTCGCCGATTGCGTTTCGGCCGCGTTGGCGCCGCCGTGCAGGCGGTCAAAGCGCCCCTGCAGCAGCGACATGAACCCGCAATACCAGTACCCCAGCACAAACAGCATGAGGAAGGGCACCGTAAAGTAGTTCTCATTTTCAAAG
>JAFAIN010000237.1 GCA_019236695.1 Acidobacteriota bacterium | reverse complement strand
ACGTGCCCCCCCGGAACCGCAAACGCATTGATGAAGCTGCGATCGGGAATGTAGTGGAACCTGTATGGCAGCTTGCGCTGCGCGTAAGGGGCAAGGCGCTCGCCAGCCTGCCGCACATATCCTGCTATGACGGCATTATCGCCATCTAGGGCGCCCCGAGCCCGCAGAAAGAATGACGCGATCCGGTTTCCCGCATCGATCTCCTCCTTGTCGGAAATGCGCGTGAACCTCGCCGGAAGCCTGGTCAGTTCGCGCTCCGAATCGGCCACGAAATAGAGCAGCGCATCTGCGCTGGCAGGCGCATCAACTTGTTGCCGGTGAGCGGCAACCATCGCCGAACCCAGCAGCGCCAGAACCAGCGCGATGAGCACCTTTTGTTTCATAGCAACTGCCGCACAGCTTCGCGCTTGCGGCTGTACAGAATCGACACCCCGATCAGCGCCAGGCCCATGAGGATGCCGGTAAGCGCTTTATCACGAATTCCCAGAGACCAGAAGTCGATGACAAATATCTTTCCCACGCACAGCAGCAGCAGCGCAAGGCCTGCAAGCCGGTAGCTCCGTTCTTTCACCCACAGGGCGAACACGAATACTGCAACCGCCTCTGCGCCCCAGGCAATCGTCAGCATCCCCTTGCTCATTTCAGTGGAGAGCAGCAGGGTGATGAGTACGAGCGGCACGAAAAACAGAATCTGCTCAGGCCGGGTGTCAAACCACATGAGAATGCGCTTCCACAAGCTCGCCGGCGCAGGTCCTTCATTCAAACGTCGCAGGCGAAAGGCGAACGGCAGCGACCCCACAAGCAAGGCCGCGGCTCCGCCGACCAGTACCCAGGGATCAGATTTCCCGGGCCAGGGAAAATAGCTGCGCTCATACAGGTTGTGCAGGGCGCCGCGAAATAGGACTGCCAGGGCCAGGGCGATTCCGCTATGCAAAAAGATACGCCGGCCGGTAAGCTGTGCCGCCGCCACCACAACCAGGGCCAGCCCTGCCCAGATAGTCGCCACCAGATCAGGCGCGAATTCGAACCGCACCAGAGCCGCAATGCATGTCACGCCCAGCCAGGCAAACAGTGAGGCGCCTCTCTGTTCCTGCGATTCCATCTTGGCGCTGCATTCATGCAGGCGCTGATGCATGTAGAACAGCGCGCAAGCAATCGGCGCCACGGTGTAGAGCCGCGCATCGAACTGCGTGCCGGTATTGCCGGCGTTCAGATTCACGATAAAGACCCGGGCAAAGGCCGCAACCAGCGCCACATAAGCTTGCAAACGGAGATCGAGCGAGCCTTGCGCCAGCCCGAGTTCAAGGAGAACGAGCGCAATCATTGCCCATGCAAGAGCAACGTTGATCGGGCGCAGTTCGTACCAGGCCAGCAGCCAAATCAATGTGAACGCGGCCCAGGTGGCAATTCGCCGTGGCAAGGTTGCGTCTTTGGTTCCGCCAATATGATTCCAGCGGGCCAGCAGATAACCGCCGCCTGCAATCGGCGCGACCGTCACAACCCGGTAACTCAACCGCACTCTGCCCTGCAGCGCAATGAAATCCGACGGCAGATTGATTACGATTGCGCGCACGAATGCAAGCACGCCAAGGGCATTGGCCTGCCAAATCAGCTCTCGGATCCGGAATCGGCGGCCGAAGCCGGCGAGTGCAACCGCCAGCGCAGCCCACAAAACTGCCGCGCCTGCTCCGGGAAACATTACCCACGCTCCCACTGCCCCCATCACGAGCGCCGCATGACTCAGGTACCCCAACATCCGCAAGTCAATCCCGAACGTAAACAGGTCCGGCCATAACCGTGGCGCCGCGTGGGCATCCGTGTACAAGCCGACCATGGCGGCAAGGAAGATCACGCCCAGCGTCCAATGGTGCACGACATAGGAGTCATCAAAACGTGCTCCGAACACTCGCGCTCCATGCACAGCGAACAACTGAATGGCGGTGGCAAAGGCCGCGAGGCTGCCCAGCCGCCGGAATACAGCTTCGCGCGCGAAGATGCCGACGAAGAAAAGCAGCTCGGCTTGAATCAGCCACACCGGCGAAACATAAATCGCAGCGTAGCGGAACGGAATCGCGGACAGAACGAGCGCCGCTCCGATCGTGCTCAGGACCGCGAATCGGGTGCGCTGGCCGCGGAACCGGGTCAATTGCCCGAGTCCAAGCTCCATGCAGCCGAGCGACAGTAGCGCCCAGAATGCCAGTTCGGGGTGTGCCGACTGGTATTTCATTACAGCGAGCAACAAACATGTGTTCAAGATGCCCGCTGTAGTCGTAACTGTCTCGCGATTGCTTCGCTGAAGAACGTACGCAGCTCGGAAAATCGCCCAGTACGCCAGCAGGATGGCGGCACTGGCATAAAACTGGGGAAAAGGATGCACCCTGCCCCCCATCGGACGAATGATTGGAACCAGCCACACGAAGTGTGTCGCGTAGGCAGTAATGACCCCGAAGATCTCCAGTTCCGGCCATTCCATTCGGAGTGACACAAAACCCACTCCGGCGGCCAGAACCGCATTGGCCGTCAGGCTGTACACATCCACGCGATTCAGCGCAATGGTCAGAAAAGCCAGCAGGAAGGCCAGCCCCGTAACCGTCTTCGACCGGTAGCGAAGCGTGTGCCCCACCATCGCGCCCGCCACCGCAAACATGAGGAGAAGCCCCAACACCGGAGCTGTGATTACGCGCGCTGCAGGAATGTGGTGGGCTGCGTACGCTGTGAAGTAAGCCAGCGACCATCCTCCTGCCACCGCAGCTCGAGACAGGTTGCGGTACCGTTCATACCGCTCGCCAAAAACCCCGATCGCCAGCAGGACCAGGCTGACCAGTGTTCCAACCAGCACCTTTCCCGGCGGGCCAAGCTCTCGCAGTTGCCAGGCCAGAAAAAAACCAATGCCAAAAACCAGGACGGCAATGCCGATTTTGCTGAGCCAGTTCGTGCCTAGCATCTGCTCCAGGTTCAATACTCTTCGGATTGCAGAGGCCCGACCTTCTGCCGGCTCCGGCGCCGCAAAACTCGGCGCTGGACCAAGTTGAGGCGGAGGCGGCGGTGTCTCAATCGGTGGCGTGCCGTACCAGCGTGCCTGCTCCACAAAATCCGGCACGATGCGCGGATTTGCGGGTTGCTGCACGGAGGGCGCAGGCCACTCTGTGAGTGCTTGGCTGGGCGCTGGGGCGGCAACCGGTCGAGGCGTTTCCGTGACAGGCTCTGCGCGGCTCGGTTGTGCTGTCAGGCGCGCGATGGCATCGATGCGTTCCTGGCGCTCCCGCTGAAGCTCCGTTTCAATCGCAGCAACCCGCTCGCGAACCTCCCGTCGAGCCCGCAGGGCAATCCAGATGGCCAGAGCGCATAACAGCAGCCAGGCATTGTCAGTAAAACCTATAAAACCTGCTTCGAAAGATGAAAACATCCTCAGCAGCACGATGGCGAGGACGACAAGAAACAGGACGTCGCCTTTTGAAATGCGCTTCATTGCCACAATGGAGGGTGGGCGCGATTATCTTGCGCACGCGAAGGTGTGTCAATGTCTGCCGCCAGGCCGCGGACCGAAGTCGAACGTCGAACTGCCAGGGCAGGGGCTTAGCGGATTGCGACCAGTTCGATGTCGTAAATCAGCATCGAATAAGGCCCGATGATTTTGCCCGCCCCGCGTTGGCCGTAAGCCAGATGAGAGGGGATAAACACTTGCCATTCTGAGCCCGGCTGCATGAGCTTCAGCGCTTCTCTAAGGCCGGCGATTACATGCGGGTCCGCCACTTTCATCCTGGCGGGCTGGCCCTGTTTGTAAGTATTCTCGAACTCGGTTCCATCCACCAGCGTGCCGCGGTAGTTCAGCTCAACCGTATCGGTTGCTACGGGGCGCTTGCCCTCGCCCAGCTTCAGGACCTTGTATTGCAGCCCGCTGGGCAGCGTTACGACCCCTTCCCTGCTCTTGTTCTGCTCCAGAAAATTCTGTTCGCTTTTTTTGTTCTCCTGCCCGGCTACGAGTTCGTCGCTGGTCTTTCTTACGCGAGCTTCCGAGGCCGAGACGTTGAGAGCCTCCAGCAGTTCCTCATCCGTGAGCGCAAGATTGCCGCCCGCTTCAGCGTCCTTCATTCCGCGGATCAGCCAGTCGAAGTCGAACTCGAAGCCCTGTCGCGTCAGGTTCCGCAGCATCTCGACGCCCATTGCGTAGCTCTCCCGCTGCCGAAAGCTCTCAAACTTTCGACTTTGGCTTGAGGCAGGTTGTTCCTGGGCGGCTGCGCAGAGGGCAAACGCGAGAAGGAATACTGCGACGGCCCATTTTGCTGAATTCTGTCCCATTTGGTTCTCCTGCAGGGTCGGTGGAAAGCGCTGCCCGCGATTTTCGCGGGCAGCGCGCGTTTGGCTTCGCTATTTGCCCGTGCCTGCCAGCGTGATCACTGCACCAGCAGTTGGTTTCAGTGTCGCGCTGCGTGCCCCGGTTGCTGCCGGTGTAAACGTAATCGACAGCGTGCAGGTTCGTCCAGCGCCTGTAGTCGTCAGGACCGCGGGGCAGTTGTTGGTTTGCGAGAAGTCGCCCGGGTTCGTTCCACCCCAGGTGAGCCCCAGCGTAACCGGCACGTTTCCCACGTTTGTCAGCACCACAGTTTGCGCCGCACTGTTCGTGTTGACGGTTTGTGCACCAAACGTCAGCGAGTGGCTTGATTCGGTGAGCGCCGCGGTTATGTGGATGTTGCTGCTCCACGCCGAAACACCCGCGCCGTTTTCCGCTCGCACACGGTAGTAGGGTGAAGTGCTCACCACCACGCTGTTGTCCGGGTAAGTAGTCGCCGGCGGAGCGCCGTTCACTACGAATGTGGTGGGCGCGGTGAATGAGGAGGTTGTGGCGCGCTGGATCCGGAAAATCCGCGCGTTGGTGTTGGCGCCACCGTTCCAGGTGAGCGTCAGGCCGCTGTCGGAATCGGTTGCCGCCAATCCGGTAGGCGCGGGTGGAACCGGCACGTTGAACACAATGGGCCGCATCATGTCATTTTCTTCGTGGCCCAGCAGGTGGCAGTGCCAAACGTATTCCCAACCAAAGTTGGTCATTGCGTTCACAATGCCGGCGGGGTTTGGAAGGCCGGCCACCGGCGCCGGCTGAATGTAGTTCATCGTGGAACCGGCCGGCGTCGTAACGTCCATGAGTCGAATGCTCGGTGGAATCTGGAAGGGGAGCCACATCGATACAGGTTTCACCGCTACGATGAGATCCGTAAACGGATTCGTCCGAATGCTTTCCTTCCAGCCAACTTCTCCGGGCAGCGGCGGGAATAGCGTGTTTGTGAAATCAACACGGTTGATCACCTGCAGGTTCGCCAGGTGGAAGTGGACAATGTGGCTGTCCACACCGAGATGCGCAATGCGGAATACTTGTGCCTGGCCATCATTAAAGAAATCCGATGGCGGATCAATGTAGGACGCAATGCCGGCCACCTGTGGCGCCGGAGTAGTGGTGTCGAGAGGAACCGGGGTAGTTCCGAGCTGCACGTTCATGCGTCCGTACCAGGGCTCGAAACCTTCCGTGATGTTCTTCATGCCGATCACAGTGTCTCCGGTGAGCATGGCGTCAGCCGTCGCGCCCCTCCCTGGATCGCCCGCAACCGGGTTCAGGAAAACAAAGGGCGCCCGGGTGTAGCCCGCTCCGGAGTTCGTGACCGTGATCGTTCCCACTGCCCCCAGCGTGACATTCGCGGTAGCGGTAGCCGCAATGCACGTAGTTGTGTTGATGTTGCAGGGCGGTCTCGAGATCGTAATCGTCGGATTGCCCGTGTAATTGCAACCCGGGTTCGTGACCGTCGCTGCGCTTACACCGCCTCCAGAAACGCTGGCTACCGCAGCGGCGCCCGATCCCGTAACGCCCGCAGGATTCCGGAAGCTGAGCGTCGGCGGCGTGACGTAACCGGCGCCCGCTACCGTGATCGTGATGGCCGATACGCCGTTCAGGCAGGCCGTAGCCACGGCCGGCCTGAACCCCAGAGCGGTTGCGTCCGTCGGGTTCATCGGGACAAACGAGACCGTCGGAGGAACCTTGAAGCCGGAACCCGGTACCGTCACTTTCACAGCCGATACGCCCTGGCCGGCTCCGGTTAGGTTCACGGTTGCATCCACGTTCTGGACAAATTTATCGGCGTTGCTCGTGCCAAAAGCGGCGTTGTATACCGCCTGGGGAACAATTGGGGGCGCCTGCGTTGCCTTATAGGCCTGGGGCAGCGCCGCCCTCAACGCGGCCAGGTTGAAGTTGCTGCACGACCCTGTGGTTACGTTGATCTGCATTACGGTGCGGGTGTTTGGCCCGTATCCGGCAGGAACGCCGGGCGCGCCGCCAATCGCCGTGTAATCGGGCATGCCCGTGTACAGGTCGTTGCGCTCGTCGAACAGCGGCATGGGTGCGGGCGCGTCGTTGTAAAGGATCAGCGTCTTTCCGGCAAACGGGCAGAAGTCAACAATCACGTCTGCGCGCTCTGCCGGCATAAGAAGCAGTCCCTGGTTGGCTACGTTCAGCACGGTGGGAACACGCCGGCTGTACTCGTATGCGATTGGCTGAGCCGGAATCGTCGCCACCTGCGGCAGGATTCCGCCTTCGTTGCCGATCTGGATGAACTGCGGTCCGGCGGTCGACGGGTCAGGCACGCCGCCAAGGCGGCCGTCGGTAGGCCACGTTGTCGGCGTGCAGCCCGGCGGAAGCCCCGTATTCGGGTCAGGGGAAGCATTGCTCGCACAGAACGGCGTGGCCGGATAGTTCGTCGCCGCAACCATCTTGACCTCGGTACAGCGGCTCACCGGCACGTTCCCGGTGCACATTGCCGTGCCCGTGGTTCCAGGCGTGGTTGGCGTCGTGTTGTCGGCAGCGATGTAAAGCTGCAGGTTGAGTGCCCGATCGTTGCCCGCGCTGAGGATGCGGAATCGGTATGCCTGCGGCTGCACGTTGAGGTATGGAAAAGCTGTTCCGTTCACCACCATCGTGTCCGCAAACGTCTCGGGCACGTGGCTGGGCGATGGCAGAATGTCGTTAATCGGAACTAATGGCGGGTTCAGCCATGGGCCGTAATCCCACCGTCCCCAAGGCAGCGTCCCCGAGGGGTCAAAGATGTTTTCGTTCGGCATGTACTCGTGCGGAAACCACAGGTTCCCGGCGCCACCCCATATCCATTTGGGATCCGTCGTAGTCGTGGCCGAAGTCGGATTGGGAACATTATTTGGATTGGAACCGTCATTTACGAAGCTCTTGTCCTGAATCACCAGGGGAATTCCCCACGTGTATGGAGCAGGCAGATTGGGCAGGACTCCGGAGCCCGGCGTCGGCGAGAATGCCCCGGACGCGTTGGTTCCGGCGATCATGTCGTCTTCCACCTGGTCATGCAGCAGATAGCCTGCGGCCATTCCGCCGTAAACATTCAGTCGTGTAATGCCATAGGCGTGGTCGTGATAGAACATCAGCCTTTGGCTTTGCTGGTTGGTCCAGTAGTAAGTGCCGAGGCCGTCGCCGGCGGAAGGCGAAACTATGGATTTTCCGGCGCCGATCATGTCGGGCACGTTCTGAAAGCTGGCGCCCTTCTGGTACGGCGCGGCGCTGGTTGCGTTGGGAAACACTTCCCCGAGCGGCGTGATCCACTGGTGAGGCGTCCCATCACTGATCCAGGGGGTGGCGCCGCCATGCAGGTGAATCGTTGCCCGGTTCTGGGTGTAATTCTGCATTGTGTTTGGCAGGCTGTTTGGCCCCATGCCGGCGCCCATCAATGTGGGATCCACGGGCAGGAACAGGTTGCCGCCGGCCGCGGTCAAGGGAAGATTATTCTGGAAGAGCAGCCGAACCGGTGCGCCGTTCCCGTTGCCCGTGACATTCAGTGAATCGCCGCGGGGCTTCGCCGGGTTGAAGCTTTTGGCTACGATCACCGGCCCCAGGTACTGGTTAACGCCCCCCACGGCCGCAGACGTGGTTTGGCCGGGTCCGTTCCCACTCATCTGATAGTAGCCGCGCACTGTTGTTGGCGGCAGGTCAGAGTGCATCTTGATCGTGTATTGCTGAAGCCCGAGGGAATAGAAGTCCGCGTCAGGATAAAGCGAGCTGTTGCTGTAATCCGCTATTGGTATGTACTGCCCCAGGCCGTTCTGGCCGCACGTGCCGCTGCTGTAGGGTGGATTGTCGGTCGGGGAACCCAGCCGGCATGTTGGCAATCCAAGTCCGGGCAGCCCATCTACAAACTTCCTGATATTCGGGCTGTAGGCGAAGTTGTCATAGCCGTAGTTGACCGTGGGGTTAAACCCAACCGGGCCGACATTGATCGGCTGCGGCTGCGCTGTGCTCTGGGCTGGCGCCGGAGCGATCAGCAGAGCTGGAATGATGAGCGCCAGGAGGGCAAGAACCCTGACTCTGAGCCTGGTCATTGCTTGCCGCCTTTCTGCGTCTTCACGAACTCTTCAACGTCATGGTTGCGCTTGCTTACTGCGTCCATATAAGCCTTGAACCTTGGGTCGTTCTGCGCCCGGTCCTGCATGGCGGCCGCGAGTTCATCCATGGCGGCCTGCATGCGAGGCTGCTGCCGGTTAGTCAAAATTTTTTTCGCTGGCCCGCTGGCCGCCGGCTGGGGAGCGGCTTTCGAGTCCTTCCCCTGCTGCGATCCTTGCGCCGGGGCTGAAACTGCCGTTCCCACCACGCACACGGCCAGCAGCACCCCGGCCCCAAAACTTGCAAAATGCTTTTCGAACATTTCTCACCTTCCTGTGAGTTCAAGGCATGCGCTCACGCCATAACTGCGCGCCATGGCTGAGCCACACCGGTTATTTGCGTCTAAGGAGTCCGTGACCTGGTCGGCACGCGATAACATCGCCGAGGTTCTACTTCCGCGGGCCACGCTGACTATGGCCCCACCCCATCGCACAACGCCGTGCCCCCCATCACAATCCTTCGTGACGTACCGAAGAAAGTGAGAATGGTCTTAAGGATGAAAGACTTCGACCGCTAAAATCTCACGGGAGAGGGGGGCCGGGATCGCGGGGAATGGCACTGCGCCTCACGATGGAAGCGTAGGAGGGTTGCGGTCTGAGCTCCGCAAGTTGCGGCGAAGTCGGGTCGTCATTCCCCGGTTTGCGGGTCAACACCAGCTTTGCAATGGCTTGAGGATCGCCTTGCGAGCCGAGCATAACGAAATTGAAATCCGAACCCGCCAGCAGCTCGCCTAACACCCTGCGCACCGGCCCGGGACCAAGCTGAACCACTACCCGCTCATTCACGTCCACCGGAATATCGAGCGCGGCGCCGGTCTGCTTGCCCACCATTGCCAGCACATCGCCCAGGGTGGCGTTGTAAGCCACAATCCAGAGCTGGCCATCGCGGAACATCACTACCGGAAGGTTCGGGGCATGCTCAGGAGGAACGGCGGCACGGGACGCTGCCCCTTCTGCATTCTGCTTGCTGGCCTGCGCGCGACTGAAACCCGGTAAAGAGAAGTATCCCCAGATGCAACTCGCGGCCAGCACGCAGCGAACAAGCCTGCGAATTCCAGCGTTTGCCATGCCCTTCGCCCTCTCCCTTCATAGGAGGGGCAAACCGCGGCTGCAGTGACTGCGGTCACTTCTGCTCGTGATTCGCCCGGGCACGCCGTCGTACCCCGCGCGGCGGAGCCTTATTCGGCCTGGGGTGGCGGGCTTCGACGGTCGTTGCCATGCCCCCGCGCGGACGAAAAGTGCCGTTCACCACTGCCCACGCGGGCTTTGCGGCCTTCACGATATCTTCCAGGATGCGGTTTACTGCGTTCTCCTGAAAAATTCCCAGATTTCGGTATTCCAGAAGGTATTCTTTCAACGCTTTGAGTTCCAGGCACTGTTTGTCAGGCATGTAGCGGATGCTGATTGCGCCAAAATCCGGCAACCCGGTTTTCGGGCAGACCGAGGTGAACTCGGGATGCTCGATGACGATTTCGTATCGGGGAAACTGATTCGGAAACGTCTCGATGTCCGGCAACGGCTTGCTTAGTCCGGCCCGGGCGTGCTCATCGGTATAGCGTTTGGCCGCCATGCCTCGATTGTAGTGGACCGCGAACTCCCGGGACGCAGGAGTAACATCCAAAGGCAAGATTCCAAGCAACTTTCAGGTGGGCTCCACTGTTAAACTAAATGGGCGCTTGGCGGGCGCGCGCCCGCAACGTCGCCAGCCGGACTCGCCGGGGCGTCGTGTTCATGAATCGGAATGGCAGGAACTGCAAACTTTGGTCGAGCCCGGGCGGGCAGGAGACGCGTGGGCGTCGGGGTCGCCGGCGCCATCGTCGCCGTCATCATTCTGGCCGCGTTTGTGTCGCAACATCGTGGGTCCATCCCGGTTCGACTGGGCAAGGTGGATCGCGGCGACATCCAGGCCAGCATTTCCACCAATGGAAAAATCGAGGGAATGCAGAATTTTGAGGCCCATGCGCCCGGGCCCGCGATTGTGAAAGGCGTTCTGGTTAGAGAAGGTGATCACGTGAAGCCGGGCCAGGTGCTCGTCCAACTCGATGACGCTGAGGCGCGCGCGGCGGCTGCCCGGGCAACGGCACAACTGCGGGCCGCGGAAGCTGACTTGAATGCCATCCAAAAGGGCGGGACCCGCGAGGAGATACTGACCACGCAGTCGCAGTTGCAGAAGGCTGAGATCGAACTCCAATCGGCGCGGCGGAGTCTTGACGCCCTTTCGGCCCTGCAGAAGCAGGGCGCGGCCGCGCCGGCCGAGGTTCAGCAGGCTCAGGCGCGGCTCACGGCAGCGCAGGCTGATTACGATCTGCTGCGGCAGAAGCAGCAGCAGCGGTTTTCCGGCGCCGACAAGCAAAAGGTCGAAGCCCAACTCGCGGATGCCAGGGCCGCCTACGCCGCGGCTGAGGATGTGCTGCAGTATTCTGAAATCCGCGCCCCTCGTGCCGGCGAGGTTTACTCTCTTCCCGTCAAG
>JAFAIN010000290.1 GCA_019236695.1 Acidobacteriota bacterium | reverse complement strand
GCAGGTTGGCCACGTTGGCGCAGGCAATCAGCAGCACCAGCCCCACAAAGCCCATCAGCACAAACAGCGGAGTGGAGAACTCGTCGCGCAATGACGACACGCCGCGGCTGCCGTCGCGCAGCAGCAGCCGCGCGGCGAGAAACCGCTGCGGTCACGATCCCTGCGAAGGATGGGGCATTGCCTTCAGCTCGGCTTCGCGGATTTGATGGAACAGCACGTTGATGCCCGCCTCGGCCTGTTCGCGCTTCAGGCCTGGCTTCAGCCGCGCAAAGATGTTCAGCCAGTGGTTGAATGGGGAGTTCACTCCCATGTTCATCGCGGCCATCGCATCGATCTGTGTGAGTTGCGTAGCCATGGAGATGGGGACGTAGAAGTCGCTGGAGCGGCCGGCCTCGAAACCCTCGAATTTCGGCGCGGCTACGCCAATCACGGTCATCGGCTTCGCATTCAACTCAATCGACTTGCCCACAATGCCGGGGTCGCCGCCAAAGCGGCGCTGCCAGAACCCGTAGCCGAGCACGATGACCGGCCCGCTGCCGAACGCGCCATCATCGGCGGGCACAATCGTTCGGCCCTGCGCCGCCCCCACCCCCAGCATCTCAAAGTAGTTGCCGCTCACGATTTCGCCATATGCGCGATCGGTGGTGTTGCCGGCAGCGAATGAGGCGTAGATGGGCTCGCGCGCAAGCACGCCGCTGAAAACCTGGTTCTCATCCCGAACCTGCTTGTAGAAGGGCAATGACATGACATGGTCGCCGTTGAACATGCCGTGGTTTGGCCCCGGTGCGTCAAGCAGCACCAGTTGCTGCGGATCGCGCACCGGCAGCCTCTGCAGCAGAACCTGGTGGAGCAGAGAAAAGATGGCGGCATTAGCGCCAATGCCAAGCGCGAGCGAGATGATGGCGGTGGCGGCGAATAGCGGGCTGCGCCGCAACCCGCGGAAGGTGTACTGCAGATCTTTCATCAGCCCAGTCAGCATGATTGCGGTTCTCCGATCTCGATGAAAACAGTCGATATAGGCAGAATAGTGGGGGCATTTCTGCGGCCACACCGAATAGCCGATAAGCGTTTGAGAATGAAGAGAAAATGTCAGCGTGGCTCACTCTTCCTGTTCGGAATCGAACATTGCGTTCGAAAATGCAAAGTTGTGAATGAAGGGGGATATTTGGCCGGTCCACCGGCGTTTAATTCCGGTAGCAAGAGGAGACGCTATCCCGGTGGCAGAGAATCGGCGGAGTGCATCGGCGGCCATTGCTCTGGTCCGCATTATGGTCGGTTGGGTGTTCCTCTCGGAGGGCATTCAGAAGTTTCTGTTTCCCGCCGCGCTGGGGGCTGGACGGTTCGCCAAGATCGGTATCCCGGCGCCGCAGTTCTTCGGGCCATTTGTAGGCGCGGTTGAAATCGTCTGCGGCGGGTTGCTGATCCTTGGGCTTCTAAGCCGGCTGGCTTCCATCCCCCTGCTAATCGACATTCTCGTGGCCATCGCGACCACCAAGTTCCCCATGCTCTTCAAGTCGGGATTCTGGGCCACCATGCACGAGAGCCGCGTCGATTTCTGCATGCTTCTGGGGCTTGTTTCCCTGCTGATTTCAGGTTCCGGGACCGTGTCGATTGATTGGCTTCGGAATCCCGTCACGCCAGACGGGGAAGCGCCCATCCCGCCCGGCTGACTGCCCGGCCCTGCCATTCACGGCTCCCGGGCTTCTTTGCTTCTATGCTTTCGCAATTGCGACAGCCCAACAATCCCAGGAACCATCAGGTTGGGGAAGAGCAACGGCGCCATGGGCGCGCTGCAGGTGGCTGTAGTTGGCCCATGGTAAGCTGTGCCCGCCATGGCGCTTGACTTGTTGCGAACCGGGGAACAACGGGAGAAATGGAAAGAGTCAGCTCGGCACTGGAAGGCGCTGCCGCGGGGCTCGAATGCATTGTTCCTGGCAGCGGTTTTCTGCCTTTTTGCGTGCGTTGGCATCGCGGCCTCCATTATTTCAGTCCGTGAAACTTCGCTGCCCGGCGCGATTGCCTGGGCCTTGAATAGCGGCGGCTTTGGAGTGCTGTGGGCGCTGGCCGGCACGCGGCGATACATCAAGCTGATGATTGCCACCGCCGCCGCGCAGTTCACCTGCAATTCGTTCCTTCCAGCGTGGGTGGCAAAACACTTCCCGCCGCCGCGAGGTTTGGTCGTCGACGCTCAACTGCATCGAGTGCTGGTGACGGAAGCCGCTTTGACGCTCGCCCTGATCATTCTGGGGTATATCTGTTTTATTGCTTTTGCGCGAGGCGAGGCAAAGAGAGTGTACGGAGCGATGACCGAGCTCCGCCTGGCCAATGAGATTCATCGCAGCCTGGTGCCGCCGCTTCAGCAGCGGCTTGGGCATTTCGATATCGCGGCCGCTTCGGTGCCCAGCGGGGATATGGGTGGCGACCTGGTCGATGTTGCGGGGAATGAGGATCACTGGCTGGCGTATGTGGCCGACGTCTCAGGCCATGGGGTCTCGGCCGGCATTACGATGAGCATGGTGAAGAGCGCGATACGAATGGACCTGCGAGCCGGCGAATCGTTGGATCTCCACGAGCTGCTGGTTGCGCTCAATTCGGTGCTGGCGAACCTTTCAACTTCCTCCACCTTCGTAACCTTCGCCGGCATCGCTGCCAACGGAAACTCCAGCCTTACGTATGCTCTCGCCGGTCATTTGCCGGTCCTGCACTACCGCCTGCAGCAGGCCACTGTCATGGAACACTCCATGGTTAACTTCCCGCTGGGCATGTTTGGCGAAGCATCTTTTGATTGCGGTCACTTCCAAATGGAGTGTGGCGATATTGTTGTCCTCCTCACCGATGGCCTCACGGAGGTTGCGAACCGGAATGGCGAAGAACTTGGGCTGGAGGCTCTTAAGGAAACCGTGTTGCGGAACGCGCATCTCCCGCTGGAGCAGTTGGTAGCTGCGATTCGCGACCGCGCGCTCGCCTTCGGCAAGCAGGCTGACGACCAGTCTGTGCTGGTCCTGAGGAAATCGGGGTAGGGCAGAGCTCACAGCGGAGCCTCGGGGACACCGGGGCAGGAACTGCTCCGGCAAAACGCCGAATCTGTGCTCGCAAAAGGCTGTCTAGCTATTAGTGGCTTTGGAGGAGACTGGCGGAGAGGGGGGGATTCGAACCCCCGATACCCTTCCGGGTATGGCCGCTTTCGAGGCGGCTCGTTTCAACCGCTCACGCACCTCTCCGCGAGGGCAAAAGCGACTTTTCAAGCTCATGATAGCAGAGGCCGGCAGCGCTACTGCACGGTCAGGAACGCGGGCGCGCTGGTCACTCCGCCGGAGGAGGCGGTGATCATGACCGTGCCTTTCGATACTCCGGTGACGGTGCCCGTGTTATCGATGCTGGCGATGCTTGAGGCGCTGCAGAACCACTGAAATACCGCGCCCTGAATGGTGTTTCCGCTGGAATCGATTGCCTTGGCGGTGAACTGCGTCTGCTGACCAACGCTGATCGTAATGCTGGCCGGCGCCACCTGCACGCTTGCCACCTTTGGCGTCACGATCAGGTTCACAGCCGCGCTGGTCACGCCTTCTGCGCTCGCGGTAATCTGTGTGGTCCCGGGCGCCATGCCGGTAGCAATGCCGCCGGAATCGATGGTAGCCACGCTGGTTGAACTGCTCGCCCAAGTCAGCACGCCGCCCGAGAGAATGGTCCCGCTGGAGTTCTTGATGGTTGCGGTGAACGGCTCGTTCTGCCCCACCGTGATGGCGCTGGTGGTCGGCGCCAGTGCGATGGTGGCGATCTGGGTGCTTGTCGTGCTGGTGGTTGAGGACGAACTGCCTCCGCATCCGGCCAGCATGCCCAGGACGAAGGCGCCCCAGGCCGCAGCCAGCCGAGTAAGCCTGAAATTGGGTGGTAACGATGACAAGGCCTGGAGAGTCCTTAACGCGGGCCGGTTCCGTTCCGGGCCCGCCACATGTGGCGATGTATGCTGATGGGTTGATTGTACCGCAATCGTGGCGGGGTGGAGCGCGGCGCATCGCACCCGCCGGAGAACGCCGATGCCGAAATCAAAAAAGAATGCCGCACCGAAGCCTGCCGGTTCGGCGACCGGTGAAGTCCACCTGATGGATCGCGAGCTGCGCCGGCACGTCGCAGCATTGCTCGATGGAGGCCATGCACATGCAACGTTTGATCAGGCGGTGGCGAATCTCGCGCCCGAGCTTCGCGGACGCAAGCCTGAGGCCGGCACCGAAGCCGGCCCCTACACCGCCTGGCAGTTGCTGGAGCACCTGAGGATTGCGCAATGGGACATCCTGGAGTTCTCGCGAACCCCCGGGCACATTTCGCCGGAATGGCCATCGGGCTACTGGCCGGCTACGGCGAAGCCTCCGGATCCACGGTCGTGGGCACGCTCTGTCCAATCGTTTCGCGCTGATTTGCAGGCGATGAAGAATCTGGTGCTCGATCCGGCCACCGACCTTTTCGCCGTAATCGCTCATGGCCAAGGGCAGACCATCCTGCGCGAAGCTCTGCTCGTAGCCGATCACAACGCCTATCACATCGGCCAACTGGTCCTGTTGCCCAAGCTGCTGGGAGCGTGGAAGGAATAACGGCACTGCGGGCCCCGGGTTCCGGGGGGCTGCGGGCTATGCGCGCGCTTCAGCCGAGAAGCTGCAACCAGCGGATGATGCTCTCAATTCCGGCGTAGAAGTTGGGAATGTGAAACTTTTCGTTGGGAGCGTGCAGGTTATCGTCAGGCAGGCCAAAACCCATCATCACGCTGGGAATTTTCAGCGCCTTCTCGAAATCGGCCACAACCGGGATGGAGCCTCCCGAGCGAATGAAAACGGTGTCTTTCCCGAACACCTGCCGCATGGCTTCCGCCGAGGCGCGAACAAACTGATTGTCGGTACGCACTACGATAGGATCCGCAAGGCTCCACTGCTTGATGCTCAACTGTATGCCCGCCGGCGTGAGCGAGCGCACAAACTCCGAATACAGCTTGAAGATTTCATCCGGGCGCTGGTCCGGTACCAGCCGCATCGAGATTTTCGCGGAAGCCTTTGACGGAATCACCGTCTTGGCGCCGGCGCCGATGAAGCCGCCCGGCATGCCGTGCACTTCCAGCGTGGGCCGCGCCCACGTCCGGTAAAGCACCGGATAATCCTTCTCCCCGGTCAGGACCGTCGATCCGACCTCAGTCTTGCGATAGTGCTCCTCATTGAACGGCAGATTGTCCCAGGCAGCCAGTTCATCGCGGCTGGGCGCCTCCACGCGGTCGTAGAAGCCGGGGATCAGAATTCTGCCGGTGGAATCCTTGAGCCGGGCAATGATCTGGGCAAGCGCAATCAGGGGGTTCGGTGCGGCGCCTCCATACATGCCGGAATGAAGATCGGTCATTGCGCCCTGCGCCGTCAGCTCCGTGTACACCATGCCGCGTAATCCTACGCATAAAGTCGGCAGACCGGGTGCGAACATCTCGGTATCGGAAACCAGCGCAACATCGGCCTGCAGGCGCTCAGGATGCTCGCGTACAAAACGGGCAATGCTTTCGCCCCCAACCTCCTCCTCGCCTTCAATGATGAGCCGAACATTCACGGGCAGCCTGCCTTCGCCGGCGTTCATGAGCGACTCGAGCGCCTTCAGATGCATGTACATCTGGCCTTTGTCGTCGACGGCGCCGCGAGCGTAAAGATTCTGGTTGCGCTCGGTTGGCTCGAATGGCGGGGAGTGCCACTCGTCGAGCGGCTCGGCGGGCTGCACATCATAGTGGCCGTAGCAGAGCACGGTGGGCTTGCCCGGGGCATGCAGCCAATCGCCATACACCAGAGGATGGCCGCCGGTAGCAATCACCTCGACCTGCTCGAGCCCGATGCGGCTCATTTCGGCGGCAACGAACTCAGCAGCCCGGCGCACGTCGCCCTTGTGCTCGGGCAACGTGCTTACGCTGGGTATGCGCAGCAAGTCCTTCAATTCGCTAAGAAAGCGGCCCTGGTTCTGGCGCGCAAAACTTAAGGCGGCGGTGGCCATGCGGGTAAGTATATCGCTGAGGCGCCTATTTCACGGCCACCGCCAATGTGTCGTGATGCGAGCTGATGAAGCGCCGCAAGTACGGCCCGATCTGGCTCGCCGATTCAAACCCCGCGGCTTTGGCAGCGGCTTCCTGCTGCTGCGGCGTAAGATTCGCGCTTTCCGCATAGTGTTTGAGGTCGCGAAAAACGCCGATGGTGAACAAGTCCCACGAAGCGCCCTGATCGCGGACAAAAATGAAGTTCTCGGGCTGCTTCACGCCGCGCGCGTATGCATTTTCCATTTCGCGCTCGCGCAGCAGCGCCGCAAATTGCCCGGGCAGGGCGTGGAACATTTCCACGTGAAAAAAGCTGCCCTGGGCAAATGCCTGCCGCAGGTCCCCCAGCGCCGGGCCCGCACAGAACAGGTCCTCCTGCCAGGCAATGTCATCTTTAAGCCTGGAGGCGAAGGGCTGTTCGGCGCGGCTGCGGGCGGCCATGCGTTCCGCGCTGAAAAACTGCGCGTAGCTTCCCATGGGCTGCAGGATCATCAGGTCCCATATGTCTCCCTGGCTATGCCTCATCCACAGCGGCGCCTCGTCACCGGCCGCCGAAGTGGCCGCCGCCTCCCGCCGGTACAGGTCAATGGCTTCCGTGAGCTTGCCGGGAGCTGCCTGCGCGAGGGTCACGCGGTAGAGGTAGGGCGAAGCCCAAAGCGGCGCAGCGGACGCAACCGCGAGCAGCAGCAGAATCCTTTTCATGTTCAGCCTCACAGGTATCGTTGCAGTTGCTCGAGAAGGCGCGGGTTGCCGAATTGCGCCGCATACTCCGCATGCTCGCGCGCCCTCGCCATGTCGCCTTCCGCAACGTAGATTTCCCCGAGCGCCACGTGAGCGTCTGCGAGCGCGGGGTTGAGTTCGAGCGCGCGCAGCAGTTCGCTTTTTGCCTCACTCACCCGGTTCGCGTGCACCCGGTAGAGCAAACCAAGGTGGAGATGGCCTTCGGCCCAGGTGGGGTGAAGTTCGAGCGCCGCTTTCTGTTCGGCAATGTGCCGCTCGGTTTCCGCGGCCATCATGCCGTTAATCACGACGCGGCCAAAATTCTTTTCCATGCGACAACCGATAAGCCCGCTCCAGGGTTCTGCCATCCCGAGCAGAGCGAGGGATCCGCATTTCGGCTTGCGGCCAATAATCCGCCCAGACAAGGCGCGCGAAAAAACACTTTAATTGGTCTTCCTGAACCGCGCCGACAGGAACGCCTGGAAGTCATGTGCCGGCTGCTTATTTTCCGCAAGGTCGGCGATGATCCGGGCCGTGACCGGCGCCAGCAGAATACCATTTCGGAAATGCGCGCTGGCTACGAGGCAGCCGGGAAGGCCGGTGGGCCCGATGACCGGCAGAGCATCGTGCGCGAACGGTCGCAACCCTGCCCAGGCCTCATGCATTCGCAATTCCCCAAGCGGCGGAACAATGCCGGCGGCCGCCTGGTGCAACCGCTGGATCGTATCACTGCCAACGCGCTTGTCGTAGCCTGCGTCTTCCACCGTAGCCCCAATGATGATGCGGCCGTCGCTGCGCGGCACGATGTAAACATGATGGCCGCGGATTGCATGCCTCAGCAGTTGGCCCCCGGAAGAAATCAGGGCCAGCGACTGGCCTTTGCGAGGGCCGATGGGGAGTTCGGGCGCGCCGATTTGCCCGGCCCAGGCGCCCGCGCAGTTTATGACCCAGCCTCCGCGGTATTCGGTCCTGGCGGTGCGCACTCCCGCCGCCCGCCCGTTCTCCTCGATCACGCCGGTGACCTCCGACCCAGAGGCCATATCGACGCCGCGATGCTTCAGCGTCTTAACCAGCGCGGCCGCAAGGGCCCGATTGTCAATCGTCTCCTCGCTGGTGAGCACTACTCGCCCGGCTTCGCCGCCCGATAACCCGACCCAGGAGAGAGCGGGTTCCAGCCGCTCTAATTCGGCGGAACGAACCTCGCGATACGGGCACGCGTATTCCTCGCCTTCGGGCAGGAACGATATGGTGCCTTCGCGGCGAAAGTCCACGCGCAGGCCTGACTCGTCTTCGAGTTCATGAACGAATTCGGGGTACAGGCGGGCGCTTGCGAGCTTCAGTTGCAGCAACTCGCGGTGCGGTTCGGGGTCGCCATAGGCCAGCATGCCGGCGGCGGCATAAGTCGATTCGCGCCCGCATTCGCCCCGCTCGACCACAAGCGGCCGCAACCCCCGGCGCGCCAGTTCCCACGCGACGGAGAGCCCAATCACGCCCCCGCCGATAATGACGGCGTCATGCCTCGTCATCGCATCTTCGAAGTTTTTTGGGCTGCGTAGTCGCCCGCTCCAACAAAATGCAGCGAGACGTAAGGTTCGTCGCCCACTACCCAGCTATCGTGCCCGGGAGGCCCGGGCGGCACGAAGAAGAGATCCCCGGGTTTCATTTCGGTGACGGTTCCGTCCTCCATGGCGGCGGTAGCACGACCGGAGAGCACCAGCCCCACGTGCCCGACCTGGCAGCGGCTTGTCCCCGCAGAAGGGGCTACATGCTGTGACCATTTCCAGCCGGGCGCGTATGTTGCCCGGCCGATCGTCATCCCGCCGATGTGCACGAGTTCGAATTTGCCCTTTTCAAAAGTTCGAACTTCATCGGGATTTTCGAAGCGCTTCAGGATTACTTGCAGCATGCGAACCATTGAACCACAGAGCAGGCTTTCATCTGCCGCCGAACCGGGTTTCCAGGGCAGCAATCTTGGCCAGCCTGCGCTGGTGCCGCTCTTCGGCGGTAAACTTTGCGTTAACGAAAATCCGCACCAAATCGAGCGCCAGTTCCGGCCCAATGACGCGCGCCCCCAGGCACAGAACATTCATGTTGTCGTGCTCCACGCCCTGGTGAGCAGAGTAACTGTCATGGGCCAGGCCGGCGCGAATTCCGGTAACTTTATTCGCCGCCACCGAAGCGCCGATCCCGCTGCCGCAGATCAGCACCCCACGCTCGGCCCGGCCCGCCACAATCTCGGCGCAGAGTGCGGCCGCGCGATCGGGGTAGTCATCGGCAGTGGCCGGGTCGTGGGTGCCTATGTCATGGACGGCATGGCCGAGCCGGCGCAACTCGGCCACTACCACTTCGTTCAGCGGCACCCCGGCATGATCGGCGGCAACAACAATTCGCATAAACTTCAGGGGATCAGTCCATAGAGTTTCGAGGCGTTTCCGTTGAGCACCAGCGAGGCGATTTCGCGCGCCCGCGCAGGCGTAACTTCTCCGTCCCGCACCATTCCCGAAAGCGCCATGGCAAGCGCATTGCGTACCCGGCGGCCGGCAATCCATCCTACGTCTTCCCACCCCACCGACACTCCCGGATTGCCACCTTCCGCGCCAATCGGCTCATCGGCGCCATACAGGTCGGTGCCGAACATCACTTTTTCCGGGGCAAACTCCAGAAGCAGGCGAAGGACGGGAGCGAAAGTGGCGGCCGGGAGCAGCCACGATTGCTCCGAAGTGTCGGTATAGACGTTCGGCTTGGTCAGCAACGTCGCCATCTCGCCCGACCAGGGCCACCCGCCGTGAATCAGGACGAAGGTTGTTTTGCGCAACTCCGGGTTATCGAGCAACTCCTCGAGCAACAGCGGATTTGCCCCGGCCAGCTTGAAGTAGCTGCCGCACCCGAAGCCGGTGTGGAAGTGCAGCGCCAGCCCCAGCCTTCCAGCCTCGCCCGCAAGGTACGCGAGGATATAGTCCTGCAACTCCTGGTAGGCGGGTGTGTCTGCGCCGGTCAGCGAGCGCGAATGCAAAGATTCATATGCGCGCGCCGCGGCCGCTTCGTCAACTCTGCGGACTTCGAGGCTGCGCAGGTACGCCATTTCAAATTTGATGGCAACTGCACCCGCGTGCTTCTGCCTTTCCAGCGTCGGCGTCACTACCTGTTTCAAATAGCCATCCAGCGTGTCCGGAACCGCGCTCAACCCTGACTGCTGAATGTAACTTTTCAGGATGGTCTCCTCCCGCCCGAAGAAAAAACGCCGGTCCGGATTTTCCGCCTTCAGGCCGTCATTGTTCAGGGGGTACATCAGCGCGTCGTCGTAAGGAACCCAGCGGAAGCGCGGCGCGGTGAGCCCGCGGCCCATGTTGATGCGATTGGCAAACATGATCGAGGTTCGGAACTGATCGAGTGCCCAGGCAGGGAAGTTGTCGCCCTCGCGCTGGCGCACCTGCTGCTTACTGGCTGCCAGTTCGGCCAGGTGCTGAGGCGAAAAATCGCGAAAGTTGTAGCCGTAAAGCGCGTGCCAGGCTGAGAAAAGCTCAGGGATATCGCTGCGTGCCATAGCCGGCGTCAGCGCCGGCTCGTTCTCCGGGCAGGGCAGGGCATCGAACTCGGTGTCTTTTTCGCCCGGGCCGGT
Source organism: Acidobacteriota bacterium (assembly GCA_019236695.1). Lineage (GTDB taxonomy): Bacteria > Acidobacteriota > Terriglobia > Terriglobales > Acidobacteriaceae > JAFAIN01. The sequence continues at coordinate 9,803 of JAFAIN010000290.1, read as the reverse complement.
CACTTTCTCGACGTGCGTGTGATTGTCAATTGCGGGAGTGGTGTTGATGTGTGCAAGCAGTTGCGGATCAATCTGCAGTGAACCATCCTGCGGGAAGGCAGCGGCCGTTGTTAGAACGAGCAGGCAGAACGCCCCAATTTTCATCGGCGAATTCTAACCGAATACTCCCAAACCTCCCACGCCGGGCCAATCACCCCACCCAATCGACTTTGGGCGCGTGCGGAATGATGCCTTCGCGATAGCCGCGGCGGAGCAGTTCTTCGACCGCGCGCCGCCCTTCATCGCCATAGTCAAGGGTGCGCTCATTCACATACATGGCGACAAATTTGTCGGCGAGTTGCGTATCGAGGTCGCGCGCGAACTGCATGGCATAAGCCAGGGCTTCCGTCCTGTGGTCAAGAGCGTACTGGATGCTGTGTTTTAGCGCCGAACTGACCGACAAGGTGAGTTCGAATCCGAGGTCGCGGCGGATCGCGTTGCCTCCGAGCGGCAGCGGTAAACCGGTTTGGCCGCGCCACCATTCCCCGAGGTCCAGCGCCTTGTGCAGCCCTGATTTGGCAAATGTCAGTTGGCCTTCGTGGATGATGAGCCCGGCTTCGTATTTGCCCGCCAGAACCTGGGGAATGATTTCATCGAACGGCACCACTTCCGTTTGAGCCTTCCGGTCATATAGTTTCAGCGCCAGGTAGGCGGTCGTCATGGTGCCCGGAACCGCTACGGTTCGCCGCGTTACCTGCTCGGGCGGCAGAGGCTTCGAGGCCACGAGCATGGGGCCATAGCCCTCTCCCACGCTCCCGCCCGATGTGAGCAGGGCATACCTTTCCTGGATGTAGGGATACGCGTGGAACGAAATCGCGGTGACGTCATACTGGCCGGCAAGAGCTGCCCGGTTCAGAGTCTCAATGTCGCAAAGCGTATGGGTGAATTTAATGCCGGCGACCCGCACTTTGCCGGTTGCCAGCCCGTAAAACATGAAGGCGTCATCGCTATCGGGCGAATGCGCCACCGTAATCTCGCGAACTGCAGTGGTTGTCATTACGTTCATCATTCAGGAGCGTTTCCGGGTATGCCGTACTACCAGCCGCCAGATGCCAACTCCGGCTCCCACCACTGCGATCGTGCTTAATACGAGAATCGCATAAAGCCATTGCATGAGGTTTTCAGAGGCCGGCAAAATGCCAAAAGCGATTCTATCCTGTCCACCCGGACGCACTGCGCCCAAGGCTTCCTATCCATGCAGTTTTCAGGCGCGCCACTTCGCACCTGGGAGGCACAATTGCATATTGCCCAATAGAAAGCCCCCTTGTGAAAGGGGGCTAGCGATTAACAGGACAAGAAGAGGGTGAGATTTTCAGTTCATCGCCGCCACGAGTTCGCGGATCCGCAGCCGCGCCTGGTGAACAGCCTGCCGGGATTCGGCCTCGGTCAAGCCGAGCAGCCTTGAAATCAGGCAGTGGTCATAGGCTTCCACATCGTGCAGCAAAAAGACCAGCCGTTCGGTCCGGGGCAGTTGGACGACTGCCCGCTCCAGGTGAATGCGCTTGATGTTGTGGCGCACGCTCAACGTTTCGGTCGCCGGAGCGCACTGCAACGTCAGCAGGCCGAGCGCTCCGAACTCCCGCAGTTCCGCAATCAGAGCCCGGTCCACCAGTTCCCGGGTGGGCTCATCAGCGGAAGCAAAAGCTCGCAGGAAGATGTTGCGCATCAGTTCTTCGGCCGCAAGTTCGTGGTCAGTCATCCAGAACGCAACGGCATACACCCGATGGCGGTTGGTTTCGTAGCATTCTTCGTATCGCAGTCGCCTGCTTGCGGCAACTCGCGGAAACGGAACGGCAAACCCTGCCAATTTCGCTTGCTGAATGCTGCTTGCCATTTAATCACCTCAAGGGGAATTGGTCGCTTCTTTAGAAGGCGGGCGAACCCAAAATTGAGGTGTTGCACTTGGAAAGCCACTCGATCAACTTTGCCCTGGTCTATCTCATGGCTTTTGCAGCGCGTTCGCGAAAGTGCCTGCAGTTCCATCAAAAAGCAGCGAAGTCTCGCGGCGCCACCAATGAAGCCCTTTTTACGAGTGTCTAGTTTCTAAAGCCTTCGACCTCAACGACATCGAGGATCCGGTGTGGCGCGTTCCGGCCAGCGGCGGTGGAACCTTGCGGGGAACCCCCACCCGGTTTTCGTTCGACGGCTAGCCCGGCGGGCAACCGTATCGGTCTGCTCACAATGAGAACCTCGATACCACATTGTGCGCTGCCACTTCCCCGGAGAACCGGTAATAAATTCCTGCGAGGGGAGAGATTTCTACGTGGCAATGAGCCAGAATGTACCCAGTGCGTCCACCGGACTTCGAACTCCGCGCCTATTACGCTGCCTTGTACGATGCCTGGGGAGAGCAACACTGGTGGCCGGCGCAATCGCGTTTTGAAGTTATTGCCGGCGCCTACCTCGCGCAAAACACCTCGTGGAAAAATGTCGAGAAGGCGCTGCGAAATCTGCGGCGGTCCAGAGCGCTGAACGCTGCCGTGATCCGGGATATGCCGCTCGCCCGGTTGGAAGCGCTGGTCCGACCGGCAGGGTATTTCCGGCAAAAGGCTCTGCGGCTGAAGCAGTTTGCATGTTTTTTGCAGGAGCGCTACCAGGGATCGTTGGATCGCATGTTTGCGCAGCCCACAGCGGCCCTCAGGCAGGAATTACTGGCTCTGAATGGCGTAGGGCCCGAAACCGCTGATTCGATTCTGCTTTATGCCGGAGCCCACTCCGTGTTCGTGGTGGATGCATACACACGGCGCATTCTCGAACGCCATGGTCTGGTCGATCAGCGCGCTGGCTATGATCAGATTCGCGAATTGTGCGAGCGGTCGCTCGCGGCAATCGGAGCTGCGGACGAAGTTGCGCCGGGGAGAACGGTGCCCTCGCCGCTGGCGCATCGCCCAAGCCGCATGAGTTGCGCCCGGCTGAGCCCTGCCACACGCCGCTACAACCAGATGCATGGCCTGATTGTGTTGGCGGGGAAGCTCCACTGCCATAAGCAAGCCCCGAACTGCGAGGGATGCCCGCTGCAACGCTTTCTGCCGTCCTGAGGGCGCCGGAGGGCTGCTCCCGCCATAGCAGCTTTATAATAAGCTGAATCCGCCGTTGTCTCGCGCCAGGCAAACCCGGCCACCTGACCAGCGCCGCACTCGCTCTACGGCGGTGCTGCTGGCCATTGCTACCGTGCTGCTGTTCGGAATCGTCTTCTCGCAGTCGTGGTTCAACCTGGCATTTCTGCGCCCCAGCACCAGCGAGCAAACGCTGCTCCTCGCGGCGCTTTCGGCCATCATCTTCCTTCTGCTGCTCACCCTTACGTTCGTCCTGTTCCGCAACCTGGTGAAGCTGTTCGCAGAACGGCGGTTGGGGGTGCTGGGCTCGAAATTCCGCACGCGCATGGTCATTGGAGCGCTGGTGCTCTCATCCGTGCCGGTGATCCTGTTGTGCTTTTTTGCGTACGGCCTGCTGAACCGCTCGATTGTGAAATGGTATTCGAGCCCGGCTGAAGGAGTGAACCGGAGCACGGCGGCGGTGGCAAACATGCTGCAGCGCTACGCCGCGCAGAACGCGCTGGCCGAGGCGCAGTCGATTGCCCGTGCGGCCGAGACTCAGAAGGCATATGCCAGCGGCAGTTTCGGGGGAGTGATCAATGAGTTTCGCCGCCATGAGCTCACGTTGCAGGGCGGTTTCGCGCTTGCGCTCTCGTGCCCTCAAGGCAGCGGGGGCAGCCTGGCCGCCTGCTCATCGGAAGCCAGTTTTCAGGCGCCGGCTGCATGGCCTGAAATGCGGGCCCAGGTACGCCTTGCCAAGGATTCCCCTGTGCCTCTGGAGATCGCCGGAAGACTTTACATGCTGGGCTCGGAGGCTGCGGGCGCAAACGGCCTGATCATTACGGCGCTGCCGCTGCCGGCAGAGTTCACGCGGACGCTCAACGACCTCGGCGCAAGCCGCCAGTGGTACGACGGAATCGCCGCGCAGTTGAAGCAGGTACGGCGCAGCTACATCGGCATCCTGCTGCTCGTAACCGTGCTGCTGTTGTTCGTTTCGATGTGGCTGGCCATGTTTGTGGCCCGGCTGGTCACGCGCCCGGTGGCCGCCCTGGCCGAAGCCACTCAGGAGATATCCCGCGGCAACCTCGATTATCGCGTGGCCGTTACGGCTGCCGATGAACTGGGCGATCTGGTGGCCAAGTTCAACAATATGGCGGCGGAGCTCGATTCGAATCGCAGCCAGCTCGAAGCTTCACGCGAGGAGCTGCAGCAGGCCAATTCGCAACTCGAGCAGCGCCGCCGGCAGATTGAAACCATTCTGGAAAATATTCCTACCGGCGTGCTGTCGCTCGCGCCTGATCAGACCATTACCCATGCCAACCTGGCATTGAGCCGCATGCTGGTTCCCGAACGGCCACAGCCGCGGCTTGTCACGCAGGCCCCGGTACAGTTAATCGGAGCGCCGCTCGGGAACTTCTTTCCGCAGGATGCCATCGAGGACGTTGCCAAGCTCATGCGCAAGGCTGATCGCATGGGCTCGACTACCGCGCAAATGGAATTCCCCACCGCGGCTGGAAGGCTCAACGCGGCCGTAACGGTTGCCTCCCTGAACCATGCCGGCCAGCAGACCGGCTATGTCGTGGTCCTTGAAGACCTATCAGACCTTATGCGCGCGCAGCGGCAGGCGGCCTGGCGCGAGGTGGCCCGGCGCGTGGCCCATGAAATCAAGAACCCGCTGACCCCCATCGCCCTTTCGGCTGAGCGCATCCTGCGCCACCTGCACCGTGCCTCCCCGCTTTCCCCAAGGCCGGGCGAGCAAGGGCAGGATTCGGCCGAGGTCATTCGCGGCTGCGCCGAAACCATTGCAGCATCGGTTGAAACTGTACGGACGCTGGTCGATGAGTTCGCGGCTCTGGCGCGCTTTCCCACCGCGCAGCCTCAGCTCAATAGCCTGAACGCCATCGTGGAAAATGCGCTAGCCATGTTCCGTGGCCGCCTCGATGGCGTGGTGCTTCGCACATCACTGGCTCACGATATTCCGCGCATTCTGATCGACCCTGAGGCGATGCGCCGCGCCATTGCCAACCTGGTGGATAATGCCGCGGAGGCGCTGAACGGATCGATGCTGAAGGAGATTCACGTTTCCACCGCGCTCCTGAGTTCGCGCGATGCGGTTGAGGTAGTGGTTGCCGATACCGGCCACGGAGTGACCGCCGAGGCCAAGGAGAAGCTGTTCCTGCCCTACTTCTCCACCAAAGAGCGCGGCACCGGGCTGGGCCTGGCCATCGTGAGCCGCATTGTCGAGGAGCACCGCGGGTCCATTCGCGTCGAGGAGAACTCGCCGCTGGGGACGCGCTTCGTAATCGAACTGCCGGTGGAGGCCGCCGCAAAGGTGGCGCATGCCTAACGTCCTGGTGGTGGATGACGAACCCGGCATCCGGCAGGCTCTTACGGGGGTTCTGCAGGACGAGGGTTATGGGACCGAAACCGCTCCCAGCGGCGAGGACAGCCTCGAACTGCTGCGCTCGCGGCCGTTCGACGTAGTGCTGCTCGACATCTGGCTACCCGGCATGGATGGGCTCGACAGCCTGCAGCGGATCCGGGCTCTGCCCGACCCGCCGGACGTAGTCATGATCTCCGGGCACGGCACCATCGAAACCGCGGTGCGCGCCACCAAGCTCGGCGCATTCGATTTTCTCGAGAAGCCGCTCTCCCTCGAGCGCACGCTCATCGTGGTGAAGAACGCCATCCAGGCGCGGCGGTTGCGCGGCGAAAATCGCGACCTCAAGCAGAAAGTGCAGGCGCGCGGCGAAATTGTGGGCGAAAGCGTGCCGGTGAAGGCCCTTCGCCAGCAAATCGCTGTGATGGCGCCGACCAACGGCCGGGTGCTGATTTTTGGCGAGTCGGGAACGGGCAAGGAACTGGTGGCTCGCGCCATCCATGCGCAAAGCCTGCGCAAGGAAGCTACCTTCGTTGAAGTGAACTGCGCCGCTATTCCCGAGGACCTGATCGAATCCGAGCTCTTCGGCCACCGCCCGGGTTCGTTTCCGGGGGCGAGCACGCAGAAGGAAGGCAAGTTTCAGCGAGCCGACGGCGGCACGCTGTTCCTGGACGAAGTGGGCGACATGAGCCTCAAGACACAATCCAAGGTTCTGCGCACCCTCGATGAGCAGCGCTTTGCGCCGGTTGGCAGCGACGATGTGGTGACGGTGGATGTACGCGTGATTGCCGCGACCAACAAGAACCTGGAAGAAGAAATTTCACGCGGCAACTTCCGCGAAGATCTGTTCTATCGCCTGAACGTGGTGCCTTTCTACGTGCCGCCATTGCGCGAGCGCCGGGAAGACGTGGCGCTGCTGGTGCGGCATTTTCTTCGCGAGTTCTCCGCCGCTTACACGCGCCAGGCGCGCCAGATCAGCGATGAAGCTCTGGATGCGCTTACGCGTTACGCCTGGCCGGGCAATGTGCGGGAGCTGCGCAACGTGGTGGAACGCATGGTCATCATGAATCCCACCGCACGTATGCTGGAACGCAAGCACCTGCCCCCGCTGGTGTATCGCGATGGCACTCGCCGTTCCGGGGCCAGCGAATTCTCCACCCTGCACCAGGCCCGCGCCGCTTACGAACGCGACTACATCTTGCGCAAGCTCGATGATCATCACGGCAACGTAAGTCGCGCCGCCGAAGCGCTAGGGCTCGAGCGCAGCCATCTCTACCGCAAAATGAAGGCCCTCGGAATCGCGCCCAAGGAATAGCGGGGGCTGGCTACCTGAACCGGGCGGACACCAGAGAGGGAGAGCGAACTCCCAGTAGTGTCATTGCGGAATGACGCCCCAAACCGGCCCACTGTCGCTTACCGCCATCGGGTCCACCGTGTTGGTCAGCGAACTGGTTGCGGCTGCGACTGTAATCTGGCCGCCCGCCGAAATCGGGCCCTTATTGATGGTGATGGCATCGGAACCATCCAAGGTGATGGTGAACGTCCCGCTGCGGCTGCCGGCTGGATTGGAATCCAATAACGTCGGTTTGATGTTGCAGGCGCCGGCATCGCAAAACTGCACAACCCAAACCTGATAACTCACGGTACTGGCCGGAACCGTGGTTCCTTCCAGCCGATAAGTGGGTGCCTTAGCCGTGGCTCCGTTGCCGCTTTCATTGACATTGAGCAGTGATACGCCGGGAGTCAGTCCGCTATATCGCGCCTGGCTGCCGTGATCGACACAATCGGCCACGCCGCTTGAGATGACAAACGCCGACTTGCAATGAGCAATGAAGCTTGTGGATGTGCCGGCTGTATTGGTGTTATGCCGGTCAACCACTACCAGGGTGTCGAGAGCTCGTATGTAGTACAGTTCACGGACCAGGCTCACCACATAGGGGTTTTGGCGATATGGATGACCGGGATCCACCAGATTGTTGGTCATTGCCGGAGACAGGTCGGCTGCCAGGAACGCATATCCTGGCTGCGAAGCGAGGCGTGTTACGGCCGGATCACCATTCGAACGGCCCTGGGTTACACTGATGCCGCCCTGGCCGCCTTCCAGAGGCACATTGTGCGCCAGGTCGAGGTCCGAGCCGCGTGTGCCCACATCGCCAAAGCCGGCAACCGTAAAGCCCTGGAAGCCGGAGGTCTCCATTGCCAGCAAGCTGCTCTTCCGGATCACCTGGAACGAGCCGGCGTCCTGGTGAAAGTGGAAGCTCGAATGATTCAGCCCCATCTGCCAGACCATGACGGTGGCATTGGCTGTCCAGTTGTTGCGAATGTAGAAGTACTGTGAACCCTGGCTGTAATAATCGAGCGGCAGATTGCTGAACGCCATCGGCGCCAGTGTCGATGGCTCGACGGAGGCGTACAGGGGACTCACGGAAGGCTGCACCGTCATGAGCCATTGCTTTGCGTAGCGGCCGAGATCGACGGCGCTCAGGTTGTTGGCGACGTTCTGCATATAGTCGCCATAGTATTGCGACTGCTGGCCGCAGCCTCCGGTTCCGGTGTGGTAAACCGTTCCGCTGGCGTAGCCGTTGGTGCTTTGATAATTGCAGTTGGCGCCGAGGTAGGTGTAATCGTCATCACCCCAACTGAATCCTTCCCAGATGCCGCGCCAGGTCTTTTGCGGAGAAGTGTTGTAAATGGTCTGCAGTGCGTTGCCCTTGTAAGCCGTGGTTTCGCTCCAGAGATTCCGCCCCAGCAGCGGGACCGCGGAGGTAAAAGTATTAGCGTAAAACAGGCAGTAGCGGCCGTAACCCGCCGTGCCTTCCTGTGCGTACTCGCCGTATCCCTTGCCTGCCCAAATGCCGGAACCGCCGCTCGCCCGATTCATATCGATGACCTGGTTCCAGCGGCTGGATGTGGGTGATCCGCCCGCCGTGCCCAACCCAAAATCGAGCAGCGTTCCGGCTCCTGGATACTCGCCTGACATGGCAATGCCTCCCACAATGTCATTCCGCATGTAGCCGCAGGAGAAGTTGTTTGCCGGTTCCTGCAGGCTCCCCACCTTGCCCGCCGTGGTGATGTCCAGCGGGTGGGCCGTGTTGTAGAACGTGTCCTGGATGGATGCAAGCTGCGCGGGGGTGAAATAACTGTGCGCCCAGTCGTAGGCCAGCATGGCGAATCCGCCATTGGCGCGAAACGTGTTACAGCCGTCCCGGTAAGTGCCGTAACAGTTGGCGTCAGCCCAGTTGGTGGCAACATTGGCCCAGCTGGCGAGGCTGCTGCACGCAGCAGCGTTGCCGATCGCGCAGGCAAACGCTACATCCTGCACCTGAAGAGGCCGGTTAACATTGACTGTCGTTTGCAGCGCGTATCCCGTGCTCTTCACCCAGCCCTGAGCCTGGGCAACGCGCGCGGGCGTCCAATAGAGGCGTGGGTGAGTGGCCGGAACTGTAAGGCCATAGACGATTGGGGCCGCTGGCCCGGCTTGACGATTGGTTGCGCCCCCTGGATCAGGTTCTGCGCTGGAGTTGGAGAACGTCAACGCCTGCGATGTCAAAGCGGCGAGAAGGAGAGAAGCGATGACGAATCTGCCAATCAGCATGGCAAAGCTGTGAAACGAGAACGCGCTTAAGCGCACCATGAATGAACTCCTGAAAGATCAGTGGCTTATTTGGCTGCCTGGAAGCTGGCGAATTGCGGAGGGCAGGGTTGGAGCGACAGCAGAACCACTACAGCAGCCATTACTCAATGCTATGTCGTCACGCGAGAGGACTGGCCGCCGGCGTTGCAGAAAAAACTGCTTAGTACAGGATTACGGCCATGCCCGAGGGTTTTGGCTTGACGCCGCTGCATAAGAGTTGCTGGTGTCTGAGCGCCCCAGCAGTCGAAGAACGGCAAACCGCTGACCCGGTACTGGCGGAACTGTTCAGAATCGCGCGCCAGGATTTCAACAGCATCAACCTCCGGTTTCACCCTTATCCGCCGAAGGACTTTGCCGTGGGAGGCCATTTGTTATCTGAATGCGCCGATTATTGGGATAGTTAGGAAACGCATGCCGGGATAAGGCGGGTAAATCGCCAAGCTGACCTAAGCTGTTGAAAATACAATAACCGTCGTCATGTCCGTAAGCAGTGGGACAGCTTGGGACAGCGAAAAGCCCGAAAAACCCGCGAAAAATGCCGCTGTCCCAAAAATAGGGGTGGGACACCTTGTGGGGTCAAGGGCTTGGAGTGGAGTGACCCCCTGGAGTGAGACTCCGCAAAGTGTCCCACTGTCCCATTCCGCTAGGGGTGGGACAGCGGGACAGTAAAAATTACACGCCTTTCTTGATTCCAGGTTCTTGGAACCGCGCGGAT
>JAFAIN010000142.1 GCA_019236695.1 Acidobacteriota bacterium | reverse complement strand
TTTTCTCCCAGCGTCATATTTGCAAATCGCAATATTAATATCTCAATTTGCAATTGATGTCAAGCAGAGTTTTTGGATGCAGATTTTTGAGTGGGATCCGGGGGCAGACCCCGGCGCGCGGGCCACGTGCCAATGCGCACTCGCATTTAACGAGCCAACGCGCGGTCATTCCGAAGCCGCGGCAGCGGCTGAGGAATCTGGGAGCGCACCTGGCCCCCTCGCAGCAGTTCGTCGTGTTCCGGCGCCGTTGGTGTGGCCGGCATTTGGCACAATTCGGCGATTCCGCAATTCCGCAATTCGGCAATTCGGCAATTCGGCAATCAGGTCAGCACTGTCACTTCCATACCGCGGGCTGCCGAGCACAATTTCGCTGCCGAACCACGGTTGGTTGCGATCTCCACGTAGCCCATGCTGCCGACAATGCAGAAAAGTTCGCTGGGCGCGCCTTCTGCGTACGATGCCGCCAGCTTCGTGATCACCTGGCTCCCAATCGAAATCCGGAGATTCTGAGCGTTCGAAATCTCTTCCGCACGCACATTGGTCACGAGGTTGCCGAATTTATCCACTTTAATGATGGCGCCGCGCAGCTCCCCGGCAGAGATCTGCTTCGGCCGGGGCACGGCAAAACGCTGGAAGTCGGTAATAATCTCGCCGAACTTCTGCGCTTCCATGTTCTTGCTGAGGTGGGCGGCAACGGGCGCGAAGATATCGCGCCCATGGAAGGTGTTGCTTAACGGCTGCAGGAAGTAATGGCTCGAGGTGACGTGCCTTACCTCGCCGCCTTCACGGGCCAGCACCAGGGAAAGCACGCCATTATCCGGGGCAAGGAAAAAATGGCCACCGGCGCTCGCCAGCACCGGCCGGCGTGCGCTGCCCACGCCAGGATCGACGATTACGAGGTGAACCGTCCCTTTTGGGAAATAGCGGTAAGCCTGGTCAATGGTGAGCGCGCCCTCGAGCACGTCAAACGACGGAATGGAATTCGAAATATCAACCACACGCGCTTCCGGATTGATGCTGAAGACCACGCCCCGCATCGTGCCGACGTAATGATCGGCAATGCCGAAATCGCTCGTGAGCGTAATGATGCGCGAGGTGGGCGGCATTTACCGGAAGCTAAATGAAAGAAAAGGCAAAGGCAAAAGGAAAAAGTGCAAAACCCGGCGTTGTGTCATCCCGACCCTGAGCTTGCCGAAGGGGAGGGATCTGCATTTCTTGCTTCGAGCGCGTGTATAGCCATTTAGGAAACAGAACACTAGTTGCCCTGGGTGAGGCCCTTCACGAGTTCGTAGAGAAATGTCTGGCCTTCATAAAAGGATGTAACTTTCACGCGCTCATCGCGGCCGTGGAAACGAATGTCGCCGCGGTCGAAAAAAATGCCCTGCACGCCGTAACAGGGGATACCGGCGCGGCGCAGGTAAAGGCCATCCGTCGCGCCCATCACCATCATCGGCACGGTCGGCACGCCCGGCCAAATGTGGTTGGTGGCGCGGCCGACCTGCTGCATCACGTCGTCGCGCAGCGGTGACGGCGGGCCCTGCTCGACCTCGCCCTGGATCGAAACGTTGACCTGATCATCGGCGAAGACCTTCTTCAGGGTTGAGGTCACGTACTCCGGGGAATCATCCGGCAGCACGCGGCAATTCACATTGGCGGCGGCCAGTTGTGGCAGTGCATTGCGGGCGTGCCCGCCCTCGAGTTGAGTGGCAACGCAGGTCGTGCGCAGCGTGGCGTTCCAGCCGGGGCTCATGGCAGCCACTCTCTGCATGGCTTCAGCCGAGCCTGCGGCCACGCCCGCCAGGTCGCGGGCAGCCGGCCCGGCCTCGATCTTCGACATGGCCTCAAAGTATGCGCGGGTGGCATCATTCGTCTTCAGCGGGAAGCCGAATTTCGAAAGGTTGTGGAGAGCGTTAGAGAGGTGGTAAATGGCATTATCGGCGACCGGCAATGAGCTGTGCCCGCCCTTGTTGCGAACCTCAAGCCGGTAATTAATCACGTACTTCTCGCTGACCTGGACATCGTTGGCGATGCGGCGGTCGCCTTCGGCCTCGCCCCAGCCGCCTTCGTTCAGGGCATACTCGGCGTCAATCAGGTTGCGATGGTTTTTGAGCAGCCAGGCCACGCCGTTGTAAGGCCCGCCACCCTCCTCGTCGGCCGTGAGCGCCACAATGATGTCGCGATCGGGCTGCAAGCCCTCGCGCTTGTAGCGAATGAGATTGGCGATCCAGATCGCGGCCTGGGCTTTGTCATCGCCGGTGCCGCGGCCGTAAAAATAGCCGTCTTTCTCTACTAACTGAAACGGGTCCGTGCTCCAGTCTTCGCGCCTGGCCTCGACCACGTCTTCGTGGGCGAGCAGGAGGAGCGGCTTGTGCCTGCCGGTACCGTGGTAGCGCACCACGATGTTTAATTTGTGGGGAGCGGCGCCGCCAAGGAAGATATCGGAATCGGAAAACCCGGCAGCTTTCAGGCGGCGAGCAACGGCCTGGGCCACCGGCGTGGTCGCCCCGGTGCTGAAACCCGAATTAATTTCGACCATTTCTTTGTAGATGTCATGCGCG
>JAFAIN010000169.1 GCA_019236695.1 Acidobacteriota bacterium | reverse complement strand
TTGTGCCGGGCACGAACCAGGGCTGCGGCTGGGTTTACGATCAGTTCGGCAGCCGCTGGAACCAGCAGGACGCGGTTACGAATTCCGTGTACTGCCCGGTGCACGCCGGCTACTCGCTCAAACAATCACGTTTCGATCCAAGCCCTCTCGTCAGCATCGCATGTCTTGGGGGGTGCTTTCCTAGGCAATGGTCATCAGATCATCCCACAGCTCAACGGAAACCAGGTCGGAAAAGGCAAGCTTCTTCAAATCCACCGTTGGCCGACCTGTTCCGCTGCGAGCGGCAGTGGATTTCTCGTGAATCCCGCGTGTGTTAAAACCACGGTAGAAAGGCAACGGTGGACGCAGAAGACGTCCACGGCCACGACTGCCGGCCTGGTGCGGGGCACGGGCTACTCTATCCACAGTGCCAGTCTTGTAGCCGTAAACAGGGTGGCGAAGTGAGCGCAGCGAAAAACAAACCGGAGCAACAGTGATGCGAAAGCTGGTCATCGAGCAGCGCGTAGGTTCAGCTCTCACCTTGCGAACAGAGGGGCTAGATGCCCTTGGACATCCGGAGATCGCTGCTTCGGTAAAGGACGAAGGATTAAAAGGCGACCTCGAAGATTTCCTCTTCTTTATCTGTCGTTACGTGGAAGGGGCGAACAGGCTAGGGCCCGGAGAAACGCTAGCGTATGGATACTGGCTAACCAGGTTCGAAGAACGTGACGGGAAGACTTTGGAGGTCTGGGAATATAACTCAAACGCAACACAGTTTGTGAAAGGAGCATCGCTCACTCTTGATTATTGGCATCAGCAGCACGCGACGTGTCTGAGGTATGGCACTCGGTTCGAACCACCGAGGCCTGACAAGCTGACTGTGCTTTCAAAAGGTGTACTGGAGGGGTTACCCGTCCAAGGAGTGCGGTACCTCTCTCCCGAACCCATGTCCGGCTGGTGGATTACTACCGACCAATACGACGGCAACGTTAAGTCCTTGCAGCGCGAGCATACTTACCACCTCACCGCAGCCCGCCCGGAACTTGCAAAGTATCTTGCGCTCCCGCACGGCTTTCGTTTCGACTTGTCTACGGGAGATGACGTCTGGAAAGACGATCGCGTTGCTGCGAACAGATAGGTTACTTCGGAACCGAACACCGGCTTCACCGGTAGTAACAGCATATGTTCCGCTGTCGCGGGGGGACGTAGACGTGGTGGCCGAGCCCGGCGGTGAAAAGACGCATAATGGCCCCTTCAAGAACTCGTTTCCAAGCGAGGGTGCAGAAATAAAAAAGGCGCTTGAGATCCCCTGCGATCTCAAGCGCCTTTTCGGGGGGAACAGAACCCCGCCTCCGCCTTACTGCTGCGGCGGAACTGGCTTGTCGGCCGGCGGCTTTGGTGCTGCCGCAGGCGGCTGCTGCTTGTCGGGAGCGGCTGCCCCGGCCGGCGGCTCCGATGACTGCGGCATTGCGTTGGGAGTTGTACCTGGCGCGGGCGCTGAAGCCTGCAGCGAGGAAAGGCCTTCGTTCTTCAACAGGGCCACTTCCACTCGGCCACCGGTGGTCCGATGTACTACCTTCGAGTTCGCGCTGGCTTCACTGGCCTGCACCGGAGCATTGCCCAGCCCCAGCGTATAGATGCGGTACACCGGCAACTGATGATTGATTACCAGGTAGCGCACTACGGCGTCAGCCATGCGCTGCGAGTTCTGGATCGCAGTCATTCCGCTGCCGGAGGAGAAGCCCTGCACCTGGACAATGTAGCCGCGCTGGTCGCCGAGGTTCTGCGCCAGGTCATCCAGCGCTTCCTTAGCCTTCTGGCTTAGAACAGCCTGCCCGGCGCGGAAGTGAATCTCGACATCCGTTGCGGGCTTGTACTGATCAATGTTGGTCACCACCTGTTCGACGCTGGTGAGCTTCTGGCCCGCCTGATCGGCAGTCTGCTGGGCCGCCTGGGCACGGTTGCCGGCTTCCACGGCGTGCTGGTCAGCCTGCGAAGCGTGGTCGTCAGCCGCCTTGATGCCCTGCTGGGCGCGGCTGTCCACGTCCTTGATGGCGGAGGAGTTCTTGGCGGTGAGCTCATCGAGCTCGTTCACACGGTCGCGAACGGGTCCGAGCTGCCGTTGGACATACTTCTTGCGGGCGAAGGGGTTTACCTTGCCCCAGAAGCCCTCATGCCGCTCATACGCCAGCGGCTGCCGGTCGCTGGATTGCTGGTCGCCTGTGGCCTGAGCTGCGGGTTGCTGGTTCTGGGCGGGAGCCTGCGCCTGCGAGGTAGCCTGCGCGTTTTCGCCTTGGGTGGACTGCGTCTGTTGCTGGGCTGCCGCCGGAATCATTAGCGCCGCAGCCAGCGGGAGCACATACAGGAAACGGCTGTTCATTTATTTCAATCCTCCAGTTAGGTCCCCCAGGGCTAAGTCGAGAGGGGCTAAGCCGGGTGGTTGCCCTGCCCGGGCTCGTTAGAGCCCGGCACTTCCCCTTGGGTTTAAACTCGGGCGCTGGCCTGCAAGACCTGGGAGGGTCGGCTGCCCGCGCTACGCTGCTCCTTAGAACAACTGAAGGGCCAAACCGGGGCTGGCGGAATTCGCTTAAGATTCAGTCTGTTGCGGGGATGGTACAACAGCCGCACCCGCCACCACGAGGAAGGAAGTAACAACGTCGAGTAAATTTGACGCAGGGCAAAGAATGGGCCATCAGTTTGTGTCTTAACCGGGAGGGTTCATGTTGCGGATGTTGGTTGCGGGGTTGCTGCTCTCATCTGCGGTTATGGCGCAGCGTCTGCCTTCGGATCAGCTCGGTGAACAAAAGCTGCGGCAATATGCCGGCCTTGCTCTCGATTGGGAGCGGCAGTACCTCCGAATCAATACCAGCAATCCTCCCGGCAATGAAATCGCCGCAGCTCGATGGTTCAAGCAGGTGTTTGACGCGGAAGGGATTCCGAGCCAGGTGTTTGAATTCAGGCCGGGGCGGGCCAACATTATTGCCTGGGTGCGGGCCGGCTCTGCCGCAACCGAGCGCCCGCTGATCCTGCTGAACCACATGGATGTGGTCACCAGCGACCCGGCACGATGGAAGACTCCGCCCTTCAGCGCCGAGATCATAGGCGGCTCTGTTTATGGCCGGGGCGCGCAGGACATGAAGAGCATTGGAGTGGCTCAGCTCCTGGTGATGGTGATGCTGAAGCGCGAAGGCGTTGCGCTGAATCGCGACGTCATCTTTCTGGGCACGGCGGATGAGGAAGTGGATGACGCGGGCAGCGACTGGATGATCGCCAACCATCCGGAGCTGCTTCGCAATGCGGAATACCTGCTGACCGAAGGCGGCGAAACCCTGGCGCAGGGCGATGCCGTGCAGTACGTGGGAATCGATACGGCCGAGAAGTCGCCGTTCTGGATCCACATTGCGGCTGCCGGGCGCCCCGGGCACGGCTCGCGGCCTCTGCCCGATTCCGCGCCCAACGAACTGGTGCGCGCCCTGGGAAAACTGGTTGCGTACAGAACCGAGCTGAAAATTTTGCCCGTAACGGAGGCGTTCCTGGCGGCGATGGCCCCTCTGGAGCAGGGCGAGCGCGCCCGCTGCTTCCGCGACCCACGGGCCGCCATCCATGACAACCGGTGCGCGCAGATGATCGGCGCCGACGAGTCGCTCAACTACATGTTCCGCAATACGGTTTCGCTCACCATGCTGAAAGGCTCGGAGCAGACGAACGTGATTCCGGGCGAAGCCTGGGCCAACGTTGACGTGCGGCTGCTTCCGGGCGAGGAGCCGCAGGATTTCCTGGCGCTCATTCGCAAGGTCGTCAGTGAACCGGGCGTAAGCGTGGAGGCGCAGCAGAAGAAATTTCGCAGGGCCAATGCTTCCCGGCTCGATACCCCGCTGTTTTCCGCCATCAAAGACGTATCCGCGCATTATTTCGGCAACGCGCCAGTGGTGCCCCGCCTCAGCTCCGGGTACACCGAGAATCAGATGTATCGCGAGCTGGGCATCACATGTTACGGCTTCAATCCCTACACCGCGACCCCGGAGGAAGGCGCAACCCACCACGGTGACAATGAGCGGATTCGCGTTTCCGAAGTGCAGCGCGGGTTTCGGGTGCTGTATGACGTGGTGATGGAAGTCTCGGCCGGCAAATAGCAGCGAAAATGGAAGCCCGGGCCTTCGACCTGCAGCGATTTGTGGATGCGCAAGCGCCGGTATATGCCCGGGCGGTCGCCGAGTTGCGCGCCGGGCGCAAGCGGAGCCACTGGATGTGGTTCATCTTTCCGCAGATTCGGGGGCTGGGTTACAGCGCAACCGCGCGCCGGTTCGCCATCCGGTCTCTCGCGGAAGCCCGTGCGTATCTGCAGCATCCGCTGCTCGGTCCGCGGCTTGAAGAATGCACCCGGCTGGTGCTGGCAGTTCCCGGCAGCTCCGTCGGCGAAATCTTCGGCTACCCCGACGACCTGAAGTTTCGTTCCTGCATGACGCTGTTCTGCGTGACCGAGAAAGAATCTGCGAAGCAGAGCGGCGTTTTCCAACAAGCACTGGAGAAGTATTTTGCCGGCGAGCCCGATGAGGCGACGCTCGGAGAATTGCGCGCCCAATGAGCGGAAACCACATTTCAAATTTTGAAATTTTTAAAATTTCAAAATTGTCATTTCGCGCTCTCCTCGAGGGCGGCGGTTTGCTCGTCGGAGGTTCCCGACATAAAAACGTTCACTCCCCAGCGGGCCATATCAAGGCCGTAACAGCCAAAGCCAATCGAGAGAGCGGCAAATGCCAGCGTGCCGAACTGGGCAGCCAGCGCAGCATCGCGCCACAACATGATCGCCGCAGCCAGCGAGTGCTGCGATAATCCTGAGGCATGCGGGCGCAAAGTCATGGCTGGTTTGAATTTAGCCAGCGGGTGCCGTTTGAACAACGGTACTGAGGTAACAAACCCGGCACAACCCGCAGCTACTTGGATGAGAGCGGAAACAGAGGAGATGCAGGTGGAGCGCGGAGCGCCAGAGCGCGGAACTGCGAAATTCCCATAGTGGAGCTGGCGCCTTGCAATTTCGCAATTTCGCACTTCCGCAATTTCGCACTTTTTCGCTGAACCCCTGCGAACCGGAAAATAATCCAAAGCTTATACTTGCCAGTTGCCAATTCTGGCGCCCCCATGACCGTACCTACTGCCGATACCAGCACCGCTGCCCAGGTCCATTCCGGGCCCGATCAGCTCTCGATTAACACCATTCGCACGCTGGCCATGGATGCGGTGCAGCAGGCCAACAGCGGCCATCCGGGAACACCCATGGCGTTGGCGCCGGTGGCTTACGTGCTGTGGCGGAAGTTTCTGCGCTTCAACCCGCGCAATCCCCAGTGGCCGAATCGCGACCGCTTTATCCTTTCGAATGGCCACGCCTCCATGCTGCTGTATGCCATGCTGCATCTCAGCGGCTATGATTTGTCGCTTGATGACATCCGGCAGTTCCGGCAATGGGGATCGAAGACGCCCGGCCATCCGGAATATGGCCTCACGCCCGGCGTAGAGACCACCACCGGCCCTTTGGGCCAGGGGGTTGCCGATTCCGTGGGAATGGCAATTGCCGAGCGCTGGCTCGAGCAGCATTTCAATCGCGATGGCCAGCCGCTGTTCGACTATCGGATTTTCGCGCTATGCAGCGATGGCGACCTGATGGAGGGCATTTCGCACGAGGCGGCTTCGCTGGCCGGCCACCTGCGCCTTTCCAACCTGCTCTGGATTTACGACAACAACAACATCACCATCGAAGGCAAAACTGCGCT
The DNA here is from genome assembly GCA_019236695.1 of Acidobacteriota bacterium. GTDB lineage: Bacteria > Acidobacteriota > Terriglobia > Terriglobales > Acidobacteriaceae > JAFAIN01. Next base: position 7,331 of record JAFAIN010000169.1, on the reverse strand, counting down.
CGCCTACAGTGATGACGTGGCGGGCCGGTTCATGGCCTACGGCTGGCATGTGCAGCGCGTTTCCGATGCCAACGACCTGGCCGCGCTCGAGCGCGCCATGCAGAACGCGGTGGCCGAAACTTCGTCGCCTTCCATGATCATTGTCGATACCCACATTGCCTGGGGCTCGCCCAACAAGCAGGATACGGCGGCAGCCCACGGCGAGCCGCTGGGCGAGGAGGAAATCAGGCTCACCAAGAAAGCTTACGGCTGGCCCGAGCAACCGGCCTTCCTGGTTCCTGAGGAGGTTGGGCGGCACATGGGCGAAGCCGTGGGACGCGGCGAAACTCTCGAAAATGAGTGGCTGCGCCGAGCCGAACAGTATTCGCGTGCCCTGCCCGAGCTGTACTCGGAATTTGAACGCATGCAGCGCGGCGAGCTGCCCGGGGGCTGGGACCGCGAAATCCCGGTTTTCCCGGCCGACGCCAAGGGCCTCGCCACCCGCGATTCCGGAGGCAAAGTGCTCAACGCAATCGCAAAGTACGTCCCCTGGCTGATGGGCGGCTCCGCCGATCTGGCGCCCTCCACCAAGACCCTGATTTCCGCCGGGGGCGGCGATTTCGAGGCCGGAAACTATTCCGGACGCAATTTTCATTTCGGAATTCGCGAGCACACTATGGGGGCCATCCTGAACGGCATGGCGCTCAGCCGCCTGCGCCCGTACGGCTCCACGTTTCTCATTTTCTCCGACTACATGCGTCCGGCAGTGCGCCTGGCCGCGCTGATGGACCAGCCCTGCATCTTTATCTACACGCATGACAGCATCGGGCTGGGAGAAGACGGTCCAACGCACCAACCTATTGAGCAGCTCATGTCGCTGCGGGCAATTCCGCGGCTGCTGGTGTTCCGCCCGGCAGATGCCAACGAAGTGGCGGAGTGCTGGCGCTGCATCATGAACCTGCAGCATCAGCCTGCGGCGCTGGTGCTCACCCGGCAGGCGGTGCCGACACTCGATCGCACCAAATATGCCGCGGCTGCGAGCACGGCACGCGGCGCCTATGTGCTCGCCGATTCCGAAAAGCCGCAGGTGATTCTGATGGGCACAGGCTCGGAGGTCCAGATCTGTGTTGGCGCTTTCGAGCAACTCAGGGCCGATGGCATTGCGGCCCGGGTTGTCAGTATGCCGTGCTGGGAACTATTTGAGCAGCAGCCGGCCGAATACAAGAACCAGGTGCTTCCGCCCGCGATTCCGGCCCGGGTTGCGGTGGAAGCCGGAACAACTCTCGGCTGGAAGGAGTACATCGGCAGCTCCGGCCGGGTTGTCGGCAGAACCGATTTTGGCGCGTCAGCCCCAATCAAGGAGCTGCTCAAGCATTTCGGATTCACGGTGGATCACGTTGTAGCCGAGGCCAGGAGCGTACTGGGGAAGTGAAGCCGCTGGTGCGCTATGAGGGAGAATATGGCAACCCTTGTTGAAAGACAGAATCCGCTGCTGCAAGCCGGTGAGCTCGGGCAATCCATCTGGCTCGATTACATTCGCCGTTCGCTGATTACCAGCGGCGAGCTGCAGCGCCTGATCACCCAGGATGGGCTGTGCGGGCTGACTTCGAATCCTTCCATCTTCGAAAAGGCCATCGCGGGCAGCACCGATTACCAGGACATCCTCTCGGAATTGAACCGGCAGGCGCTCACGCCGGCCGGTAAGTTCGAGCGCATCGCGATTCGCGACATTCGCGACGCCGCCGGCGTAATGGCCGGCGTGTACCGCGAAACCGGGGGCCGTGACGGCTACGTGTCTATGGAAGTATCGCCTCTGCTGGCGCGCGACACGGAAGGCACGGTGGCCGAGGCGCGGCGGCTGTGGAGCGCAGTGGACCGGCCCAACCTGATGATCAAGGTGCCGGGCACAGCCGAAGGCGTTCCCGCCATCGAGCAACTGATCAGCGAAGGAATCAACGTCAATGTTACGTTGCTGTTCGCCCAGCAGGCATACGCGGAAGTGGCTGAGGCTTTTATCCGCGGCCTGGAAAAGCGCGCCGCAGCGGGCGGCGATATTTCGCGCCTGGCGAGCGTAGCCAGCTTTTTCGTAAGCCGCATTGATACTTCGGCCGACAAGCTGCTTGAGGCAAAAATCAAAGCCGCAGCCGATGCCGCCGAGCAGCGCCGGTTGAGCGCGCTGCAGGGTCAGGTTGCCATTGCGAACGCCAAGCAGGCCTACCGGCACTACGAACAACTGTGCGCGAGCGAGCGATGGCAACGGCTCGCTGCCCGGGGCGCCATGCCGCAGCGCCTTTTGTGGGCCAGCACCGGAACCAAGAATCCCAAGTATTCCGATGTGCTCTACCTCGAAGCGCTCATCGGGCCTGAGACAGTGAATACTGTGCCGCCGGCAACGCTGGATGCATTTCGCGATCATGGCCACGCCGCGCTGACGCTCACCTCAAATGTGGAGGAAGCCGGCGAGGTTCTGGGCGCCCTCGCGGAGGCCGGTATTTCGCTGGATGGCATTACGGCCGACCTGCTGGAGGACGGCATTCGCCTGTTTGCCGACGCCTATGAGCAGTTGCTGAACGCCATTGCCAAAACCGCTACACCGGCCGCGCCCCAGCCCAGGATTAACGCCATCCGTTACACGCTCGCCGAGCGCGAGCGCAAATCCGTGGATGCCGCGCTGGATGACTGGCAGGCGAATGACCAGAACAACAACAACAAAGTGGCGCGGCTTTGGAAACGCGATCCGTCGCTCTGGACCAACCGCGATGAAGCGAGTTGGATGGGATGGCTGGGAATCACCGAGCAGCAAAAAGGTCATCTTCCGGCGCTTGCCCAGGCCCTGGAATCGCTGCGAAAAGAATCGTTTGCCCACGTCCTCCTGCTCGGCATGGGCGGCTCCTCGCTGTGCCCTGAGGTCACGGCTCTGACTTTTCGGCCCCAGCCCGGGTTCCCGCGGCTGCACATTCTCGACTCTACCGACCCCGCGCAGATCCGGGCCGTAGAGTCTGCCATCGATCTCGCCCGAACCCTCTTCATTGTGGCCAGCAAGTCGGGCTCCACGCTGGAACCCAACATTTTTTACCAGTACTTCTTTGACCGCGTGAGCCGCGCCACAGGTCGCGGAAAGGCTGCGAGCCGGTTTGTTGCCATCACCGATCCGGGCTCGAAGATGCAGCAGGCCGCCGAAGCGGCCGGTTTCAAACACGTGTTCTTTGGAGAGCCCTCCATCGGCGGCCGCTATTCTGCGCTTTCCAACTTTGGCCTGGTTCCCATGGCGCTGGCCGGAGTGGATATGGTGCGGTTTCTGGACCGCACCGAGGAAATGGTGCAGGCCTGTGCCGCTACGGTTGCGGCCCGCGAGAACCCGGGCGTTGTGCTCGGAGCCGTGCTGGGCTCATTGGCCAATCTTGGCCGCGATAAGGTCACGCTGTTCGCGTCACCTGCCATCTTTGACATTGGCGCATGGCTCGAGCAGTTGCTGGCCGAGAGCACGGGAAAGCAGGGCAAAGGGCTGATTCCGGTGGATCGCGAGGCGATTGCAGATGCCGCGCAATACGGCAGCGACCGCATATTCGTTTATCTTCGGTTGGATTCCAATCCCGATGCGGAGCAGGACGCCAGAATCGCCGCGCTGGAACAGGCAGGCCATCCCGTGGTGCGAATCGAGCTCGCCGACATTTATGATCTCGGCCAGGAATACTTTCGCTGGGAAATCGCCACCGCGGTCGCCGGTTCCATCATCGGCATCAACCCATTCGATCAGCCCGACGTTGAGGCCAGCAAGGTTGCCACTCGCGCCCTGACCGCAGAATATGAGCGGGCGGGCTCGCTTCCGGCAGAATCGCCGGTGTTTGCCGGTGAAGGCCTGCAGTTGTTTACGGACGCCGGCAACTGGAACGCGCTGAAGAGCGCGCCGCAGTCGCTGGAAGGCATTCTGCGCGCCCATCTGGCCCGTCTCCATGCCGGCGACTATTGTGCTCTGCTGGCTTACATCGCCATGAATCCTGAGCACGAGGCCATTCTCCAGCGCATCCGGCATCGCATTCGCCAGGCCCGCGGGAATGCCACCTGTGTCGGCTTTGGTCCGCGCTTCCTGCACTCCACCGGCCAGGCCTACAAGGGTGGGCCAAATTCCGGAGTATTTCTGCAGATTACGTGCGATGACGCCCAGGATATTGCGGTGCCCGGGCAGAGCTACACGTTTGGCGTGGTGAAAGCGGCGCAGGCGCGGGGCGATTTCAGCGTGCTGGCCGGCCGCGGGCGCCGCGCTTTGCGAGTGCACCTGGGCCGCGATGTTAAGCAGGGCCTTGAGGCGCTCGAGGCGGCGGTGGCGAGGGCGCTGGGAGTCGGCGGTTCTCAAAAATGATTTCGCAAGGGGTGGGGCTTCCGGCCGTGCCATCAAGAACGGTTCGGATCAATAAAGCCAGTGTCATGCTGGAGCGAAGCGAAGCATCCCGAAAATGGCGGCAGTGTCGCAGGGGCGATCGGATCCAACGAGGACCGCCGCCCGGAGACGCCGGCATTTCGCTTACGGCAAGCGGCTTGGGGATTCCTCGCTGCGCTTCGGAATGACATTCCCTATTTTTTCACGTGTGAAGGCTCCTGCTGCGCAATAGGGTGTATTCCCCTGCGGGCGCGGCCGGAGTTGATTGCCCTGAATTGGGAGACTCTATGCAACTCGGCATGGTCGGGCTAGGTCGAATGGGCGCCAACATGGTGCGGCGCCTGATGCGCGGCGGCCACGAATGCGTGGTGAGTGACCTGAACCCGCAGAACGTCGCGGCGCTTGCCGCCGACGGCGCAAAGCCATCCACATCGCTGCGTGACCTGGCAGGCAGGCTGGCCGCTCCTCGCGCGATCTGGATCATGGTTCCGGCCGGCGCGCCCACCGAGCAGACGGTGGAGCAACTGGGGCAGTTGCTTTCGGCGGGCGACACCATCCTGGATGGCGGCAATTCTTACTTTAAGGATGATGTCCGCCGCTCCGAGTTCCTCCTGCCGCGCGGCATCCATTATGTGGATGTCGGGACCAGCGGCGGCGTCTGGGGGCTGGAACGCGGATACTGCATGATGATTGGCGGCCCGAAAGAGACTGTCGCGCGCCTTGACCCCATCTTCCGAACGCTTGCGCCCGGCCCGGGCTCCATTCCGCGCACTCCCGGCCGTGAAAAACTCGGCGGCACCGCGGAGTCAGGCTACATCTACTGCGGCAAATCAGGCGCGGGCCACTTCGTAAAAATGGTGCATAACGGAATTGAATACGGGCTGATGCAGGCCTACGCCGAGGGATTCGACATTTTCCGCAACGCCAGTTCCGGCGCGCTTCCCGAGTCCATTCGCTACGAGCTGAATCTGCCCGACATCGCCGAAGTGTGGCGGCGCGGCAGCGTGGTATCGTCATGGCTGCTCGATCTCACGGCGATGGCGCTGGCCGAGAATCCGAATCTTTCCGAATACACCGGCTTCGTGCAGGATTCGGGCGAAGGCCGCTGGACGGTGAACGCGGCGATTGACGAAGCGGTGCCGGCCGAGGTGCTTTCCGCCGCGCTTTACGCGCGATTCCGCTCGCGGCAGGAGCATACCTTTGCCGAGAAAGTGCTGAGCGCAATGCGGCAGAAGTTTGGCGGTCACGTGGAACCCCGCTGAGCATCCATTAGAATTGTCACCCCGAACGAAGTGAGGGATCTGCAGTTTGTCTCGGAGGGGGGCAGAACCGGCAACCCTGACGGACAACTTTTATGGCTGCTGCCAATGTTCTCGACGTGGTTTCAGCGCCGCCGGCCCGCACCCGGCCGGCGGGCCCGTGCCTGATGGTGATTTTCGGAGCCACCGGCGACCTTACGTCGCGGAAGCTGGTTCCAGCCCTGTACAACCTGCTGCGCGCCGGGCTGCTTTCCGATCGCTTCGCGATTCTGGGAGCCTCGCGCGATTCGTACTCCGATGAAGCCTTCCGCGCCATGGTGCGGCAGCGGCTTACGCTGTTTGCCACCGGCGCAGTAGATGACGAAAAGCTGCAGTGGCTGCTCGAACGCATCTTCTACGTGGGCGGCAGCTTTGATGATCCGGCGCTGTACACGCGGGTGGCGGACAGGCTTGCCGCGCTGGATCAGCAATTTCAGACGCGCGGCAATTACTTCTTCTACTTCGCCACCGCGCCCACCTTCTTTGCCGAGATCACGCGCCGCCTGGGCCAGAGCGGGCTGCTCACGCAAGCCGACGGGAGCTGGCGCCGCGTGATCATTGAGAAGCCGTTCGGGTCCGATTTGGCCAGCGCCCGTTCGCTGAACACCGAGATCAAGAAGGTGCTGGAAGAAAACCAGATCTACCGCATCGATCACTACCTGGGCAAGGAGACGGTGCAGAACATGCTGGCATTCCGGTTCGGTAACGGCATCTTTGAACCGGTATGGAACCGCCGCTACGTACAGCATGTGCAGATCACGGTTGCGGAAACCGTGGGCGTGGAGAGGCGCGGCGGCTATTTTGAGCATGCCGGCACGCTTCGCGATATGGTCCCCAACCACATGATGCAGCTCGTTTCGCTTACCTGCATGGAGCCGCCCATCTCATTCAGCGCGAATGCGGTCCGCGACGAGCAGGCCAAAGTGGTCCACGCCATCCAGCCGATGAAGGCGGAAGACGTGCTCTCGCGCGCGGTGCGCGGCCAGTATGGCGACGGCATAATCGACAGCCAGGGAGTTACGGCCTACCGGCAGGAGCCCGGCGTTGCGCCCGATTCGCGCACCGAAACCTTCGTCGCCCTCAAGCTGTTCATTGACAACTGGCGCTGGGCCAGCGTGCCGTTCTACCTCCGAACCGGCAAGCGCATGGCGGAGCGGCACACCGAAATTGCCATCCAGTTCCGGCGCGCCCCCTTCGTGCTGTTCCGCGACACCCCGGTTGAGAAACTCCATCCCAACTACCTGGTCATTCACATCGCGCCCGACGAAGGCATTTCGCTGCACTTCAGCGCCAAGATCCCCGGGCCGCAAATGCGCCTCGGCGGGGTGGATATGCGCTTCAACTATGCCGATTATTTCGGCACGGCTCCCAATACCGGCTACGAGATCCTGCTGTACGACTGCATGGTGGGTGATCAAACGCTGTTCCAGCGCGCCGACATGGTTGAAGCCGGCTGGTCGGTGGTGGACCCGGTCCTCGACCTCTGGACAGCCCTGCCGCCGCGCGACTTCCCCAACTATCCCGCCGGTTCCTGGGGCCCGCATGCTTCTGACGAGCTGCTGCGCCGCGACGGGGCCCAGTGGCGGGTAGGCGGAGCCTGAAAACAGTGCGAAACTGCGAAATTGCGAAATTGCGAAATTGCGGAATCGGACCTGGGCGAATTCCTTTGTGCCCCT
>JAFAIN010000226.1 GCA_019236695.1 Acidobacteriota bacterium | reverse complement strand
TCGTGCCCGACCCGATTTACCACGGCAACGTACACTCCGTTGGCGATAGCATGGGCCCGCTGGATGGTGCGCCAGGCATCGTGCTGGGCAGCGCCATACGGCAGCTTTTCGGCCGGGTGCCAGCCGATGGCGGTCGGATAAAACAGCACTTCGGCGCCACGCAATGCGGTGAGTCGTGCGGCCTCGGGATACCACTGATCCCAGCAAACCAGAGTGCCGATTCTGGCGCGTTCGACCTCAAATGCCCGAAATCCCAGGTCACCGGGGGTGAAGTAATACTTTTCGAAGTACAGGGGATCATCGGGAATGTGCATCTTGCGGTAAGTGCCGATGATGGCGCCCTCCGGGCCAATGGTGACTGCGGTGTTGTGGTACACGCCGGGGGCGCGGCGTTCGAACACGCTGACGACAATGGCGGTGCGGGTGGCACGGGCTACATCGGCAATTGCGTTTGTGGTGGGGCCTGGAACCGGTTCTGCCAGATCAAACAGCGCGGGGTCTTCGCGCTGGCAGAAGTATTGGGTGCGAAACAACTCCGGAAGGCAAATTACGGTGGCGCCGCGCGAGGCTGATTCCCTGAGCAGGCGCAGAGCTTTTGCCAGATTCCCGTCAGGCTCAGGCCCTGACGACATTTGAACCAGGCCGATTTTGAATTGCGCGTTGCTCACCGTGGCTGAGCTGTCCTGCCGTGGGAAGAGATGCTGCTCGCGAGCTTCAGTGGAAGATCAGAACCGCTGCGGCAATCACCGTTGTCCAGAGGCCGCGCTTGTCTCCGACCGCCGATTGCGTGATATTCATGGTTCGAACGATGCGCCCCGACATGCGATAGACCTCTTTTTTCTCATCCCAGGAGCGGTCCGGATCGAATTCCACGTTCAGCGTGGTGGCCAGCATCTCTGCCGCAAGTTCCTCCGCATAGTCACCGCAAACATCATCGGTTTCGCCGAAGGAGTGGTGCTCGCTCATGTAACCGTAGGTGCTGCGATCTGCGGGAATGGCAACACCGATACTTGCGGCCGTGAGCCGGTGTGGTTCGCGCGTGGAGTTTTCGGCGACCACGGAGAAAACGACTTCACCGGGATCCAAAGCCTTGAGGCCCACTGAGCGGGGAATCAGTTTGCAATTGGGAGGAAAGATTGAGGAGACCCGCACCAGGTTCTGTGAAGCAATGCCTGCGTCCCGAAGCGCCAACTCGAATGAAGTGAGGCGCTCTTTGTGCTTGCCCACTCCCTTCGTGAGGAAAATGCGCTTGGGAACCATATCTTTGGCCAATTCGAAGAGCCTCCGGGCGGGAAAAATTTGTGGGGGTCATGATGAAAATAACACACGAAGCTCGCAGTGCGGACAAAAAGTACCTGATTCTTAAAGTTGCCTGCAGAGAGGCGTGGCTCGGCCTTTTCATCCGCTCTTGTTTCGCTGAGCGCGGCGGGCTGCCGCCCACCCCGGCTTGGTAATCTGCCGGCCGCGGCCCACGGCCAGCGCATCCGGAGGCACATTTTCCGTGATGCACGAGGCTGCGCCGATATAGGCGCCCGCGCCGATTCGAACCGGGGCCACCAGCGTGCTGTCGCTGCCGATAAAGGCGCCCTCTTCAATGACGGTTTCGTGCTTATGTACGCCATCGTAGTTGCACGTGATGGTGCCTGCTCCGACGTTCACGCGGGCGCCGATTTCCGCATCGCCCAGATAGGTGAGGTGGTTGGCCTTGGCTCCCGCCCCCAGCCTGACTTTCTTGGTTTCCACGAAGTTGCCTACATGAGCGCCTTCGCCGATTTCGCTGCCGGGGCGGAGGTGCGAATAAGGGCCGAGAGTTGCCGCTGCACCCACAACCGAGTCGGTGATGACGCAGCCCGGCCGAATGGCTACGCCATCTGCAACCTGGGAGTTGCTTATGACGCAATACGATTGAATATGGCAATCGGCGCCGATGCGGGAGCCGCGCACGAGTTGCACAAAGGGCTCGATTATGGTGTCTGTTCCCACCGTTACGTCCGCGTCAATCACGGTGGTTTCAGGGCGGTAAATGGTGACGCCGGAATTCATCAGCGCAGCGCAGATGCGGGCGCGAGCGGCGGCGTCAAGCTGGGCTAACTCCATCCTGCTGTTGATGCCGAGCACCTCCGTGGCCGTCGCCGCCGGCAGGGCGACCACGTTGCCTCCTGCTTCACCCACAATGGCCGCCATATCGGTCAGATAGAACTCGCCGGCCGCATTTTGATCGGTGAGCCGCCCGATGTGCTGAAAGAGTGTTGAAAGCCGAAAGCCATAAATACCCGAATTGATTTCGCGAAGGCTCATCTGCGCGGCGCTGAGCATCTTCTGCTCGACGATTGCCGCAACCGACGCTGACGGGCGCCCGCCTACCATCTTGCGCACGATGCGGCCGTAACCGGTCGGGTCTTCGGGTTCCGCCGTCAGTATGGTGATATCCGCCTGCTGCTGCAAGTGGAACTCGCGGAGGCGCTGCAGGGTTTCGGGCCGGATCAGAGGCGCATCGCCCATGAGCACAATGGCGTGTTCGTATCCCCGCAGCGCAGGCTGGGCGCATTTCATGGCGTCGCCGGTTCCGCGCTGCTGCGGCTGCTCCACAAAATTCACCCCGGTGCTTTCTACGGCCGCGCGCACCCGCTCAGCTTCGTGGCCGATTACGACGAAGGTATCGCGAGCCGGGACCAGATGCGAAGTCGCCGCGATTACATGTTCCAGCAAGGTTCGTCCCGCAATTTTATGAAGCACCTTGGGATGGCGCGATTTGAGCCGCGTACCCTTGCCGGCAGCCAGAATCACTACCGCAAAGCGGTTCTCGGCGGCTGTTGAGTTGAGCATGAGCTGATATTAGCAGGAGCGCATGGCGCTTCCGGCTCGCGCTTCAGTGCGCGATGGCCTGGTGGTCGCAATTCGGGGTGCGGCGATGCTGGGCGGCAATCCGCAACAGGTCACGTGCCACGCGGTCAGCGGCATGCCGGGCCACCGCAGCGCCCGAGGGAGCATGGCCGCCCTTTTCCGGCACAGCGCTACCGCCGCTTTCTACGACTTCCACGTAGTCGCCCAGAATGACCTTGACTCCCATCTCCTCCATGGCAGGGACATCAACGACGATGGGAGTAGCGGCTTCCAAGGCATATTTCGCCCGCAGAGACGTACTGAGCGGAGCGTTGTTGACCAGAGCGTAATCGAATAACTTCCACCCGGCATGCTGGGTCAGGACGCGGATGTGATCGGAAGCGGTGAACCCAAGGCTTTCATTGGCCTGGCTCATCAGGTTACCTACAAAGACCTTTAAGGCGGGGGAGCCGGCAATCGCCTCGGGCAAGCCGTGCACCAGCAGGTTGGTTACGAGGCTGGTAAACAGCGAGCCTGGGCCAATCGTAATAAGGTCGGCGCGCGCGATTGCTTCCAGCGTCTCCGCAAGCGGCTTTGCATCTTTGGGAGCCAGCTCGAGCCGCACGATGCGGCGCGAGCTCGCGGTGATCCGGGTTTCGCCATGCACGATGGTGCCATCATCCATGTGCGCGACCAGCCGAACGTCAGCCGTGGTGGCCGGAAAAATGCGGCCGCGCGTAGCCAGAATTGCCGAAGCAAGCTTCACGGCTTCGCCGAAGTCGCCGGTAATCTCGTTCAAGGCGGCCAGGAAAAGATTGCCAAAACTGTGGCCTTGCAACCCTTCTCCGCCGGAAAAACGGTGGCGGAACAGGCGAGAGAGCAACGCTTCATCTTCCGACAGGGCTACCAAGCAGTTGCGGATGTCACCTGGGGGGAGGATGTTCAGCGCCTGGCGCAGGCGCCCGCTCGACCCTCCATCATCCGTAACGGTCACCACGGCGCTGAGTTCTTCAATCCGCGGGAGCGATGCGTCGGCCGTTGCAGCCGGCCCGTGCGCCGAAGGGATTACATGGCGCTTAAGCCCTCTCAGCAGGCGCGAGAGTCCCGTACCACCGCCTATGGCTACCACCCGCAGCGGAGCCGGTTCTTCTTTGCCTTCTGCTTCGCGGGTTCTCGGAGAGGGATTCAACTCAGGAGATCAGCTTGCCGGAGGAACGCCCGCCGTAGCGGGATTCCGGTGAATCGTCACCCGATTCAGGGTAGAGGAGTTCAGTGAACCGCGGGTCATCGAACAGGCCCTGAAAATCCGCATCGTTGCGAGCCTGGATTCGGTTCGCGCCATTCAACCTGATTGCCTGCTCAAGGTTCTTCATGGCTTCAACTGCACGGCCCTGCAGAGAATCAAGAGCTGCCAGGCCATACCAAACATAATCCGCCGTTGGGTACTGCTTTTGCAGCTTTTCGAGGTGACTGCGGGACGCTTCATAATCCCCCGAGTTGCTGAGGGAAATGGCGTAGTCATAATGCTCTTCCGGCGACTTAAATGAGGTGCCGGCGCGATTGAGATTCTGATTGCAAATGCTGAGGTTTACGGTTGCGCGGTCAGTGAGTTCCTTGCTTGGCCCTGCCAGGACCTTCTCGAATAACGCCTTGGCCTTATCGAACTTTCGCTCGTGCAAGGCTTTGAGCCCAGCTTCGTAATTCTGGATCGTCTGCTGCAGGTGCGGATCCTGGACAAAACTTGGTTTCGGCGCAGGCTGATTCGGCATTTTTACAACGCGTCCACTCTGGCTCATAACAGCATGCCTTTTCTTGGTCTTAGCTGTCTTTGGCTTAGGTTTTACTGCAGCTTTCTTCTTCATCTGCCGGCCCTTCACCTGCGTAGATTCGTCAGGATAAAGCCATTACACCGGCAAATATAACATGGACCAAACACTTAGCCCCAACGCGGGGGGAGTGGGCGACCATCACTCCAGGGCAGAAACCTTGTCTAGATCGACTTTCTCGTAGTCGCCCCGCTCGATGGCTTCACGAATTTCCCTGGCCGTCTTGCCTGCCTTGTGCTGCTGGTACGCAAAGATGGCCTCCTGCATGCAGGTGCTGCAGCGCGCCCCATGAGTGCTCTCAAAGCAACTCCGGAGACTCTGGTGGCCGGCCGAGCGGTCGCAGTGGCAGTAGCATGGCAACTGGTACAGGGTTGAGGGTACCTTCGCGGCCAATTCATAAGCCTTGACCTGTTGAGGCAGCATAAAACCCTGAGCCTTAATCTGCTCCGGTGTGAGAATCGGGGCGAGTTTTTCGCCTTTTGCAGGCGCCGAACTGTGGAACCTGGGTACGTCCTGGTCTTTTTGCCAGGCCGCGGAAGCCAAAACGGCGGTAAGCACCACGATGGAGGTCACAAGAATCTTTGAAGTTTTCATAAACACCTGGTTGCCGCCGGCCGGCTGGCAGAATCCAAGGAAAGCAGCGGGTTTATTTTAACCCGAATCCGGGGTCCGGTCCTAAGTGCCGGGATGGATGCGCGGCGGACAAACCGCGCCGGTCCGATGGCTGGTAACATAGGAATGAAAAATGGTGGATGACCTGGAGAACAGGAATGAAGCCGGTGAGGTATCGCATCCCCCCAACAGCAGGTTTGCGCCCGAAGTATCGCGGCGCCCGCTACTGCGCTCCTGGTTGCGCGACTTCCTCGTTTCCCTGCTGATATCGGCCTTCATCATCATTTTTGTTTACCAACCGGTGAAGGTGGAAGGCACCAGCATGCTGCCCGCCCTGGCTGACCAGGAAAGAATCTTCGTAAACAAGTTCGTTTATCGCCTGGAGCCAATCTCGCGGGGCGACGTCATCGTGTTTCGCTATCCCCTAGATTCCAGCAAGAGCTTCATCAAGCGGGTGGTTGCCGTGGCCGGCGACCGCGTGCGCATTGATGCCGGAACCCTCTATGTAAATGGTGTGGTCATTGATGAACCGTACGTGCCCGAGCAGTTTCGCGATGAAAGGTCATACCCGGAAACCGAAGTGCCCGCCGGCAGTTACTTCGTTCTGGGGGATCATCGCAGCCTTTCAAACGACAGCCGTGAGTTTGGGCCGGTGGGCCAGGAGTATGTCTCGGGCAAAGCCGTTTTCGCTTACTGGCCGTTCGACAAAGCCGGCCGGTTGCGCTGAACCTATTGTGGATGAACGAATGCAGATTCCTCGCTACCCTCTTAATTAAACAACCGTGCACCAGCCAGCGACTCCGTGTACTGCGCCAGGCTCGATAGGTTATGTGTGGATCACGATTTCTCGGACGTAGCTCCGGGCGCTGCCGGAGGAATGGCCGGAGGAATGGAAGGATCGGCTGCGCCGGGTTTCGCTGATTCTGATTCTGCCTTTTTCGTGCGCGGATTGCCGTGGTCACCTGTTGCCTTTACGGCAACCGCCTCGGGATGATCGTAGTAGCGATAGCCGCAGGCAAAACAGCGGAACGGGCGTTTGCGAATTACCCGCAGCACGGTATGTTCAAAGAACCCGCGGCGCCGGCTGCGGTGGACATCTGTAGCCTCGCATCGAGGACAAATTCGCAAATGCATGGTCTAGTCTTCTGACCGTTACCAGCGAATATAGCACCGGAAATTCGCAAGGTACAAGAGCGCCCGCCCAGACTATGCCGGCCGATCGCAATTGGAGGCGGCTGATAAAATCAATCCGGCTGATTCCCGGAGAAAAAATGCAGGCAATCCTGGCGCTCGAAGACGGGCGCGTATTCCGCGGCAAGGGCTACGGATCGAGCGAAGCGCTCGGGGAAGTTGTTTTCAATACGTCGATCACGGGTTACCAGGAAATTTTTACGGACCCCTCTTACACGGGCCAGATTGTGGTTCTGACCAATCCTGAGATTGGGAACTATGGCACGAATCCGGACGATGATGAAGCATGCCGCCCTTACATTGAAGGGCTGGTAGTCCGCGAATTCTCGCGGATCAGTTCGAATTGGCGCTCGCAACAGGTGGCCGAGGAGTATCTCGACCGGTTCCGGGTACCGGTAATCGGCGATATTGACACACGTGCGCTGGTGCGCCACATCCGCGATCACGGCGTGATGCGCGGCGTAATTTCAGCGGCGGAGCCGGATCCGGAAAAGCTGGTTCAGAAGGCGCGATCCATTCCCAGGATGGATGGAACCGACCTGGCCCGGGTGGTTTCCACGAAAGAGCCGTACGCCTGGAGGCATGGACCCATCGAAGTTGCGAAAGGCCAGCAGAGAGCCGGCGAGCCGCGCTACCACGTGGTGGCATACGACTATGGCATCAAGCACAACATACTGCGAATGCTTGCGGGTGAAGGATGCCGGGTGACGGTAGTGCCGGCCGGCACGAGCGCTGAAGATGTGCTGGCGCTTAACCCGGACGGCATCTTCCTGTCGAATGGGCCGGGCGACCCCGAGCCCTGCGGCTACGCCCAGCAAAGCATTCGCGGGTTAATGGGCAGAAAGCCTGTTTTCGGCATTTGCCTGGGCCATCAACTCATCGGGCTGGCGCTGGGCGGCAAGACTTATAAGTTGAAATTCGGGCACCACGGCGGGAACCACCCGGTAAAGCAAATGGCTACCGGCAAGATCGAGATTACCGCTCACAACCACAACTTTGCCGTCGATCCCGATTCGTTGAAAGCCGCCGACGTTGAGTTTACCCACATCGACCTCAACGACAACACCCTGGAAGGGCTCAGGCATCGCTCAATTCCCTTATTCAGCGTGCAGTACCACCCTGAAGCCTCACCCGGCCCTCACGATTCCCATTACCTGTTCAAGGAGTTTGTGAAGATGATGGACGAGTGGAGACAACCGTGAGCGCTGCCGAGGGGACGGCTGAGTCAGTTTACGGAGCCATAGCCTGAGGGATCACTTGAGGCCAACGCGAAAGCCGGCGCTGAAGGGCAGAGTAAACGAGCTTGAAATTCGCCCGGCGACCCACCAGGAAATTCCGGTAATCTACGGCATGCTGCGCGCGTCCGCGGTGGAGCAGGGAGGGCTCGCAAGTTTTTGTGCGACGAAGCAAAACCTGGCTGAAGACGGGTTTGGCCCGGGGCCGCGGTTTCATGTTCTGCTGGCCAGCGCCGGGGGCAAACCCGCGGGACTGGCGCTGTATTTCTATATTTATTCAACGTGGACCAGCCGCAACGGGCTGTATCTGGAGGACCTGTACATCAAGCCGCGATATCGCAAGCAAGGCCTGGCGCGCGCGCTTATGGAGCGGCTTCAGGCGATTGCGGTGGAGAACGGGTGCGGGCGCATGATGTGGCTGGTTTTGCGAGATAATCCGGCGGTCGGTTTTTACCGCAGCATCGGCGCCGCCGCGCTGAAGGACTGGATGCCGATGCAGATGAAGATCTGAAGTTCAGAAATGCCGCGACGAAACGACATTTCGAAGATTCTGATTATCGGGTCGGGGCCGATCGTGATCGGCCAATCGGCCGAGTTCGATTATTCCGGCACGCAGGCCTGCAAAGCACTGAAAGCCGAAGGTTACGAAGTGGTGCTGGTGAACTCGAATCCCGCCACGATCATGACCGACCCGGAAATGGCGGATCGTACGTACGTTGAGCCGCTCACCCGTTCTTACCTGGAAGAAATCATCCGTGCGGAAGCGGCGATGATGCGCCCCGGGGCGGGGTTTGCCCTGCTGCCCACGGTCGGCGGCCAGACCGCTCTGAACCTGGCAGTGGAACTGGCAGATGGCGGGGTGCTGGAGAAATACGGTGTTGAACTGATCGGGGCGCAGCTCCGCGCCATCAAGAAGGCCGAAGACCGGTTGCTGTTTAAGGACGCCATGACCCGCATTGGCCTGGAAGTGCCGCGATCGGCGCTGGTGAACAACCTAAAAGACGGGCTGGAATTTTCAGGAAAAATCGATTTTCCCGTAATCGTTCGCCCCTCGTTCACCCTGGGCGGCACTGGAGGCGGCATCGCCTACAACCGTGAAGAACTGGTCGATACGCTCTCGCGCGGGCTCGACCTTTCTCCCGTTCACGAGGTGCTGATCGAAGAGTCCGTGCTGGGATGGAAGGAGTTTGAGCTGGAGCTGATGCGCGATCTGGCCGACAACGTGATCGTCATCTGTTCCATCGAGAATTTCGACGCTATGGGCGTGCACACCGGCGACAGCATTACGGTGGCGCCCTCGCAAACCCTTACCGACCGCGAATACCAGGCGATGCGCGACGCAGCCATCCGGGTGATTCGCGAAATCGGGGTGGAAACGGGGGGCTCGAACATCCAGTTCGGCGTGGATCCCCACACCGGGCGGATGGTAGTCATCGAGATGAATCCCCGGGTGTCGCGGTCGTCGGCCCTGGCTTCCAAAGCCACGGGCTTTCCGATCGCCAAGATTGCGGCCAAGCTCGCGGTGGGCTACACGCTGGATGAAATTCCCAACGACATTACGCGCAAGACGCCGGCCTGCTTCGAGCCCACCCTCGATTATGTGGTGGTGAAGATTCCAAAATGGCAGTTCGAGAAATTTCCCGGCGCCGATGAGCGGCTTGGCCCGCAGATGAAGTCGGTTGGGGAAGTGATGGCCATCGGCCGCACATTCAAGGAGGCGCTGCTGAAAGGCGTAAGGTCGCTGGAAACCGGAAAGGCGCTTGAGATTGAAGCCATTGAGCCGCGGCTGCTCACGCAGCGGCTGGTGACGCCCCATCCTGAGCGGCTTCAGTACGTGCGTTTCGCCTTGCGCCATGGTTATGGCATAAAGCAGGTCGCGAAGCTGACCGGCATCGACCCCTGGTTCCTGCAGCAGATGCATGAAGCGGCTGTGGTTCAGGCGCAATTGGAAACGAGTTCGCTGGAGAGCGCTGCTCCCGGGCTGATTCGCGATGCCAAGCGCATGGGATTCAGCGATGCCCGCATCGGAGCGCTGGTGGACGGCACGGCGCGCGGCGCCGCCGAGCGGGTTCGCCGGTTCCGCGCCGACCACCGCCTGCAGCCCGTGTACAAGCGCGTGGATACCTGCGCCGCGGAATTCGAGAGCTTCACTCCATATCTGTATTCCACCTATGAGGAGGAGGACGAGGCTGCCCCAACCACGCGGCCCAAGATCATCATCCTTGGCAGCGGACCCAACCGGATTGGCCAGGGCATTGAGTTCGACTACTGCTGCTGCCACGCGTCTTTTGCCCTTCGCGAAGACGGCTACGAAACCGTGATGGTGAATTGCAATCCGGAGACGGTTTCCACCGATTACGACACCAGTGACCGGCTCTATTTTGAGCCGCTGACGCTGGAGGATGTGCTGGCGGTTCACAACCACGAGAAAGCGGGAGGCGCTCCGGTTGGCATGGTCGTACAGTTTGGCGGGCAGACGCCCCTGAACCTTGCGCTGCCCTTAAAGGCGGCTGGAGTAAACATCATCGGTACCTCTCCCGAGTCTATTGACCTGGCCGAGGATCGCAAGCGGTTTGGGAAACTGCTGGAGGATCTGGGCATTCCGCAGCCGCCCGGCGGCATGGCGACCAGCGTGGAAGAGGCGGTGGCGGCCGCCAATCGCGTGGGTTATCCGGTGCTGGTGCGCCCTTCCTATGTCCTGGGGGGGCGGGCCATGGTCATCGCTTTCAATGAGCCTACGGTGATTCGCTACATGACGCAGGCGGTTGAATATTCCCAGGAGCGGCCGGTGCTGATCGATCATTTCCTGGAAGATGCCACCGAGATCGACGTCGATGCGCTGTGCGATGGCGAAGACGTTGTGATCGGGGGCATCATGCAGCACATTGAGGAAGCCGGTATCCACTCGGGCGATTCCTCCTGCGTGCTGCCCTCGGTGGACATTCCTGAGCACCTGCTGCGGACCATACGCGAATACACCTTCCGGCTGGCCCGCGCATTGAATGTGGTGGGGCTCATGAATGTGCAGTACGCCATTCAGCGTGACAAGGTGTACGTAATCGAAGTGAACCCGCGTGCCTCGCGCACCGTTCCCTACGTTTCCAAAGCGACCGGGGTTCCGCTGGCCAAGATTGCCGCCCGGCTCATGACCGGCCGCAAGCTCGCCGACCTGCTGCCCGAACAGGTGGAGCATTCGAGGAGCAGTGGCTGCTACGGGCTGGACACCGGGAACTTTTATTTCGTCAAATCGCCCGTCTTCCCCTGGTCAAAGTTTCCCGGCGTGGATACGGTCCTGGGCCCGGAAATGAAGAGTACGGGCGAAGTGATGGGGGTGGCGGTGAATTTTGGCGCCGCTTTCGCCAAAGCGCAGATCGCCGCCGGGCAAATGCTTCCGACTCGTGGCACGGCGTTTGTGAGCGTAAACGACCGCGACAAGCGCAACGTGGAGCAAATTGCGCGAGCCCTTGTCGCGCTGGGTTTTGACCTGGTTGCAACGCATGGCACGGCCGACGTTCTGGAGCGCGCCGGATTCCAGGTGGAGCGCGTTTTCAAAGTGGAAGAAGGGCGGCCAAATGTGGTGGACCTGATCAAGGGCGAGAGAATCCACCTGATCATCAATACGCCGCACGGGCCTGATCCTTTCTTCGATGAAAAGGCAATTCGCCGGGCGGCTGTGCTGCGGCGCATTCCCACTATCACCACGCTTTCGGCTGCGCGGGCCGCGGTTGAGGGGATTGCCGCACTCCAAAGAGGCGATCTGAAGGTGTACCCGCTGCAGGAACTGCATGCTGAGAGAGCGGTCGTCCACAATTGAGAGGTTTGCGGCTCTTGCGTGCTATCCTCCACCTTAACGCCTGATCGATGGATGGCAACTTGCCTCCCCACGATTCCCCAAGACCCCCGCAGCAGGACGGCAAGCCCCCCCGCCCGCGCCGGATGCCGCTCGAGGCGGCGCTGCAGAATGCGACCGTGCGCGATCGCGCGCGCGCCCTTACGAACCTCGCCGCCATCGCCGGCCGAGTGACCAGCAGCGTGATGGCAACGCTGCCATCGCTGCTGAGCGAGTCGCCCGATCCCGATACCGCACTGAACGGGTTCGAGCGGTTCACGGCTTCGGCCACCCCGCAAACGCTGCGCATTCTGGACCGGCATAACCGCCTGATTCACTACGTTCTGGTGGTGTGCGGTTACAGCCCGTACCTCAGCGATACTCTCATCCAAAACCCCGATCTGTTGCAGTCGTTCGCCAAGCCTCGCGAACTGGAGAAATCGTATTCTGCCGAGGATTACCGCCTGGCGTTTGCGCATTTTGGCAAGGCGTCGCCGTCCGGCGACCTGTCTGGCCAAATGACCCGCTTTCGACGCCGCCAGTATGTCCGCATCATGCTGCGTGATGTGCTGGGCATTGCCACGCTGGCCGATGCCACCGCGGAACTCTCGGCGCTGGCCGATGCCTTGATCGGGGAGGCCCTGCAAGCGGCTCGCGCTGAATTGCGCAGCCGGTATGGGGGCAGCGATGAGGATGAAGTCGCCGTAGTATCGCTGGGCAAGCTCGGCGGCAATGAGCTGAACTACAGCTCCGATATTGACCTCCTCTTTTTGTATTCCGGAGATCCTGCCGCCCGGCGGGGCGAAGTGTCGGTACGCGAGTACAACATCCGGCTGGCGCAGCGCACAACGGAACTGCTGGGGCGGCTTACGCCGGAAGGGCCGGTTTACAGGGTTGATTTGCGGCTGCGGCCCCGCGGCGCGGAGGGAGAGCCCGCGGTAGGCCTGGCGCATGCCCTGCGCTACTACCACGACGAGGCGCACGACTGGGAGTTGCAGGCAATGATCAAGGCCCGCCACACTGCGGGCGACACAGCACTCACCCGCCGCTTCCTGCAGCAGATTGAGCCCATTGTGTACCGCGCCACCATCAACTTCGCGGCAATCGAAACTGCCCTGATTGCGCGCCGCCGCATTTCGCAGAGGCGGGCTGGAGGCCTGTGGGCGCGCTCTCCGAACCCCGGAGTGGATGTGAAGGTGGGGCGGGGCGGAATTCGCGATATCGAATTCCTGGCGCAGTGCCTGCAGCGCGTGTATGCCGGAGCGGAACCGTGGCTGCGTTCGCGGGGCACTTTGTTCGCCCTGCAGAAGCTGCATGACAAGGGGCACCTCTCGGGCCGTGATTACCACGAACTCAGCAGCGGCTACGCCTTCCTGCGCACCATCGAACACCGGCTCCAACTCCGGTACGGTCAGCAGACGCACCGCATTCCTGCCGGTGCCGAAGATCTATTTGTGCTGGGCCGCTCGATCGGCGGCCTGATTGGCCAGCAGCCTCCGGAGCGAATCGCCGAACTGGTGGCACAGCGGATGGCAGCGGTTTCGGAAATCTATGCGCGGATCATTCACGAGCAGGAGGCCCGGGAAGCTTCCGCCGGTCCGCTGCCCGAGTTCCAGCTTTCTCCTTCCAGCGAGATGGGAGCGGCTACTTCGCTGCAGCAGGTGCTGCGGCGCCTGGCCGTGGATTCTCCTGAAACCTATGCTTTGATTACGGCGCGCGAGCTTTCGCCCTATGGCCGGCGCAACCTGTTCCGTTTTTTCGCGGCGGCCATGACGAGCGGCGAGAGCTACTCGGTGGTTCTGGCTCACCCTGCCGGCGTGGAGAGGGCAATGAGCCTCTTCGAGATCAGCGATTTCGTTACCGACGAACTCGTAAGGCATCCGGAAGAGGTTGGCACACTCGATCACCTGGAGAGCGGTAACCCCGGGCAATTGACGCTCGAAGCCCCGGTCCCCGGCTCCCGGCCGATGGCGCAGGCCGCTGCGACCAGCGCTTCTGTGCTCGCCTATGTCTCCGAGTCGGCTCTGAACCTCGAACATCGCCTCTCACTTTTGCGGAGCCATTACCGGCGACGAGTGTTTTCCCTGGCGGCGCACGATCTTCTGCAGCCCCGGCCGGTTTTCGTTTCGCTCGCGGCCTTTTCGCAGGTGGCTGCCGATGCGGTGGTCGCTGCCTTCGCTGCCACCGGCGGTCCGCCCGGCCTTGCGATCATGGCTCTGGGGCGGCTGGGAACACTGGAATTCGACTACGGCTCGGATGCCGACCTCATCTTTGTTCACGACCCCGCACTTCCTCTGTACACAGCCACTGCAGCCGCCACTGAAGTGGTGCACGCCCTTGCCGCCTACACCAGCGAAGGGGCGCTGTTCCCCGTGGATACACGCCTGCGGCCGCGCGGCAGTGAAGGCGAACTGGTGGTAACGCCCGAGCAACTCTCGTTGTACTTTGCCGGGGAAGCCCGGCCATGGGAGGCGCTGAGCTATACCAAGCTACGGCCTCTTGCCGGCGATGCGGAGCTGGCCCAAAGAGCGCTGGCCGCCGTGCGCGGCCGCCTCCCGCGCTTCGCCAACCAGCCCGAGTTCTCCGGCGAGTTGCGCGAAATGCGCTCGCGGCTGGAAAGCCTGGAAGCGGGCGAGGGCGAAATGAATTTCAAAACCAGCCCCGGCGGGACTTATGACATAGATTTCATCGCCAGCGAGCTTCTGGTGGCGCACGGCGCGGCCGGGCTTCGGGGCAACCTGCAAGAAGTGCTTTTCGACCTGCGGGCGAGAAGCTTGCTGGAAGGGGACCGCTGCAGCCTGCTGGTTTCGGGCGCCACGTTGATTCGAACGCTGGATCATGCCACGCGGCTCGTAACCGGCCGCGCCCGCAAGTGGCTGCCCGCAGCCGAGCGGCCTGCGGCCGTCGTAATGAGGGTTGCGGCCGCCATGCTGGCTATGAGCGCGCCCGATATTCCGGCGCGCCTGCGCTCGACGATGCTCGAGGTGCGGAGTATCTTCAATGAGTTGATCCCCGCTGCCCCCGCGCAGATGATTGGCCGCTGAACCGCCGTTCTTGCCGCCCCCAAGCTCGGATTCACACGAAGGTCACGAAGTGTTCCACGAAAGGGGGCTTCGCCTCGTTCCCTTCGTGTGCCCCGGGTGCCCTTCATGTGAACCCTCGCCGTTTATAATCGTTGGTTTCCCTGCAATCTCCTTATTTGAGCGGGTGTTTCGCAGCCCGAGCTGAATTCGAAGTACCCGGGAGGACTCAGTCATCATGCCTTCGCAATTCAATGGAATTCCGGTTCCCCCGAATGGGGCCGCCATCACCTATCGCAATGAAAGCTTCGTCGTTCCGGAAAATCCCATCATTCCCTACATTGAGGGGGACGGCACCGGCCGCGACATATGGCATGCATCCAGGCGCGTGTTTGATGCTGCCGTGGCCAAAGCCTACTCGGGCGCCCGCCGTGTGGTCTGGTACGAGGTTTTTGCCGGCGAGAAAGCCTTCCGGCAATTCAATAACTGGCTTCCGGACCAAACCGTAGATGCCATTCGCGAATTTCGCGTCGCCATCAAGGGGCCGCTTACCACACCTGTGGGCGGCGGAATCCGCTCCCTGAACGTTGCCTTGCGGCAGATTCTCGATCTGTTTGCCTGCGTGCGCCCCGTGCGCTACTACCAGGGCGTCCCTTCGCCCGTAAAGCATCCCGAGCGCATGAACTTGGTGATTTTCCGCGAGAACACCGAAGACGTTTATGCGGGCGTGGAGTGGAAGCAGGGAACCGCCGAGGCAAAGCGGCTGATCGATTTCCTGAACAATGAAATGCTGAAAGGCAGCTCGAAGCGGATACGCGAGGATTCGGGCGTTGGGATCAAGCCCATCTCGATTACCGGGACGAAGCGACTGGTCCGCATGGCCATTGAGCATGCCCTGGCGAATAACCGCCGCACCGTCACACTGGTGCACAAGGGCAACATCCAGAAGTTTACGGAAGGCGCGTTTCGCGAATGGGGATACGAGCTGGCAAGGGAAGAGTTCCGCGACCAGGTGATCACCGAGCGGGAAAGCTGGATGGTGGATGCGAAAGACCGCAATCCCGCCATCACTATCGAGCAGATTGCCGAATATGTGGAGCCCGGCCTTGAGTTCGCGCCGCCGCGGTTCCGCGACGAACTGAATGCCGAGGTGCGCGGTGTGCTCAGCGCGATTTACGGAACGCACGGGCAGGGCGCCTGGAAAAGAAAGTTGATGATCAACGACCGCATTGCCGATTCCATTTTCCAGCAGGTGGTTACGCGGCCCGAGGAGTATTCGGTGCTGGCCACGCCGAACCTCAACGGCGATTACATTTCTGACGCGTGTGCCGCCCAGGTGGGCGGGCTGGGCATTGCGCCCGGCGCCAACATTGGCGATCAGTACGCCGTGTTTGAGGCCACCCACGGCACGGCGCCGAAATATGCGGACAAGGATGTAATCAATCCCGGCTCGGTCATTCTTTCCGGGGTCATGCTGTTCGAGTTTATCGGCTGGAAGGAAGCTGCGCGGGTGATCGAGGATGCAATGGAGCGCACCATCCTGCAAAAGAAAGTGACCTACGATTTCGAGCGGCTGATGGAAGGCGCGACCAAGGTGCGCACCAGCGAGTTTGCCGATTCCATCATCCAGAATATGGATCTGGCCAGAAGCACCGCGGCTTAATGGCCCAACTGGCCGGACAGCCCGATCAATCAATGTCCCAATGGAGGAGTATGGCCCGTAAGAAAGTCACCATCGTCGGTTCCGGCAACGTGGGCGCCACGGCGGCGCACTGGATGGCGGCAAAAGAGCTGTGCGACGTGGTTCTGATCGATATCGTGGAGGGAGTACCGCAGGGCAAAGGGCTTGATCTTCTGGAGGCCATGCCCATTGAAAAGCGCGACGCCTCGGTACTTGGAACCAACGACTACGGCGACACCGCCAATTCCGACATCGTGGTGATTACGGCCGGTATTCCCCGCAAGCCGGGAATGAGCCGCGACGACCTGCTGAATACGAATTACCGCATCATGCAGGACGTGGTAGGCAAGGTGGTGGCGAATTCTCCCGATTGCATCCTGATCATCGTGTCGAATCCCCTCGACGCCATGGCCCAGGCCGCCTACAAAATCAGCGGCTTCCCGCGCGAGCGAGTGATTGGCATGGCGGGCGTGCTCGACTCCGCCCGCTTCCGTACTTTCATTGCGCAGGAACTCGAAGTCAGCGTTGAGAACGTGACAGCTTTCGTGCTCGGCGGCCATGGAGACACCATGGTTCCGCTGGCCCGCTACTCGACGGTGGCCGGGGTTCCGATTACCGACCTTATGGACGAGGGCACGATCAACCGCCTGGTGCAGCGCACCCGCGACGGCGGGGCCGAGATCGTAAAGTACCTCAAAACCGGCAGCGCCTACTATGCCCCTTCCGCCGCAACCACCGAGATGGTGGAAGCGATCCTGAAGGACAAGAAAAAAATCCTGCCGTGCGCCGTATATCTGCAGGGAGAGTATGGAATCCAGGGTCTCTACGTGGGCGTGCCGTGCAAGCTCGGCGCCCGCGGCCTGGAGCAGATCATTGAAATCAAGCTGACGCAGGATGAATCCACGGCCCTGCACAAGAGCGCCGAAGCCGTAAAGGAATTGTGCGCGGTAATAGGAGTGTAGAGAACGATGTCACGCTCATCCGGAACTTACGCCATTTTCCAGACCAACCAGGGGCAGATCGTCTGCCGGCTTTTCGAAAAGGAAGCCCCGAAAACCGTCCAGAACTTTACCGATCTGGCCGAAGGCAAGCGCGAGTGGAGCCATCCCGTCAGCCGCCAGAAATCCAGCGGCAAGCTGTACGACGGGACCATCTTTCACCGCGTGATTCCCGATTTCATGATCCAGGGCGGCGATCCCGCGGGCACGGGTACCGGCGGGCCCGGTTATCAGTTCGAGGACGAAACCAAAGGCTCTCCCCACAAGTTCGACAAGGCCGGCAAGCTGGCAATGGCCAATGCCGGACCCAATACGAATGGCAGCCAGTTCTTCATTACGGTGGTGCCCACGCCGTGGCTGACCGGCAATCACACCATATTCGGAGAAGTTGTCGAAGGCCAGGATGTGGTGAACAAGATTGCCAATGCGCCCCGCAACCGGCAGGACAAGCCCTTGAATGACGTAATCCTGCAGTCGGTGGCCATCGAGCGGGTGGCGTAAGCGGATTGCACAGCGGAGACAAGGAGGCGCGGAGGAATTGAATGCCGGCCGTCTCCGCGCCTCGATGGTGAACGATCAGTTCTTTTTCGGGACGGCCTCTATGCTGCCCTCTTCTTCTTCGATCGCATCGCTCTGAACGCCGGTGCTTCGCAGCAATGAATGGCTCGCGCGCTCTGAGCTTCGGGAAAACATGTTCGTAGCCCTGGACATGGAGCAGAGTACATCCTGCACCTGCCCTTGCTGGTAGCGGTAGCGGTTGCCCTGCTGCACCCCCATGCTCATCCCGACGTCCCATGCATCCGGGGTGGCGCCCAGGAAGACAAAGGTCCAGTTCCCCTCTTTTTCCTTGCCGGCAATGAGCGCCTGTACGCCTTCCTGCGTCCACTCGCGCGAGGAATTTTCATGCCCGTCGGTCATGATCACGGTGATCACTTTCTCCACGTGGGTAAGGGTCTGTTCCACCTGGCGAACCGTGGCGCCGAGGGCATCGTAGAGCGCGGTGCCGCCGCCCGGCACGTAGGTAGCCCGGCTCAGGGGCGCCACCTTGCTGAGCGGCTCGCCCACATAGCGGGCTTCCACGCGGGTATCGAACAGCGTCAGGGTAAACCTGTATTCCACGTTCTGCTCGGCGCCGAGTTCACGCACGTAAGTGTTGAACCCGCCGATGGTGTCGTCTTCCACGGCGGCCATGGAGCCGCTGCGGTCAAGGATGAAGTTTACGAGGACGCGCTGTTTTGGAGGATGCCCGTTTTGGCTTTTCGTCATGTGCTTTCTCCTTTTGATTTGCTGCCGGAATCCTGCGGAACAGCGCGCTCGTATGCGGCACTTCATACGTAACGTTGCGGGTGACTTCCAGGGCCTGCAACACGCTCTCCCCGGGATCGCGCCGCCCCTTGTAGATGTCGGTCAGGTACTGCTTCGAGATCCCCAGGTCCAAGGCAAACTCGGTCGAGCTGCGCTTGCCCTGCAGGCGGCGCATGAGCGCCAGCAGTTGCGCGACGTCTTTCACCAGGTACGCCATTCTGCGTACATTATGTACGCGGAACCGCGTACTTGTCAAGGCCCGGGGCAATCGACAGTGGCGCCCGCCCGGTCGTGTCAACCCGAGCAGCCTACCCGCGGGTGCGGGGTCAGGACAGGCATGAACAGATGATCCCAAAACGTATCCTGCGGAAAACCATATACCCAAGCCACCACGCGAGAGTCATTCCGGACCCGCGTAGCGGGTGAGGAATCCGGGGAGACCGCTTTGCTTACGCTGAAGTTGGTCGTGCTCTGCGGTGCTTCGCCCTGCCTGGAGAGGGGCGGGCGCAGTTCTACTTGCCAGACTCCACCTCTACGGCGGGACGACTCACCGTTTGCGGCCAGGATAGAGCGCTCCCAGATCCTTCGGCCGCAAGCGGCCTCAGGATGACTCTCGCCTAACCCGACGGAGTCGCTGGCTTGTGCGCGGCTGTCATGGGGAG
The DNA here is from genome assembly GCA_019236695.1 of Acidobacteriota bacterium. Classification (GTDB taxonomy): domain Bacteria; phylum Acidobacteriota; class Terriglobia; order Terriglobales; family Acidobacteriaceae; genus JAFAIN01. The sequence continues at coordinate 6,726 of JAFAIN010000226.1, read as the reverse complement.
CGCAGCGATGGATCTGAATTCCTGCTGCTGGATTAGGCGGTCGCAGGCCCCGGCTGCGAGCTTAGGGCTTATGGCTTCGAGCTGTTCTCGCGCTGGATGGTGACGCTGCGGATCTTCACCGGATTGAAGGGGCGGTCGTCGTTGGTGTCGCGCGGCATGCGGGCAATCTTTTTTACCACCTGCACGCTGGGGTTGTCGCACTGGCCGATGATGGTGTAGCGGCCGTCAAGGTGCGGCGTGGCGCGTTCGGTCACAAAAAACTGGCTGCCGTTGGTGTTGGCGCCGTCGTTGGCCATTGCCATGCGCCCGGGGCGGTCGAACTTCAGGCTCGTCCTGATTTCATCCGGAACCCGATACCCCGGGCCGCCGCTTCCGTTCCCAGCCGGATCGCCGCCCTGGATCATGAAGCCCGGGATTACGCGGTGAAATGACGTGCCGTCATAAAGCTTCATGCGAATGCGGCGATGGTTCAGGGGATGCTCCCATTCGTGCGTGCCTTCGGCCAGGCCGATGAAGTTGGCTACGTTGCGCGGCGCCTCTTGGGGAAACAGCTCGCAGGTGAGGCGGCCAGCGTCCGTTTCGATGATGGCAGTGGCCTGCGCCGGCAGCTCAGGCTCGGCACGGCTTGCGGCCGGTTGCGGTTTGGGTTGATCGCTGCAGCCGGCCGCCAAACAGACCAGGACAGCAACGATCAGATTCTTCCTTCGCGGCATAGTAGATCTCGGCCGTTCCTCATAAACCGGCGAACGCACTGGCTTAGAGCCTGGAGCCTAAGGCTTATTGCTCTTCCAACTCATGATGTCGATGTGCTTGATGACCGCCGGAGTCGCCGCCTGGTCGCTGGTTCCCGCCTTCAGCGGGCCGCGCGCAATCTGCTTCACCACCTCCACGCTCTCAGGAGTGCACTGCCCGAAGATGGTGTAGTTGTTGTTGAGTTGCAACTGCTGCTGCGGAGGCAGGCCCTGCTCGGTAATGAAAAACTGCGAACCGTTGGTGTTCGGCCCGGCATTGGCGTAGGCCAGCATGCCCGGCAGGTCAAACTTCAAGTCAGGCGAAACTTCGTTGGGAAACCGGTAACCCGGGCCACCTGTGCCGTTGCCCAGCGGATCGCCGCACTGAATCATGAACCCGGCGATGATGCGATGGCAGACGGTGCCGTCATAAAGAGGCTTGCCGTGAACTTTGGTCCCGGTTTTTGGATCAATCCACTCCTGCGTTCCGGTGGCCAGGCCAATGAAGTTCTTTACTCCGATGGGAGCCTTCTCGGGAAACAGAAAGCAGGTCAGCTTGCCTGCCGAGGTATTGAGAATGGCGGTGGGCCGGCCTTCCACGGGGCTGCGTTTGGCCGCCGGCGCACCCGGCTTCTGCGCCAGCGCGACTAACGAAGCTGCCAGAATGGTAAGAGCCGTAATTCTCACCCGGTGTGTGAACCCGGCCTGTTTCATAGCTTTACTGCCCTCCCGCGGCGTGCCGCCTGACTGACGCCGGCGATGTGCCGGCCTCTGCATGTCCGTCCCTAACCTGCCGGGCCTGCAAGCGGTGGGCGGTGGCTTCCACCTGGCTCAAAACGCGCAGCAGGTTTCCGCCCAGTATCTTGTGGATGTCATTCGCCGAGTAGCCGCGAGCTGCCAGGGCCTGGGAAATCTTCGGCAAATCGGCGGCGGAATCAATGCCCTCGGGAGTGAGATATGAAACTCCGTCGAAATCGGAGCCCAGCCCAACATGATCCATGCCGGCCACTTTGGCAATGTGGTCGATATGGTCAATGAGCGAGCTGAGCGGCGGCCGGGGAATCTTCATACCCCACTCGTGCTGCACTTTTTCATCGATATTGTAGGGCGGCTCCCCGCCCGGGTGCTGCTGCTTCCAGGCATTCACCGCTTCTTCCACCGCGCGGTTGCGTTCCGGCGCCTGGGCATCCCAGGCTTTGCGGAAATTTTCATCCACGAAGGCGGAGAAAAAATTCACCATCACGACTCCGCCGTTTTTGGTGACGGCGCGCAGCATTTCATCGGTCATGTTGCGCGGATGGTTGGTCAACGCCCGGGCGGAGGAATGCGAGGCAATCACCGGCGCCTGGGTCACCGAAATTGCGTCGAAGAATGTTTTATCGGCGACGTGCGAAATATCCACCATCATTCCCAGCCGGTTCATCTCGCGCACTACGTCTTTCCCAAACTCGGTGAGCCCGTCATGGTGAGCTACGTTCGGGTTATCGATGTCGCCGGAAGAATCGCCCCATTCGTTGGTGTTCGACCAGGTGAGCGTCATGTAGCGGACGCCCAGGCGATAGTAGTCGCGCAGCAGATGAATGTCGTTCTCAATGGAATGGCCGCCTTCAATTCCCATGAGCGCCGCCAGGCGTTTGTGCGGGCCCGCGCGGGCGCGGCGGATATCGGCCACTGAATAGGCAATCATCATGCGGCTGGGATTCCTGGCAGCCTGCTCATATACCGAATCAATCAGGTCGAGCGTGCGGCGCGCATAATGGCCCTTGAACTTTTCCGGCTCAACCCAGATGGAAAAAAACTCGGCGCCCAGATTTCCCGCCGCGGCCTTGGCAAAGTCCACGTGCCCGTAATCGCCGGCCGGCGGGTTGGCCATATCGAAGTTCTCGTCGAGCAGGCGCTGCGTGGTATCGGCGTGAGTATCGACGATGATGGCGGAGTTATGAATTTCTTTTGCTGTCATCCGATGGGGAGTCCCTGTGTGTTTGGCCGGCTGTGCCGCGGCGAACAGCGGAAATGCGGCAGCCAGAATCAGAACGCGCGTGGTTTGCATTCCGTGAAAGTTCCTCGACCCTGGTAGGGAAGGCTCTTGAATGTACCACACGCGCCACAGCTACTTCTGGAAGAAATCAGTGATGGCCTGCTTCATCACCGAGCGGCCAACTTCGGCGATGGCGCTGGTCAGCGGTATGTCCTTGGGGCAGATTTCCACGCAATTTTGCGCAAAGCCGCATTCGTGAATGCCGCCATCACCCATCAGGGCATGCAGGCGATCGGGCTTTTGCATCTGGCCGGTGGGATGGGCGTTGAACAGCCGCACCTGGCCGATGGTAGCCGCGCCCACAAAGCCGGTCGACTCGTTGAACTGCGGGCAAACCTCCATGCAGCAGCAGCACGAGATACAGCGCGAATAAGGGTAGGCGCGCTCCTGCTCGGCCGGCGACATACGCGGACCGGAACCGAGGTCGTACGTACCATCGATCGGAATCCACGCCTTGACGCGCTTCAGGTTTTCGAAAAGCACGCTGCGATCGACGGCCAGGTCGCGCACTACGGGGAATTTCTTCAGCGGCTCGAGCGTGATGGGCTGCGCCAGCTTGTCAACCAGCGCCGAGCAGGCCATGCGGGCGCGGCCGTTGATCAGCATAGCGCACGAGCCGCAGACCTCTTCCAGGCAGTTGGAATCGTAGGTGATGGGCGTGGTGGGCTTGCCGCTTCGCGTTACAGGGTTGCCGGCAATCTCCATCATTGCCGAAATGACGTTCATGCCCGGCTTCCACGCCAGCTCAAACTCCTCCCAAAGCGCGGCCGAGCCAGGGTTCGGCTGCCGCTTCACCTTCATCAGTATGGTGCGTGCCATCGCGCTTAAGCATTTTTAACACAAACGGTCGCAAGGGCGGGACCGGGATTTGCGGGCGAAACTCACGGGGCAGCTTCACCGCGGAGGCGCGGAGCCACGGAGACGACCGCCGAGCGGCGGCGACTCGCACGACGTTCCGTGTTGTCAGGTCAGGCGGGCGTGATGTTGACCCCCGCGCGGGGCTTCTGGCGGCGCACGAACTGGCTGTTCTGGGTCGGCTGCGATTCGCACTCAATCGCGATGGTTGTCACCGGACTGTCGGGCGCCCGCTCAGGCAGGCCGGTGAGCAGAAGGCGATAAGGATCCTGCTGGAACCTGACTTCACGGTTGGAAGCGAAAAGCCGCACCGACATCACTTTGGTCTGCAGGCCGCACACGGCAACGGTGGTGCCGGGCCAGAAATATACATGCTGATAGAGAATGTTGCCGTTGCGCGTGAAGCTTGAGTAATCGGAATCCTCCGGCTGCGTAAGCCCCGAACGGTAGATGGCTTCGCCGTTGCGCTGCATCCACTCGCCCACCTCCCTGAGGATGCGGACTGATTCTTCGGGTATGGAGCCATCCGGCATGGGCCCGATATTCAACAGGTAGTTGCCGCCCTGGCGCGCGCAACTGATCAGGTTGCGGATTACGGTTTTGGCCGACTTCCAGTTATCGTCAGCCGCCTGGTATCCCCAACTGTCGTTCAAGGTCATGCAGGCTTCCCACGCGCGCCCGCCCGCTTCGGCCGAGATGTGCTGCTCCGGAGTGGAGAAATCACCCTGAAGTCCATTGCGGTCATTAACAATGATTTCCGGCTGCAGCTCGAAAACCATGCGGTTCATCTTCTCCGATTCCCAGCCTTCCTTGGTCAGCGGCCATGAAACGTCATACCAGAGCACGTCAATTTTGCCGTATTGCGACATAAGCTCGCGAACGTGCTGGTGAATGTAGGGCACAAATCTTTGCCGCGCCGCTTCATCTTTCTCGGAGCGCGCGCCGTCGGGATGATGCCAATCCATGAGCGAGTAATAGAAACCCACACGCAGCCCCTGCTCGCGTGCGGCTTCCACATACTCCTGCACCAGGTCGCGGCCCGGGCCCTGTTTGGGTGAGCAATAGTCGGTGGTGGAGGTTGTGAAATGGCAAAAGCCTTCATGGTGCTTCGTGGTCATCACCATGTACTTCATGCCGGCAGCCTTTGCCAGCCGCGCCCACTCCCGTGCGGCTCGGGGCTTCGGCTTGAACTGGCGGGCGAACGCCTCGTACTCCAGAATCGGAATCGCTTCATCCTCCATGGCCCATTCGTGGCGCCCGTGGACGCTGTAAAGGCCCCAGTGGATGAACATGCCAAACTTGGCGGCATGCCACCACCGCATGCGGCGTTCGCGGGCGGCATCAGGAGCGGCTGCCGCCGGCTGTGCTCCGCCCGCACGCAAGCCTGAAACTGGCAGCGCGCCGGAGGCCAGTGCGGCGCCGGCGCCTTTCAGAAGATCGCGCCGCGTAAAGCGTGCTTCGTTCATAAAGAATCTGGCGAGAGCAGAAAACTAACGCAGTCATGCCCGCGCTCGCAAGCCATAACGTTTCCGAAAGATCGAGCGAGAGCCGCTGCGCGGCTTTCAGAATACCTGGCGGCTGTCCACTCCAAAAGGAGAGTCATTCGAGCCCGCCCTAGCGGGCGAGGAATCTGAGAGCCAATTGTCTTTGCGCGGAGGGTGGTCGTCCTCATCGGCGCGTGTGTCCAACTGCCCGGGGGGCAGAGGGCAACGATGATCGATGCAAAGCGTCAGCGCCATCAGCAATGTAGTTCGCATGTGCCCTGAGGTCGGTTAAAGCCCTGTCTCGGCACAATGATTTGCCCCCTTCGCTGTTTTTTTTGACAGGCGTGGAAGCCATTGCTACGATTGAAGTGCGGGGTGGAGCAGTCTGGTAGCTCGTTGGGCTCATAACCCAAAGGTCGGTGGTTCAAATCCACCCCCCGCAACCACTTAGGCGGAGTCAACCCCACACAACCCCACAAACAGGCGTTTGCGGGCGACCTGCCAAACCCCGAAGGGCTGCGTACCAGACGCAGCCCTTGACGTTGGCGACGAGTGTTACGGCTCTTCCTCACCCGGTCCTCAAGGCCATTTCGACAACCTTGCTGTTGGCCTCGCGCTTGGAATCCATGAGCGCATTTCCATAGACGTTCATGGTGGTCGAAATATGCGCGTGGCGCATCAGCTTCCGCTGCACGCCAACAGGGGTGCCCGTTCGATCCAGCCAACTGCGGTAGCTGTGACGAAACGTGTGCCAGCCCACGTTGCCGATCTCGAGTCGCTTGCCGGCAGGACGGATATAGTCCTGCTGGATCGTGCTCGCGTGGTAGCACCAGGATGAACCACCAGATATATCCCGTTAGCTACAACTTTGGTAATCCAAGCTTAACGGGAGATGTGAATGTATATGCCGATCGTGGCGGAGGCGCAGACGATTTCCGTCGGGATGAGGGCGACGAGGATAATGGCTGGTGGTGGGACGTGTTCTGGTCGTCTCTTTGTGAAGGGAGATGTTGCGCTGTGAATCAAGCGGAGATGTCTCTTCTCGCGGGGTTGTTTCTTCTTGGGGTTGCTACGTACGTCTTATGGATCGCATGCGTCTCCCATTCTCAAGACTGGCGTTGGTCACTAGCTTCCGTTGGCGTTACCTGTTCTGCTGTTGTTGTCGTGGGCTCATGGGTAATGCTGGCGGTTAGCACGTTCGCCAGCGGTCGCACTCTCACTCGACACACAAGGGGCGTTATCGCGGAATGCTTCATCGCCCTGTCTGTTGGTGGCTCTTTGAGCCTCTTTGGGCACGGCCGCGAGCGTTATGCGGCAATCAGCTCACTAATTACTTTAGCGTCTTGGTTTGTGACTCTACTTCAGTTGACGGTCGTCTGAAGCATGTGAAATGTCTGGGCGGTCAGAATTCCCGAGCGCCAGGGCTTCCATTCTCGGCCCGACGCGCAGCACCATGGATACCAGCGGCAACGTGCAGTGCAGCGCGACGTATTCGCCTTTTGGGTCGGAGGTCTATGGCTGCGGTTCGCACCACAAATTTACTGGTAAGGGCGGGATGCGGACAGGGCTGGAGATGCTCCCAAAAGCTGATTTGACAAAAGCAAAGCCAGGTGAAGTT
>JAFAIN010000244.1 GCA_019236695.1 Acidobacteriota bacterium | reverse complement strand
TGTTCCTTGCCGCGAATTGTGATTACGCGCTCCAGGTCCTGCGGCCCGAGCTGCGCAATTGAATCAAACACCAGCCTCCAGCCTGCTTCCCAGGCTTCCATGAGCCCGGCGCGGCTGTTTCCTCTCTCGAGCATGAACTCCGAGTCGCGATTGCGGTCAGGCTTTTCGCCGTCGCTGGTCAGAAAATCGGTCCAGCGCGAGCGCATATTTCCGGCAATGTGCTTGAGCACCAGGGCGATGCTGTTGTCTTCCGGGTCGAGCTGCCGGAACATTTCTTCATCGCTCACCTGCGCCATCGCCTCTTCGGCCATGCGCTTGTAGCCGCGAAGGCTGCGGCGCGCTTCGTCCAGATATGCAGCTCCGCTGTCAAACGCCATGCAACACTCCTGCGTGCGCCTGCTGTTTCAGCCGCTCGATCTGTGCCAGATGGTTGGGATCGTGGCGGCGCATGAATGTCACCAGATCGGCCAGGGTGAAGCTGTCATCGTATTCGGGATGGAACGCGCTCTGCCGCAGATCGGCGGAGGTGAGCCGGCGAAGCAGCGCCACATTGGCGCGGCGCAGGCACACGTAGCGCTCCATCAGTTCCGACACCGCAGCGCTGCCGTAGCCCAGGGTGCGTGACCACGCATCCTGGTCAACCGGCGCCAGCGTGGAGTAGGGTTGCGCAATGATCTGCCGCAGCCGGAATCCATACACCAGTTCAATATCGGCCAGGTGCGCCAGAATCTCGAGCGCCGACCACTTCTCCGGCGAAGGCTTGTAGCGCAATTCCGCATCCGTCAACCCCGATGCGGCAGCCACAATCGCTGCCGGCGCATTCGCAATTTCATCCACCGCCCGCGCCAGGCCGCCAGGCTCATAAAGATCGGCCGAAAGGCCCTTTTCAGGAACAGCCATAGCTCGATTATTTCAGAATTGTTGGGCCGAATCCCACTCGGCCGGGTAAAATGCCGGCGACCACAGCCCCAGATGCGAGAGGCCGATGGCCGCCACAAGGGTAGCCCGGCATGCAGCGAAGCGGAATGCCGGGTACAGGACCCATCGACGGGCGAGTCCGGAGGACGACACAGAATGTCGGCATATCACTGCAACCACGTTCACCTGGTGTTTGGAACGAAGAACCGGCTACATAACATTGCGCCGGTCATCCAGCCAAAACTGTGGGCATATATGGCGGGGATCGCACGCAATTACGGCATGCACGTGGATGCGATCAACGGCATGGATGACCACGCACACGTAGTGGTTGGCATCCCTCCCGTGCTGTCGGTCGCAAAAGCCATTCAGGTCATTAAGGCGAACTCATCACGCTGGGTGAAACGGCAGGGAGTCGCGCGATTCGAGTGGCAGGAGGAATACGGCGTATTTGGGGTCAGCAAGTCGCATCTGGCCGCGGTTATCGCATATGTGAATTCGCAGCCGGAGCACCACAAGAAACGCGACTTTGCCGGCGAATTCAAAGCACTTTTGGAGAAGCACGGGATCAAGCCGCGGACGTAAACCTGCGCAACTCTCTGTCGTCCTTCGGACTCTGAGGTGATTGCATGTTCCCCGGCATTCCGCTTTCGCTTCATGCCGGGCTACCTTTGTGGCGGCCTTCGGCCTCTGGTATAGGCCGCTATTAAATCTCCCGGCGCCCTTCCATCGCCTTCGCCATGGTGACTTCATCGGCATATTCGATGTCGCTGCCGGCGGGGATTCCGGTGGCGATGCGGCTGATCCTCACATTCGGGCGCTTCACCGCCCGGGAAACGTAAATCGCGTTCGCTTCCCCTTCTACGGTCGGGCTAGTGGCCAGGATCACTTCATCCACGCCGCCCGCATCCACCCGCCGCACCAGGCTCTCGACCCGCAAATGCTCGGGACCCACGCCATGCAGCGGCGAGAGCAGGCCGTGCAGCACGTGGTACACGCCGTTGTAGTGGCGGGTTTTCTCGATGGCGGCGATGTTGGTGGGCTCTTCCACAACGCACACCAGGCGCTGGTTGCGCACCGCGCTGCTGCAGTACAGGCAGGGATCAACGTCCGTAATGTTGTTGCACACCGAGCAGAGGTGCAGCTTCTGCTTCACCTCGCGCACGGCCGCGGCCAGCGCGTCGGCATCGGCTTCGCTCGAGCGCAGGATATGGAAGGCGAGCCGCTGCGCATTCTTGCTGCCGATGCCCGGCAGCTTCTTCAGTTCTTCGATGAGGCGAGCCATCGGCTCCGCAAAGCGAGACATGGTTTGCCGCTAGGTTCCGAACATTCCGCCCAGGCCGCCCAGCATTCCGCCGAGGCTGGATTGCAGCATCTCTTCGACTTTGCGCGCTGCGCCGTTCACCGCCGCCGTCACCAGGTCCTGGATCATCTCCACATCGCCGGAGCTGACGATTTCAGGATCAATTTTCACGCGCAGCAGTTCTTTGCGGCCATTCATGCGCACGCTCACGCCGCCGCCTCCCGAAGTGAATTCCACCACCGTCTGCTGCATCCGGTTCTGCAGGTCTTCATACTGCTGCCGGGCCTGCTGCACCAGCTCCTGCATTTGCCGAGGATTAAAGCCACCCATGATTTCCGCCTTTTGCGTTGCCTTCAGCTCTTTCGATGATCAATCACCGTCCTGATTTCGGCTTCAAACTTTTCCTGCACGCGCCTGACCACCGGATCGCTGGCGGCGCGGGAGCGGGCGCTGCCTGCCGCCTCCTCCGCCGGCGCGGGGCGCGCTGCCGGGGTTTCGCTCTGCCCGGCTTCAATCACCACGCGGGTCGGCCGGCCCAGAGCGCTGCTGGCCGCGCGATCCATGGCCTGTTGCGCATTGCTGAAGATGCGCAGCAGGCTCAGCACGCTCTCGGCATCTTCGGGCGTGACCTTCACCACATTCTGAACCAGGCTCCAGTCGCCGCTTTCCAGCATAGCCGCCAATGACTTCTGTTCGCCGGCTTCCAGTGACGACAGCACCTGCCGGCGCACCGCCGAGGCGTCCACGCCATTGGAGCCGGCCGCCTGCGCCTCCGGCTCGCCGGGCGCGGCGCGAGCTCTGCGCGCGCGATCCGCTTCCAGCGGCGAAGGCACTCCGGGCGCGGAACGCGCAAACGGATTCGCTCCCGCTGCGGAACTTGTCTTCAAGCCCGAGCCATCGCGGGCCGGCGAAGCTGCGGGTGCGCCGGCCGCAGCACGCTGCCCCGCCGAGGCCGGCGGAATTTCGCTCAACAGTTGCTCGAGCGGCAGCAGGCGCTGCGCATGCACCAGCTTCAGCATCCCCAGTTCCAGGTGAAATCGCTGCTCCTGCCGGTAGCCCAGCTCCGCGTGGGTACGCAGCATGAGCTGCAGGAAGCGAGTGAGATCCTCCTCGCTGAACATCTGCGCCAGCCGGCCCGCCCGCGACCGCTCGTCGGAGGAGACCTGCAGCAGCGGCGAACCATCGCCCGCCACTTTCGCCACCAGCAGGTTGCGCAAAAAGCGCACAAACTCGCGCGCCACATGCGCCGGGTTTTGCCCCGAGCTCACCAGGCCATCTACAACCCGCAGCACATCGGCGCTGGAATTCTGCTGCACCGCCTGCAGAAGTTCTTCCATGGCCTCCGCTGGGACGGTTCCAACCAGCTGCCGCACGGTTTCCGGACTCAGCGTAGCGCCACAGCAGGCGATCGCCTGGTCCATGATGGAGAGCGCGTCGCGCATGGAGCCGTCGCCGGCCTGCGCCAGCATGGCCAGCACGTTAGCGTCAGCCTGAACTTGCTCGCTCGCGGCGATCTGGCCGAGTTGGGCCATAATCGCGTCGAAGCTGACTGCGCGGAAGCTGAAATTCTGGCAGCGCGAGCGGATGGTCTGCGGAATGTCCTCCGGCTGCGTCGTCGCCATCATGAACACGATGTGCCCGGGCGGCTCTTCCAGCGTCTTCAGCAGCGCGTTGAATGCGGCATCCGTAATCTGGTGAGCTTCATCGAGGATGTAAACCTTGAAACGGTCGCGGGCCGGACGGTAGCGTGCCGCCTCGCGCAGTTCGCGAATCTCATCGATGCCGCGGTTGGTGGCAGCATCAATTTCAATGACGTCAACCGAGTTGCCCGCCCGGATTTCGGTGCAGGATTCGCAAACCCCGCAGGGCTCGGCCACCGGCCGCCCGGCCGAGCGGCAATTGAGGGCGGCTGCCAGAATGCGCGCGATAGTGGTCTTCCCGATTCCGCGGTGGCCGCTGAAAATATAACCATGCGCAATGCGCTGCTGCTGCAACGCGTTTTGCAGCGTCCGGGTAACGTGCTCCTGCCCAATGACTTCGTCAAAGCGTTGGGGCCGGTATTTGCGGGCAAGGACCTGGTAACCCATGGCGGGAACCTTCGATTATAAAGCCCGCGCCCGCGGGCCCGCAGAACGCGGGTGAGGCGCGCAATTATGCGCCACGCCGTTCGTGCCCTTCGTGAGACCTTCGTGTCGTTCGTGTATCGCTTTCGTCCTGTTGTCCTTTTGCCTTCTGACTCTTGCATTGCCTCACGTCGCCCTGCCGAGGTCTTACCAGGTTTGCCCCTGGTACTTTCGTAATCTGGAACCTTAGGCAGGCTGGGCATAGTTTGACGTCATGGCCGCTATTGCCGCCGGGGTTCCTCCATTTCTCAAAATGCGTCGCTGGACGCGTTACGACCTCGACGTACCCATCCGAGTGATCGCAAAAATGCCGGCAAAAGTGAAGATTGTGAGCGGGCGCGGGCGGGATATCAGCGAAGGAGGCATGCTGGTGTTCGCCGGCATCGAGCTCCGCGTGGATGAAATTGTGGAAGTGGAATTTACGCCCCCATTCGGAGGCCCACTCCGGGTCTCCGCCAGCGTGCGCAACCGCAGCGGCTACTACTATGGCCTGGAATTCCTCTGCGATACCGAGGAGAGCAGGACCGCCGCCAAGCGCCTGGGCCAGGTGCTGCGCAGCGCCGCGGCTGCCCAATAGGTCTGGCTAACTGGCTCGCTGGCTGACTGGCTGTCTGCTGGCTGTCAGTGGTTTTAGCAAGCCAGTCAGCTAGTCAGCTAGTCAGCTTTTTGTGCCTTTTGACTTTCCACTCCACCGGGAGTATGGGTGGATGGGAGTTGGAAGGAGCCCGGCGTATGGCAACCTCCGCGCGCAAAACCAGCAGCAGGAAAGAGCCGCCCTCCGGCCGCCCCATCATGCCCCCCTTCTACGGCATGGCGAAGCGTAAAAAGGGCACAATAAAATGGGCTGATACCTGCCGCAAGCTGGAAAAATCCCGCAGCTATTGGATCTCGACCACTCGGCCTGACGGCCGTCCGCACGCCATGCCCGTATGGGGCTTCTGGATGGATGGCGCCCTCATCTTCGGCACCGGCCGCGGAACCGTAAAACAGCGTAACCTGGCGCGGAATCCTCAAGCCATTGTGCATCTCGAGAGCGGCGACGATGCCGTAATCCTGGAGTGCGACGTAGTAGAAGTTGACCTTAGCGACCAGGCCCTCCTTCGCACAATCGACCGGGCCAGCCAGCACAAGTACAAGATGCCGTTGCTGGTTGTGCCCGAGTCCCTACTCTTCCGTGCCATTCCCCGCGTAGCCCTGGCCTGGCGCGAAAAAGACTTCCCCAAATCCGCCACCCGATGGGTGCTGAAGTAATGTGGGTCCGGCCGCCCTCGGCCGGACTGGGCGTGCGAAGCGCGCCTGAAGTCAGTATCGGCAGAACCGTGAACCGCGATCAGTGAGGCGGCCTTTCAGGCCGCCTGTCCGGCCGAGGGCGGCCGGACCCACGTCATTCCTTGCGCCATCTCGCGGGCGGTGCTGCTCATCCTTATATATAGGCGCTGGTCCCTGCCTTGTTCCCCCTGGACAACTCAACGCTACGGGTCTGCCACCAGAGATGCTGAATATCCGCGTACTTGCGCACTCCATTGTATTGGGCGTTTTTCTGTTTCCCGCGGGCGCCATTGCCCAAACCGGCGCCACCGCACAGCCGCAGCAGGCGCCGAAAACTGCTCCCCAGGTGCAGAACGCTCTACCCGCTTACAACGGGCAGAACGTCACTTCGGTGGAACTGGCCGGGCAGCCGGGCGCCGACCTCGCCGCGCTCGAGCCGCTTTTGGCGCAGAAGGCGGGCGAGCCGTTCTCCGAGGAGAAAGTCAACCAGAGCCTCGCCGCATTGAAGCAGGCGGGCAAATTCCAGGCCGTGGAAGTCGAGTTCCGGCCTGAGGCCGGTGGAGTGCGCGTGCTGTTCGTGCTGCAGCCGGCGGTGTATTTCGGCATGTTCGAGTTTCCCGGCGCGCAGGGGCATTTCCCCTACTCGCGGCTGGTGCAGGTGGCAAATTATCCGCCGCAGGGCGCCTACACCCCGGTTGATGTGGAGAACGCGCAGAAGTCGCTCCAGCGCTTTTTCCAGCGCAACGGCTACTTCGAGGCCCAGGTTACGCCGCAGCTCAACGTCGATGCGGTGCACGGCCTGGCCAACGTCACTTTCCAGACCAGGCTCGGAAGGCACGCGAAGTTCGGCGCCGTCAGCATCACCGGGACAAACCCGCAGGAAACCCAGCATCTGGAAGCGGTGCTGCACTCCACCATGGCGCGGCTGCATACCGCCGCGATCCGCCCGGGCAAGACATACAAGCTGGCCACCATCCAGAAAGCCACGCAATACCTGGAAAACCGCCTGATGAAGGAAGGCATGCTTGGCGGGCAGGTAAAGCTGATCGGCGCCAATTACAACCCTGAGACCAACCGCGCCGACATCCAGTACCAGGTGAACACCGGCCCGGCGGTCAACGTGAAAGTGGAGGGCGCGCACTTGTGGCCCTGGACCAGGAAAAATCTGTTGCCGGTTTACCAGATGAACGGGCTCGATCCCGAGCTCATACAGGAAGGCCGCCAGAACCTGATTTCGCATTTCCAGGACAAGGGCTATTTCGATGACAAGGTCACCGTTACGACCACGCAGCAGAGCAATGGCGAGACCATCGTGTACCAGATCACGAAAGGGCCGCGCCACAAAGTGGCCGGCGTGGATATCACCGGCAACCAGCACCTCGATGGCAAAGACCTCATGGGGCATGTGACGGTGGAGAAGGGCCACCTGCTCAGCCACGGCAAGTACAGCGAGAAGCTGGTGCGGGCCAGCGCTTCGAATTTAAAAAAGGTTTACCAGGCTAACGGCTACAGCACGGTGCAGGTGACGCCCGGCGTGACAAGCCAGCCCAACGGCAACGTGGTGGTCACGTTCCGCGTGAACGAAGGCCCGCGCGACGTGGTAGAAGACTTTGCAGTGGAGGGAAACAACACGGTTCCGCTGAACCAGCTCGCGCCGCAGGGCCTGAAGCTGGGCGATGGCAAGCCGTATTCCACCAAGCTGGTGGATGATGACCGCACCCAGATTGTCGCCAACTATTTGCGCATGGGCTACCTGACCGCCACGTTCCGCGAAACCGCCAAGCCCATCGGCAAAGACAAGCACCGGCTGCGCGTGGTGTACCAGATTTACGAAGGGCCGAAAGTGATTACGGCGCAGGTGGTCACGCTGGGCCGCAAAGTGACGCGCCAGGCGCTGATCAATCGCGTGACCGCGCTGCGCAGCGAGCAGCCCATGCGCATGGACAACATGCTGCGCGCGGAAAACGACCTCTACAACCTGGGCATCTTTGACTGGGCCGAAATCGATCCGCGCCGCAGCATTACCACGCAGACCCAGGAAGATGAAGTTGTGAAGGTGCATGAAGCGCAGCGCAACGCCATCAACTACGGTTTCGGCTTCGAAGTGGTGAACCGGGGAGGCAGCCTGCCCAGCGGAACCGTGGCGGTTCCCGGCATTCCGCCCATCGGCTTGCCGCATACTTTCAAAACCAGCGAAAAGACTTTTTGGGGGCCGCGCGGCTCGTTCGAGTACACGCGCCTGAATCTCTGGGGCCGGTCTGAATCCATCACGGTGGGCGGGCTGGCGGGGCGGCTCGACCAGCGTTTCCAGGCCGGCTACAACGATCCGTTCTGGCGCAACACCAACTGGAGCTCGGGTATTTCGATTTCGGGCGAGCGCGACAGCCAGAACCCCATCTTCACCTCGCGCATGGCGCAGGGCCAGTGGCAACTGCAGCGCGCGCTGAACGCAAAAAGAACCAACACGCTGTTCCTGCGCTACAGCTTCAGCGAAACCGGCATTTCCAACCTGCTGATTCCGCAGCTTATCCCGGCAAGCGACCTGCATACGCGGCTTTCCACCGTGGCGGCCTCGTTCGTGCGCGATACGCGCGACAACCCGCTGGACGCGCACAAGGGCGTCTATGACACGGCAGAAATCGATGTCAATCCCCAGGTGCTCGGCTCAAACGTGAGCTTTGCCCGCCTGCTGACCCAGACCGCCTATTACCGCAAGACCTGGGCAAACATTGTGTGGGCCAACAGCCTGAGGGTGGGCTTTGCCCGGGCATTCAGCGGGAGCCATGTGCCCATCAGCCAGGCTTTTTTCTCGGGAGGGGGCAGCACGCTTCGCGGGTTCCCGCTGAACGGCGCCGGCCCGCAGCACACCATAACGGCCTGCGGCACCCCGGGAGACGTAAGCACCTGCGCGCCCATCACCGTGCCGGTGGGCGGGCGCGAGTTGGTCATCCTGAACAGCGAGTTGCGCATCCCTTCGCCCATCGACCTGCCGTTCGTGGACAAAAAGCTGAGCTTCGTGCCCTTCTATGACGGCGGCAACGTTTTCCGCGCTATCGGATTCTCGAATTTCTGGCCCACATACACGAATTCCGTGGGCTTCGGCTTGCGCTATGCCACGCCGGTAGGGCCGGTGAGAGTGGATATCGGCCACAACTTGAACCCCCTGCCCGGAATCAAATCTACACAGATATTCGTCACGCTAGGGCAGGCATTCTGAGGAGCTGGATGGCTGCATGGCTGGATGGCTGACTGGCTAACTAGCTGACTGGCTAACCAGGTGAAATCGCCGGCGTTCGCGCCCATTTAGCGATGGAGCCATGCAGCCATGCAGACATGCAGACATGCGGCTATTCAGCCAGTCAGCTAGCCAGCTTTTCTCCGGGAGGTACCCGTGGCCACGTTTCCGCAACCACCGTTTGATCGCGATCGAGATCGCGAGCGGCGCGAGCCGCTACAGTTTCCCCGCCCCAAGCCGCGCTCGAAATGGAAGCGAATTGCCGGGTGGACAGCGGCAGGCATCGGCATCCTCTTTGCAGTGCTCGTGGTGGCGGCTGTTGTGCTGCTGCACAGCGCGCGCTTCCGCCAGTACGTGCTGCGAACCGCCGAGCAGAAGGCCGCCACGGCGCTCGGAACCGCGGTTACGGCGCGCGATTTCTCGCTCACGTTCTCGGGCATCAGCCCCACGCTTGACCTTTACAACGCCAGCATTGCGGGCGCGCCGCCATACCCATCGCCGCCGCTCTTAACCGTGGAGCGCCTGCGGGTAGGCATCACGATTTCATCGCTGCTGCACCGCTCCTGGTACGTGAACGACATTGCGATCGATCGCCCGGTGGTGCGGGTGCTCGAAGACGGGAACGGGCGCGACAACCTGCCGCAGATGGCGAGCAGCAGCAACCAGCAGAGCAATACCAACGTTTTCGATCTCGGCATTCGCCACGCGACGCTCTCCAACGGCGAAGCCTGGTACAACAACCGCAAGGCGCAGCTCGATGCTGACCTGCACGACCTTACGTTCCGCTCGGAATTCGACGCGCGGCAGAAGAAATATGCGGGCACGCTGAGCTATCGCGACGGCCACTTGAAAATGGGCGCCTACAATCCGCTGCCGCACGACCTCGACGCCAGCTTCTCGGCCACGCAGCAGGAGTTCACGCTGAATCGCGCCGTGCTCGCCGCGGCCGGGTCGCGCGTAACGCTGGAAGCCACGGCAAAGAACTACTCCAGCCTGGTGGTGGACGGCCGCTATGACGCCGTGCTCGATACCGCGCAGCTTGCGCGGATCATGAACAACGCGTCGCTGCCGGCCGGCACGATTCATGCCGCCGGCGTGGCGCATTACGACTCCCAAAATAATAAAGCCCCGCTCATGGCTGCGCTCACCCTGCACGGCAATATGGGGAGCAACGCGCTGCTGGTAAAGACGCCGAGCCTCGCGGCCAGCATTCGCAACCTGGGCGCAACCTACGCCATTGACCACGGCAACGCCGAAGTGCGCGACCTGCATGCTTCGCTGCTCGGGGGGCAGTTCACCGGCGGCCTGACGATGACGGACCTGGGCGGCAATACGCATTCGCACCTGCAGGCTGCGCTGCACAACCTCGAGCTCAGCCAGCTCAAGCCGGTTCTGCGCGCGCAATCCGGCTCAACCGCCTTAAACGGAGTGAACCTGAGCGGCGCCGTGAATGCCACGGCTGACGCAACCTGGGGCAAGACCACCGATAACATGGTGGCCCGTGCCGACGCCACCATCCAGGGCGCGGCGGGGCCCCAGGATAAAGCTGCAGCCGGCGCCAACCCCGGCAACGTGCCGCTGAATGCCGTGATTCACGCGCGATACGCGGCCGCCTCGAAGCAGGTGGCGCTGGACCAGAGCTACGTGCGCATGGCGCAAACATCGATCACCGCGAACGGGACCATCAGCAAAAATTCGGCGTTGCAGGTGCGCTTGCAGTCTAATGACCTGCATGAGCTGGAGACGGCGGCGGCGCTGTTCAGCCCGCCTTCGAAGCCGCTGGGCCTGGGCGGGCAGGCCAGCTTCAACGCCGCGGTAAGCGGCAGCACGGCGGCGCCGCATGTAACTGGCCAGCTCACGGCGACCAACCTGAAAGTGCGGGGCAGCGCATGGAAGCAGATGCGCGCCAGCCTGAACGCCAGCCCTTCGAGCGTCAGCATCGAGAACGGTGAACTGGATCCTGCCGACCGCGGGCGGATTGCATTTGCCGCCACCGCGGCATTGCACCACTGGAAATTCAACGACACCAGCGCGGTGCAGGCAACGCTGCATGCTCTGAACGTCAACATTGAAAACCTTACGCGGCTTGCGGGCTCCCAGGCGCCGGTTACCGGCACGCTGGCCGCCAATGTGCAGGTGAGCGGCAACGAACTGAACCCCGTGGGGCATGGCACGATGAGCCTGACCGGCGCGAAGATTGCAGCCGAGCCGGTGAAATCCGTGAACCTGAATTTTCAGGGCACGGGGAACGAACTGCACAGCACGCTTGCCGTGCAGTTGCCCACGGCGGGCACCGCCAACGCCGTGCTGACCTACATGCCGAAGACCAAAGCCTATGATGTACAGCTCACGGCTGACGGCATTCGGCTTGAGCAGTTGCAGACCGTCAAAGACAAAAACCTGCAGGTTGCGGGCGTGCTGAACATGAACGCCAGCGGGCGCGGCACGCTCGACAATCCCGGGCTGCAGGCAGCGATCGAAATTCCGCAATTGACGCTGCAGAACCAGACGATGAAAGGCATCCGCTTCAACACCATGGTGGCGAACCATGCAGCCACTTTCGCGCTCGATTCCGAGGTCCTGAACACCTCGGCGCGCGCCCACGGCAGCGTGAACCTGACGGGCCAGTATGAGGCGAATGCCGCGTTCGATACGCAGGCCATTCCTTTCGCTCCGCTGGTTGCCATCTACGCGCCGGCGCAGGCGGGCGCGCTGACCGGCCAAACCGAGATTCATGGCTGGTTGCGCGGCCCGTTAAAGGACAAGGCTCGGCTGGCCGCGCAGCTCACGATTCCGCAACTCGCCGTGAATTACAAGAACACGGTGCAGATTGCGGCGGCCGAGCCCATCCGCGCCGATTACGCGAATGGCACGCTCACGCTGCAGCGCGGCGCAATCCGCGGCACCGGCACCGATCTCGAGTTCCAGGGCCGCATCCCGGTGGCGGACCGCAACCAGCCGCTGGCGCTGATGCTGATGGGCTCCATTGACCTGAAGCTGGCGCAGATGCTCGATCCCGATATCGCCAGCTCGGGCCAGTTGAAATTCAACATCGATTCCACGGGCGCGCGGGCCAACCCGAATGTGGCCGGCCAGGTGCAAGTGGTGAATGCGAACTTTGCCACCGGCGATGTGCCCATTGGCCTGGAGAACGGGAACGGCGTGCTGACCCTCACCAAAGACCACCTGGAGATCACGAAGTTCAGCGCCTCGGCGGGCGGCGGCACGCTGACCGCCACCGGCGGCGTGGCTTACCGCCCCGCCCTCCAGTTCGATGTGGGGCTGCAGGGCCAGGGCGTGCGGCTGCTGTATCCCGGCGGAATCCGCGCCACCATGGGCACGCAGCTCGCGCTGACCGGCAATACCGACAACGCGTTGCTCAGCGGGCGGGTGCGCGTCAACCAGCTTTCGTTCACCCCGCAATTCGACTTGATGAACTTTGCCGGCTCGCTTGGCGGCGGGACCACGCCGCCGCCTGCCTCGGGCTTCAGCTCGAACCTGAAGCTCAACATCCAGGTGCAATCGACCAATGACGTGAACCTGGTGAGCCGCACGCTGAGCGTGAATGGCGCCGCCAACCTGCGCGTAACCGGAAGCGGCGCCGATCCGGTGATTCTGGGGCGAGTGAACATCAACTCCGGCGACCTCATCTTCCAGGGCAACCGGTATGTGCTGAATGGCGGCACGGTGGACTTCATCAACCCGGTGGAAACCGATCCGGTGGTCAACCTGAACGTCAGCACCACGATCAAGAGCTACAACATCCAGTTGCGGCTCTGGGGGCCGGCGGAGAAACTGCACACCAACTATGCATCGGACCCGGCGCTGCCGCCGGCCGACATCATCAACCTGATTGCGTTCGGCACCACCACGGAAGCATCGGCCGCCAATCCGCAGCCGGCCAACATGGCGGCGGAATCGGCGGTGGCTTCGCAGGTCACCGGCCAGGTAACGAACCGGATCGAAAAAGTTGCCGGCATTTCGCAACTCTCCATTGATCCCGAACTCGGCGGGCAGGGCAGCAATCAGAATCCCGGAGCGCGCATCACCATCCAGCAGCGAGTGGCCAGCAACATCTTTGTGACATTTGCCACCGACGTGAACTCCACTCAGGACCAGGAAATCAAAGTGGAGTACAAGGCAACGCCGCGCGTTTCCGTGAATGCCGTGCGCGACCAGAACGGCGGCTTTGCCATGGAAGCGCAGTTGCATAAGAAGTGGTAGCGAGCTGGATGGCTCGATGGCTGACTGGCCCAGGGGGTGGCGCCAACAATTCGGGAGGACGACCAACCATCGCGGCCGAGAAAATGTGCTCCCAGATTCTTCGGCCGCTGCGCAGCCTCAGAATGACAGTTTGCCTGGGGGCGAAGTTGCGACAAAAAAAAGTGGAGTCATTCTGGGGCCGCTTCGGCGGGCGAAGAATCTGGGAGCCTGCTCTCCTTACGCTGAAGGTAGTCGTCCTCTCGCGCTGATGGCTTGCCCGGTTTTTTTAGCGTTCTCCTCGTGAGACAGCTGCCCGCTTCGCGGGCTGCGGCAGATTTGTCCTGAGCTGACGGCTGAGAGCTGAAAGCTGAAAGCTATCTCGCCCGTTTCTGCTGCTCGGCTTTCAAATACGCTTCGTTGAGCGAGAGCAGCGGGGCGAATTGCTGCAACTGCTGCCGGGGAATAACGCTGGCCGCATCGAGCTGGAGGGTGTTGCCCGGCACTGCCCGGATGGCCTCGACCACCGAAGGCCAGCGAGCATCCCATTCGGCCCCAGGGATGTTCATGGCATTGTTGTAAATCTGCTGGTATTGATCGTGCTGCTTCTGCGCGGCGCTCAGCTCAGCCTCCGTAGCCCGCGCATTCCGAAAGCGGATTTGCGCGTCCTGCTGCATGAGCTGCATATGCATGCCGGGCGAGATCTGGCCGCGCAGCGCTTTGGCCGCGCCGGCAAACGTGCTGTCCGGGTGCGATGCCAGATGGCTGCTGACCGCCTGCTGGTCACGCAGGTATTGCTGCTGCATTTGGTCATGCGTCATCAGCGAACGCAGTTGCGCGAAGCGCGTGAGAGCATCAGCCAGATTGGGTGCTTCAGGCGCGCGCACGGAAAGAGCGGGAAGAGAAGTCATGGAGATTTCGTAATTTGTAATTGGTAATTGGTAATTTGCCGGGCCAAATAGTTCAATTAACTCAATTTCCCTGGTTCAGCAGTTTCGACAACATATAAAGGTTGAGGGGGTCGCCTCCCAGACCGCCCAGCGCTCCGCCGATCGCGTTGGCTGCTCCTACATATCCGGAAGCCTGCGCCGCCGCCGCATTCTGTATATCCTGGCCAATCTGGCCGCTGGCTCCGAGCGCCAGCGAGCCCATGGTGGCGGCATTCTGCAGGCCGGCAGAATTCAACTGCGCGGCGGTCTGCTGCCCTACGCCGCTGAGCCCGGCCAGCCGGTTGTACTGGTTCGCCTGGTTG
Source organism: Acidobacteriota bacterium (assembly GCA_019236695.1). Classification (GTDB taxonomy): domain Bacteria; phylum Acidobacteriota; class Terriglobia; order Terriglobales; family Acidobacteriaceae; genus JAFAIN01. The sequence continues at coordinate 363 of JAFAIN010000244.1, read as the reverse complement.
TTCTGGAAGATGTTGTAATTCTGCTGGTACTGCTGCAGGGCGCGGTTGTAGACGTTGTTGTATTCATTCGAGGCATAATCCTGCGCCATCTGGTTTTCCTGCTGCAGAGTGCCGCCGGAAAGAATATCGCCGCGCGCGGCTGCGGAGTGCTCCATGGCCTGCTGCGCCAGGGCCAGCCGCGCCTGGTAGCCCGGATCGTTCTGCTCGGTGATGTTGGTGGGCGCCTGGAATTGCTGCGTCCACGGCTGCATCAGCTCGCCAAATGAGCCAAGCGACGGATTCACCAGGCTGCTGAGGTTGGTGGTTCCGGGCGCAGTAGCCGGAGGAATGGCCAGGCCTGAAGGCGCGCCGTTGGGCGCCGAT
>JAFAIN010000189.1 GCA_019236695.1 Acidobacteriota bacterium | reverse complement strand
ATCGGGGAGTTCTGGGGATCGTCGCGACACGAGTTGTCGAACATTACGGCAGGCCTGCGCTGATTGGCTCCTGCGACGATTCCGGCCAGGTGCACGGGTCTGGGCGTTCCATTTCCGGATTTCACCTGCTGCACGCCCTGGAGAGCTGCCGGGAACTGTTCACCCGCTTTGGCGGCCATGCCCACGCTGCCGGCTTCACGTTGCCTGCCGATAACGTCGCGGAGCTTCGTGCCCGGCTTGTGGCATACGCGCGTTCGCGGCTCACAGCGACAGAACTCCAGCCAAAGCTGCACTTGGATGCGACTGTGGATCTTCAAAATTTGAACCCCTCCGTGGTACGCGAGTTGGAACGCCTTCAGCCTTTCGGAGTAGGCAATCCCGAACCGCGGTTTGCGGCGCGGCAGGTGCGAGTGCTCACGCCCCCGCGCATTCTCAATGAGAAGCACCTGAAGCTTAAGCTCGCATGGCAGGCTCGGGAGAACTTTACGCGTGGAATTGACGCGCTCGGCTGGCGCATGAGCGAGCGGGCTGGGGAAATCACTCTCCCCGCCGCCGTAGACATCGCGTTTACGGTTGAGCAGAACTCCAACCCTGATTTCCCGGGGTTGCAGTTGAACCTGCTGGATCTCTGCACCTCCGCGGCCGCCGCAGGGGCTTGACGCTCTCCATCGCCCGGGCAGTTACATCGGGCACGTTACGGCTGATGGCACCGTTGCGCAGGCACGCTTTGCAACTTATAGTTGGACTGGATGAAAGCGCTTTTTCGAGCCTGGATTGTCATGACCCTGCTGGCAGGTCCCTGGCTGCGAGCACAGGACGGGTTGGCCGGAGCGCTGCAAAACAGATTTGCCTTTGCGGGCTGCTCGCCGATGGTCCAGTTCGCATGCAATTCCATCGCAGCCGCTGATTTTGACGGAGACAACAGCCCCGATGCGGCAATTTTGATGGATGCCCGGCCGGCAAACGGCCTGCGCACCATTGAAATCCATCTGACAGCGCGCAGGAATACGCGCCTTACATTCGTTTCTCCCGAAAGCTCAATCCTGGTTACCGCCATTGACGTCAACCGCGACGGCGCGGCCGACATTGTCGTCGAGCAACCCCTGACTCACAAGCGGCTGGAGCTCTGGCTGAACGATGGCCGTGGTGCTTTTCACTCCGTTCCGGCCGAGCGCTTCCCGTCACCTGCATCAGACTCGAATTCGCGAGCCGGTGTTCCTTCCGCTCGCGGACCCTACGGCGCCGCCTGCCTTGCCGTTCAGCGCGGGACGGAGTCAGCTATTGCCGCGTATCGATTTCTGCTTCGCAGCCACTCACCGGCGGTCCCTGATGCGCCGGCATTGAGCTTTATTGCGGTTCAGCCGTCATCAGCGCCTGCCTTGCCGCGGGCTCCGCCACTCGATTAGTGCAGCATTCCAGCAACCGATACCTACGCGTTGTTCGAAGGATCCAAAGGGTGAGGCTTGCAGGGGGCGCCTGGACAACAGGCCTCAGCCGGCAGGGCAGTTTCTTGCCGGAGTCCCGCGCTTGTCCGGGGAGAGCTCATGAAGAAGAAAAACAGAAATATCGCTGTTCTGGCATTCGCCGTTGGCGCGCTGTTGCTCAGTACGGCGCTGCTGAGATCACAGCCGGGCGAAAATAACCGGCCGCAAAAGCCTGCCGAATCAGCGCCGCCGGCTGGGTCCGCGGTTCAGTTGTCACCCAGCCAGGTGAATTCACTGAAGATTGCGGCCGCCGGTACGCATGTGTTTGCCCTGAATGCCGACACAATCGGAACGATCAGTTTTGCCGACGAGCGTTCCGTCCAGGTGTTCCCGCCCTACCAGGGGAAAATCGTCAGGAGCCTGGCAGAGTTGAATGAAAATGTTCGCAAGGGTCAACCGCTTTACACGATTGACAGCCCTGACTTGATTCAGGCCGAATCAACCCTGATCAGCGCCGCCGGAGTTTTAGAGCTGACTACAAAAGAACTGGCGCGGGCTCGTACTCTAAGGAGCTCAAACGGGGTTTCGGAACGGGAACTGGAGCAGGCTGCTTCCGATCAGCAGACGGCCGAAGGCTCACTTCGCGCAGCCCGCAACGCGGTTCGAGTGTTCGGCAAAACCGAAGACGAAATTGATCGCATCATTGCCTCGCGCAAAGTGGATGCGGAACTGATTGTCCGCAGCCCCATCTCCGGGCAGGTGACCTCGTTCGCCGGCCCCGCCGGCTTATTTGTGCAGCCCGGCACAGGAACTTCCCCCTACACCGTTTCGGACCTGTCGGTGAAGTGGATGCTTGCCAGCGTACCGGAACCTGATATGCCGCTCTTCCGGCAGGGGCAGCCTGTGGCGGTGAAGGTGATTGCCTATCCGGAACGTGTGTTTCACGGGGTGATTTCAAAGATTTATTCGAGCGTTGATCCCGTTACCCATCGTGGGACTGTACGCTCCGAAATTGCCGATCCGCGGAATGAGCTCCGGCCCGGAATGCTGGCTGATTTCAGTATCCGCGTTGGAAAACCGGTTGAAAGCCTGGCGCTTCCCGCCAACGCCGTGGTTCGCGAAGGTGATGGAACCATGACAGCCTGGGTGACGACTGACCGCAGGCAGTTTTCGCAGCGATCCATTCGCGTTGGGCAGAGGAGCGACGGCTGGGTTCAGGTCCTCGCCGGCCTGACGAGAGGGGAATTGGTGGTGACGGATGGCGCCATTTTTCTGAGCAACATGCTGCAGGGAGCGCCGGCGGACTAGCATCGTGTTTAAGTCACTCATAGCTTTTTGCCTCAGCCGCCGCGCCATTGTCGTGGTCGGGCTGCTGCTCTTCGCGCTCGGAGGGTGGGCTGCATTTCGCCGGCTGAATATTGATGCATACCCTAATCCCACGCCGGTGATCCTGGAGGTGACGGCGCAGGCCCCCGGGCTCTCGGCGGAAGAGATGGAGCGCTACTACACCCGGCCCATGGAAATTGGGCTGTATCGCACGCCGGGTATTGACGTAATCCGGTCGACGTCGTTCTACGGCCTCTCCTTTGTTCGCGTCACATTTAAGTACGGCATTGAATACCACTTTGCCTATGCTCAGGCAGCGGCCGCTCTGCAGCAATACGTTTCCCTGCCCGGCAACCTGACGCCCACCATCCAGCAGAACAGCACCACGGGAGAAATCTACCGTTACCAGGTCGTGGGGCCGCCGCATTTCGGAATTACGAATCTTCGCACCGTGCAGGATTGGATTGTGACTCGCCGGCTTTTGACGATTCCCGGCATTGCCGCGGTGAATAGCTGGGGAGGCCCCACTAAGGAATTTGAGGTCGAAGTAGATCCACGCCGGCTTGAGGCTTACAACGTTACGGTGCCGCAGATTCTCACCGCGCTTGGGAATGCCAACATCAATGTGGGTGGGCGCGAGATTCGCATTGGGCAGCAGTCCATAAACATACGCGGAGTCGGGCTGATCAACGACGGCGGAAACGACGATTTGACGCAGGGCTACCGCGTTGCCGATATCGAAAACGTCGCGCTGTCGCAGAACAACGGCATTCCGGTGACGGTTGGCCAGGTCGGCAAAGTGTCGGTGGGATACCGGCCGCGGCTGGGCATTGCCGGGCGCGACCAGAACGATGACGTAGTGGCGGCCATTGTGGTCATGAGCCGCGATCAGCGGGCCAACGAGATGATTCCGCGTGTGCAATCGGAGATCGCAACCATGAATCGCGACGGCAGCCTGCCGGCCGGCGTGAAGATTGTTCCGTTCTACGATCGCTCATCGCTCATCGCGGTTACGACGCACACGGTTCTGCATAACCTTGTCTTCGGCTGCATTCTTGTTTTTCTGATTCAGTGGATTTTTCTGGGCAACCTGCGCAGCGCCGTGATTGTTGGCATCAACATCCCTTTTGCTTTGTTCTTTGCCATCATTCTGCTGGTCCTCACCGGCGAGAGTGCGAACCTGCTCTCGCTGGGCGCGGTGGATTTCGGAATCATCGTGGATTCTGCGGTCATCCTCGTCGAGAACATCTTTCGAACTTTCCAGCTTTCGGGCGCCGACCGTCAGGGTTTGCTGCAGCGGCTGGCTGGCGGGTTCTGGGGGCCGGATCCCACAGTCGTCCGGCATCGCGGCGAGCATTCCGAATCTGCAGAACTGGCATCCACCGCCCCGGCTCCCACCTGGACTGACCGTCTCCGCCTGATCCTGATCAGCGCCGTGCAGGTGGACAAAGCAGTCTTGTTCTCGGCGCTGATCACGGTAGCCGGTTTTGTGCCGCTGTTCACCATGCAGGGAGTGGAAGGCGCCATCTTCGGCCCGATGGCGCGAACCTACGGTTATGCGCTGGCGGGCGCCCTGATCGCGACCTTCACCTTGACGCCGGTTCTGGCCTCATTCCTGCTTCCCGAGCGGATTCAGGAAGCCGAAACCATCATTGTTCGCGCGCTTCACCGCGTTTACAACCCGGCGCTGCGCTTTGCGCTCGAAAGCCGCGCCGTGATGGTGGCGGCAGGCGTGGTTTTTCTGGGCGTGAGCGCGCTGGTCGCTTCCAGGCTCGGAAGCGAATTCCTTCCGCATCTGGAGGAGGGTAATTTCTGGATTCGGGCCTCCATGCCCATCACGCTTTCGCTCCAGGACGGCGAAGCGGCGGCGCGCAAGATGCGCCTTATCTTGCTCCGCCATCCGGAAATCATCACCGTAGTGTCGCAGCATGGCCGCCCGGATGATGGAAGCGACGCTTCTCCGTTTTCAAATGTGGAGCTGTTCGCTCCCCTGAAGCCCTTTGATGAGTGGCCCAGTGGGATCGATAAGGAGAAGCTGACCGAAAAATTGCAGGCCGAATTCGACAATGAGCTTCCGGGAGTAACGTTCAATTTTTCCCAGTACATTCAGGACAACATTGAAGAAGCCATTTCCGGCGTGAAGGGGGCAAACTCCGTCAAGATCATTGGCCCGAATCTGGAACTGCTGACCTCGCTGGCCGGCCGTGTGCGTGACCAGATTGCCCAGGTGCACGGGGTGGAGGACCTGGGAGTATTCCCAGTGCTCGGCCAGCCGAATCTGAACATTACGGTAAATCGCGAAAGAGCCGCTCGCTATGGCCTCAATTCGGGCGATGTGAACAGTATTGTGCAGGCCTCGCTTGGAGGCGCGGTGGCAACCTCGGTGCTTGAGGGCGACCGCACCTTCGATCTGGTGGTGCGCTACAGCCCCGAGCATCGCGACTCCGTTGAGGCGGTGCGATCCATCAAAGTGGGGTACAGCACTCCCGCCGGCGCCACTGCATATATACCGCTTTCGGAGCTGGCCAGCATTACGCTCGATACCGGCGCCGCGTGGATTTACCACGAAAGCGTCGAGCGTTTCATTCCGGTGAAGTTCAGCGTTCGCGGGCGCGACCTGGGCAGCACTGTCTCAGAGGCTCAGGATCGAATTGCACGAAATATCAAGCTGCCCAGCGGATACCGCCTGGTTTGGGCCGGTGAATTCGGCCAGTTGCAGGAAGCCAAGAGCCGGCTCGAGGTCATTGTTCCTTTGACTTTGATCATCATCATCGGATTGCTGTACACGCTGTTCAACTCGCTCCGCGACTGCCTTCTGGTGCTTTTCGGAATTCCGTTCGCCATAGCGGGCGGACTGCTGGCGCTTGCCGTTTCCGGCCTTAACTTCAGTATCTCGGCAGCAATCGGCTTCGTGTCGCTGTTCGGCGTCTCGGTTATGAACGGAATTCTGCTGCTGACCTATTTCCACCAGGCGCGGCACCGGGGTGAGAGCCCGGAGGGCTCAATGCTGTATGCCGCTTCTACGCGCATGCGCCCGCTGCTGATGACCAGCCTTTCGGCGGCAATCGGGCTGTTCCCCGCTGCCATTTCCAACGGTATCGGCAGCCAGGTGCAGAGGCCGCTCGCCACGGTCATTGTGGGTGGCATGTTGCTGGGGCCGATAATGCTTCTGCTCGTGGTTCCGGCTCTGCAGATGATCTTCCTCGCCCGTGATCCAAGTGAAATCGAAACGGAGGCGGAATAGCTTGCGCACGAAGCCAAATTGTTGCGTGATCGCTCTCGCTCTCCTGCTGTCCGGGTGCGTCGTGGGCCCAAAATACAAAAGACCGCCGCTCACCGACCTCGGTCCGAATCCCGCGCTCGGCCCGGTTGGTGCGGCTCCCTCCTATGGTTCGCAGCAACTGAAACCCGGCGGCGACATCCCGGGCGACTGGTGGACGGTATTTCACTCCCCGGCACTGTCCGGCCTGGTGGAGCGCTCGCTCAAAGCCAATCCCAACCTGAAGGCGGCGCAGGCTGCGCTGGCAACGGCGCGGGAGAACGCTCTGGCGCAGCGCGGCGCATACTACCCCAACGTTGCGGCCGGTTTTTCTGCGCAACGGGCCAAAACGGCGGCCGATCTTTCTCCCACCACTGCATCGGGCGCGTTGAATTTCAGCCTGTTTACGCCGCAAGTGTCGGTTTCATTTGTGCCTGACGTGTTTGGCCTGAATCGCCGGACGGTGGAAGCGCTCTCGGCACAGGCGGAAGAGGCCCGCTTCGCCATGGCGGCGACCCATATTACGTTGAGCGCGAATGTCGTGACGGCAGCGATCGGCGAGGCAGGACTGCGCGCGCAGATCGAGGCGACCCAGGAACTCATCCGCATCAATACCGATGAACTCGCAACCGTCAACAAACAATACGCCGAAGGATACGTGAGCGGGCTCGAGGTTGCCGCGCAGGAGGCGCAACTGGCGCAAACCAGCGCCGCTTTGCCGCCGTTAATCAAGCAACTGGAGCAGCAGCGCGACCTCATGCGGGCCCTTGCCGGCGGCTTTCCGAATGACGAGATTCCGCAATTCGAAATGGCCGGCCTCGAGTTGCCCAGCGAAATACCCGTAAGCCTGCCGTCACAAATTGTCGAGCAGCGCCCCGACGTGCGCCAGGCGGAAGAAAACCTGCGCGCGGCCGGCGCGCTGGTAGGCGTGGCGGTCGCGAACCGCCTTCCAAGCTTCAGCATCACCGGCGATATTGGAACCATGGCTTTAGCATTTTCGCGTATCTTCGCTGACGGAAACGGATTCAGAGACGTGGCCGGCGGTGTGACACAGCCCATATTTCAGGCCGGAACTCTCCGGCACCGCCAACGCGCGGCCGAAGCTGCGATGGAGCAAGCGAAGCAGCAATATCGCGCAACCATCCTGAATGCCTTTCAGAACGTGGCCGACACCCTGAACGCGCTGCAGCAGGACGCGGAGGCTCTTAAGGCGGCAGGCGCAGCCAGAGATGCAGCCAATGCGGCACTGGAGCTTGCGCAACGGCAATTTCAGTCGGGGTACACCAGCTATGTTGCCTTGCTGAATGCCGAGCAGGCCTACCAGCAGGCCCGCATCAACGCTGTTCAGGCTCAAGCCGCGCGTTATTCCGACACGGCGGCGCTCTTTCAGGCGCTGGGAGGAGGCTGGTGGAATCGCGCGGACCTGCCGAAATGAGCTTTTTTGCCTGACGCATCGATTCATCACAATTTAATACTCACGCAAGCGGCTGCAACTGCTCTTCTGCTAGCTTGTTGAGTGCGCCTTTTCTGCAAAATAGGGCTGCTGGTTGCCTGCATTATTGCTGTCGCAATCGCGATGCACGCGCAGCATCCAGAGCCGAATGCGCCACAGCAGCAGCAGCCGGAGGCCGATCCGCCCGACACCATTTTTCCCGGGCATCAGTGGAACCGATTCTGGTTCTCAGGCCAGCTCAACCTCATCGAGCAGGGGCACGGCGGATTTTTCGCGCTCTATAGCGGCCCGCGCAGCCTCAGCAACCGGCCCGAGCACGCCATGTCGCGCATCTACACCTTCTACACCGTTACCCGGCTTTCCCGTTTCAGCGACGTGGTGTTCGACGTGGAAGAGGCCAGCGGCGTTGGACTGAGTAATTCCAACGGCCTTGCAGGATTCACCAACATTGATGTGGTGCGGATCCCCGGGGAAGGCACGCCGCTCAGCACAGCCCCCTACCTTGCCCGCATCAACGGCCGCTACGTTGTGCCGCTTGGTTCCGAGTGGGAGGAAGCGGAAGTCGGGCCGCAGGGCAACCTGCCGAGTCTTCCGGTGAGGCGATTGGAGCTTCGGGTTGGAAAGTTTCCGCTGCCCGATGTCCTCGATGTGAATGGGGTTGGCAGCGACAGCCATTTGCAGTTCATGAACTGGACCATTGTGAACAATGGAGCCTGGGATTATGCGGCCGATACGCGCGGTTACACCGTGGGCGCTCTGCTTGAGTTGCATGCCCGTTCCTGGTCGGTACGCTTTGTAGAAGCGCTGATGCCGAAAATCGCCAATGGCATTGACCTGGAATGGAACCTCGCCCGCGCGCGCGGCAATAACCTTGAGTTTGAATTTCGGCCACGGCTGGCGAAAAGACATAAAACTGCCCTGCGCCTGCTCGCCTATCGCAACGTTGCCGATATGGGCAACTATCGGCAGGCCATCACGGAATTTCTGGCACACCAGACCGCGGTTCCCGACATCATTGGCACCCGCCGGCAGGGTCGCACAAAAAACGGAATCGGCCTGAACCTCGAGCAGGAGCTCAGCCATACGACTCGCGCCTTTCTCCGCATCGGCGCAGGCGA
>JAFAIN010000074.1 GCA_019236695.1 Acidobacteriota bacterium | reverse complement strand
CGCACGGGGGAAGCGTGCAGCCACCGAATAATGTGCAGGACGGAGCACCTATTCCGCATGGCCCGCCATCATCATCCGCTTGGCCCTCTTCGGAGTAAGGGCCGCTGACGGCAGATCCGTCGCCGGAGCCATTCCTGAATTCCGCAGTGCATGGATAAAGACCAAAGGGGTCGATGAAGTTCAGCGGATTGTTTAAGTTGTAGCTGTACCGATTTAGTGATTGCGGATTGCCTGAATCCGCCGCCCCCATACCTGCCGGGTCGGGCGACATCCACGCGCCGAGCTGCGGGTTGTAGTAGCGAAATGGGGTGTGGTAAAAGCTGGTTTCGCTGTCGAACTCCATGCCGGCAAAGTGATACGGGCTTACATCAGTGCCAGTGCCGCAGGTTCCCGAGCACGCCTGGTTATCGCCGTAAGGATTGTTCGTCCATTGCTGGTAGCTGTTGCCACTCATGTCGGAGCGCACCCGCTCCGTGCCCAGCCAGTCCTGATGAGCGAAGTAGGTGGTGCCGCTGGGCGCGAGGCCGGTCTGCGTTGCAAGGTGCCGCCCAGCCCAGACTTCCGCCCGAATCAGCACGCCGGTCGAGCCGTTCACCGCAGCAACCACGGCGCCGCCGGTGTAGAGGTAGTCTGTCTTCGCGCCGCTGACGTTTTTCTCCACGCGGTTTCCAAAGGCGTCGTACACGTACTGCACGCCGCCTGAATCCATCGAGATCAGCCGCCCTTCGGCATCCCAGGTCAGGGTGTGCGTCGTGACGCCGTCGTTCCAGGTTCGGACGTTCCCGGCCGCATCATAGGCCACCGAACTCGAGCCGCTGATCTGGTTCGTGGAGGCCGTGAAGTTCAGAGTGGGCGAGGCGCTGGCATTGACGTATTGCACCTGGCGATTGGCATTGCGGTCGATGGTCGAGTTGTAGCCGAGCCCGGAATAGGTGATGGCATCGCCGGTCGTTTGAGCGCTCGCAACCCGATTCAGCGGGTCGTACGCGAACGTCCAGCTTCCGTTCACGCTGTCACTGGCCGCCGTGATGTTGCTGTCGGGGGCGTAGCTGATATTCGTACCCGAGCTGTTGATGGAGTAAATGGACCCAGCCGCAAGATATTTCAGCCGCCCGCGGTTGTCGAAGCTTGCAGTTTCGTTGATCCCGTTGCCCAGGGTGTCGGACACCGCCTGGCCGAGGGCGTTGTAGTGCACCGCGCTCAGCGGGTATTGCGGGTGGTTGATCGGCGACGAGGAGTCATAGGGGCTGGCGGCGAGCGTGGTTAACCGCTGGCCCACGTTGTAGGTGTACGTGAATGTGGCGCCCATGCCGTTTGTGGCTGTCAGTACCGTGCCGTCGAGATTGTAAATAAACTGCAACGACCAGGGAGTCCCGCCCCAGTTATACGGCGTTTCTTCATACTGATAAACGGACCGACCCATTTTGTCATAGCTCAGTACGGTCCCGGCGCTGCCAACCGAGGCATAAGTGAGTTGGCCATTGGTATTCGTAAGCGTCTGGCTCCAGCGCGACGGATCATCGTACGCCAAGGTCACGGTCGGTGTGTTGTAGGGCGGCGATGGGTTTGAGTCCGAGTAGCTGATCGTGGTCGGTCGCGCGAGCCCGTCATAGCCGTAGGTCGTGGTTGTGACGTACGAGCCGGTTTGGTTGGGCGAGGCCTTCTTCCGCGTGGCCAAGGTGCTGTCTGGGTTCCACGCATAGCAGGTGCTGTACCAGCCAGTCGATCCGATGGGTTGGCACAGATTCGAGTTCATCTCCGGAATAACTTCGCCGATCAGGCGAGAAAGCCCGTCGTACAGGAATTGCCGGTTGTTGAGCGATCCTTGCGCGACGAGCGTTACATTTCCGAGAGGGTCGTAGGAATATGTGGTTGTGAAGCCCGTGCCGGAGAGGTCGAGGCTGCAGTTTCCGGGCGTGCCGCCTGAGCCGATCAGAATAAAGCTAGCGCTCGCCGCCTCGCAAACCGTGGTCGTCCGGCCGAGGCCGTCCTGCTGGTAGAGGTGCTTCACGTTATAGGTGCCATTGCCCTCATCCTGGACGCTGAGCGCACGGTCGCCGTAGGAGTAGGAAATCAGATGGGTCGTGTCGCTGCCATGTTGCACAGATGTCGTGCGCCCGAGGGCGTCAAAGCTCGTCGTATCGCCATCCGATGTGGCGCAGTCTTTCGTTCCGTTCGGTCCGCTGGCGATCCCGCTTCCCTGGTAGGGGTAGCCGGACAACGTTGTCATCGATGATGGGGTGTAGCAGACGTCCACCTGGTCGTAGGGGTTCGATTCGCCGTTAGCCCGAGCACTACGGCTTGGGCGCCCCAGGCCATCAACTTCAGCCCAGGTGTCCGTGCAAACGCCCCCCGAGCACGAAGATCCGGAAACCAGTTGCCGCACCTCGATCTGCTGCGCGTTTGGATAGTTGTATGTCGTCAATCCGCCATCGGGGTAGCTCGCGCTCGTCACCCGGTTGGCGCTGTCATAGGCGTAGGTCGCCGTGTTCCCATTCCAGTCGCTCACTTGGTCCGTCAGCGCCGACGGCCAGAAATACGCCGTGTTCGCGACATGCGTGAAGCCGGTCGCCGGGGACGTGACTTTGGTTACGAAGGCGTTCGTGTTGTGATTGGTGCTGTCACTATAGCTGTCCGCATAACTAAACTGCGTCAGGTGACTCCCGGGGGCATTCGTCGTGAGCAACTGGCCGGTGTCATCGTATGAGTTCGATGTGGTCGCCCACGCGCCGCAGGTTGACCATGGAGGAGTGGAGGTGCATTGGCTGATAATGGTCGGATTGCCCCGAGCCATGGCTGTGACGGGAAAGAGGCTGTAATCGTGGGAGACGACGCTGCTCGTCGAGGAGTAGGAGCCGGTTGAGTCGTAGATATAGGATGTTTCCGCGACGATTCCGCCGCTCGCGTTCTTGACTTTCACATCGGAGGGCTGGGTGTAGATCATGCCCACGGGCGGCGTAATGGTGGTGTAGGTGACATCCGTTTCGCGCAACAGGCCTCCGGGCGAGCCGCTGCCGAAATCGTACTCGTACGTATTCATCTGCATTCCGTGCGTGCTGTCGAATGTCTGCTTCGTCTGGCGGTAATGCGTGCCCTGGACGGTGGTGGCCGTAACGGTCGAGATGGGCAGCGTGATCGAGGTCGAATTGCAAGGATACGACGCGCCGTTGTAGCAGGTGTAAATCGTCCGCAGCAGGGTGCTTGAACCGCTGTAAATGTCGCGTTCGGTTTCGTAAATGCCTTGAAACTGGAGATTGGTCGTGTTGCTCGCCGGATCAACTACGCTCGTCGTGCTGCCGCTTCTGGAGTAGGTCCAGCTTTCTGAATGATCCACATTGCCCGAGATCTGTTTCGTCACGGTCATGGTGCTGCCGTCGGTGCAGTTGATGCCGTCGTTCGAGCCGGGATAGGTGTACTGGACCGTGGCGCCGGTCGGCAGCGTGACCTGATAGAGCCTGCCGGTGTAATAGCCGGAATGCCCGGGAGTGGCTTCGTACGAAATCGAATAGGTTCCATCCTGCCGGGCAATGCTAGTCGGCAGATACGCCCCGGTGATGGTCGGGTCGGTCAGTCCAGAGCAGCCGAAGGCCGTCATGAGGTTGAACGACGAGTAGGTCACCGTGATGGTCGATGTGCCGGTGCTCGTCTGGTAGGTATAGACGACCGGTCCCGAGGAGGGTGTTCCGGAAATGCTGACCGCGGTTGTGCCTAACGTGTCCGTGAAGCTGGAGGTCGAGCCGATCAGATAGTTCCCATTACGATCTTCGATGGTTGTCGCTCCGCTGGAGGGGGAGTTGAGCGGCGGAATGATGAATCCGCCATTTACCGGATAAATCGTGGCAGCTGGCTCGTTCGTGACCGCGATGGTGGATCCGGTGCCATCGGGCAGCGTCACCGTCGCGGTTGGGACGGACGTGATGTTGCATGGGCCGCCATCCGGGTAAAGGTCGGCATAGTCGTCAACCCCGGCGGCAAACTGGTGTTTGGTGCCGCTCGCATCGTTGTAAGCGTTAAATAGCCACACGTCCCAGAAATAGGTGCCCGGATCGTAGCCGTTCTGGCTGGTCCTGATGCGACATGAGCGCTGTGTCTGCTTGTAGCTGATATACCCGCCGAACGCCTCTTCCTGCCCGCGCCAGCCATAATTCGAGCCGGCCGTCCAGGTGCCGCCCAATGGGGTCCAGAAGGAATTATCAAACCCGATCACATAGGAGAACGGGATGCCTCGGCCCGGCTTCGTGATCCGCGCAAAATCGAAGTGGACGTTCAGATTGCCGAGGTCGATGACGTCAGGCCCGCCGGCGAAGCTGCCAAACGGCGGCGTGCCGGTCGGCGTTTGTGCCGCGGCAGAAGCGCAACCGAGTGACAGCAGGAAAATAAGTGCGAAGATCTTGCGCATTGGCATCTCCGTGCTATTGAAGCGCGAAGGCAGAATCAGCTACACCGCTGTTTATGGCCGCGGACGAAACGGTCACATCGAGTTGCAACGTGCCTGAAAGGAATCGTTGGATGTGGAACGGGACCTTGATTCCATTCACGGTGCGGTAATCGCTGAAGCGAACTTCCACCGGAATATCGCGCGTGAGGTCATCAGCGGGATGGGTATTGAATGCAATCGCAACTGGCAGGTGGCTCTCGGGATCAAAAAAAACATCGGTCGTACTGAGCTTCTGGATGACGGCCGCCACCCTCGGCCGCTGGCCGCTTGATGTGATCTGCGCCTGGACGTGATCCACAACTGCGCCCTCATGCAGTTCCTGCCCCACGTCGGTGAGGGTGAAGGCCGAGCCGGAAATCACTTGAATGACTGCTGCGGGCGAAAACCATGCGGCCGGCATCCAGCAGTTGTGGGGCGGAAGGATGTGCATGGCGCCAGTCGAATCGCTGGATTGTCCGCCTGGGCCATCGGAATCGTTGCGAAGCTCGGAAACTGAGAACGAGCTATTTGCAAGCTGGAAGAGCGCCTCTCCCGTTCCTTTGCTGATCAACTGCGCCGAGCCCGTCTGGTTGGTGCTCCCAGCAATCCATGTTGCGGTTGCGCTCAGGGTGATATCCGAAACAATAGCCCCACCGGTCAACGCAAGCTGCACGGCGGCGGCTGTTACCTTGCCTGTTGGGATTGGGGTCTGGGCATAAGCCAGACTGCTTAGGGCCAGAAGGATAAGAAGAGAGAAATAGCCCCATCGGAGTGGCATATAAGTTCGTTCCTTTTGCAGGGATTCAAGACTGGGAGCGCAGCCAATCTAGAGGCAGGTCACACTAATGTGCTGTGACACGAGTCACCTACTTGCGTGAGGCTCCGAGCATGGTCGTAAGATGGGGCCGCGAAAGACGTAGAACTCAAGTCACCGCTTCCTCGCCGCACCCTGCGCGCCATCCACGCCCAATTAGCAGCCGCACCGCGGGTTGGCTGACATCCTGAGCGGTTTTTTTGAACTCTGGAGCGCCGGGCCAGTCAACTGTTTGCGCCCCGTCAACGCTCCAACCAGCAGAAGCATGCGATTTGGGTACTACGGGAATGGCAAGGCGCCGAAGAACTATTGTCCAGGCTGCCGGTTTCCTGTAAATAGCAAGCCAGCCCCCCCGGGAGGCGCAAGCGAATGATCTCGGATTCTCATCCGTTGCGGGGATTCTTCTCCGAACTGGTAACCCAGCATTTTGCCCAGGGGGTGGGCATTCGCGACCACGAGGTTGCGGAGTACGTAGCCAATATGCTGACCGAGTTTTGCGAGCTCGAGCAGTTGCTAAGGATCCGGAACACGCGGGGCCGCCGGCTTGATGATGTAGGCGAGATGATCCTGGAAGCCGACCCCGTTTTCGGCCCTGCCGCTTCGTTCGACCGCGAACGCCAGGTGCGCAAGCACATTGGCGACTAGACATTGTTTTTTGCCGGCATGTTTCCCGAGGCCATTAACCGGCTCCGGCTGCGGCGGGCCCGGCTTGAGGGCCTCATCGATTTCGTGCGGGCCGGCAAGGAAAGCTATTTCATCGTGTCACGGTTCGACGTGTTCGAATACAAGCGGGTGGCACCGCTGTTTGCGCGCCTCTCGCGGGAATTCGAGAGCTGCGTGTACGGGCTGAACCTGGTGAAAAACGATCTCAACGAGCGACGGCATCCGCTGGTGCGCCAGAACACAGAGCTCCTGATGTAGCCGGCGCCAACGACGATGGCCGCTCTCACCCGTTGGTAACCTGGAAGCCACTCCCACCGGAACACGCGATGCTATAGTGAAGGAAAGCAGTGTTCCGGCATCGGTCCCATATCCAACTGCGATCCTATTCGGGCCTTGCTGTTGCCCTTAGCGTGCTGGCTGCGCTCTGCGCGTGCGGCAGAGCGCTGGCTCCACAGCGGGAGTACATGTGGGTTTCGGCGCCGCAGGCCAACCTGCGCGACAAGCTGGTCACCCTGTATAACAAGACCGGACTGCTCCACAACGCCGAGAAGGTCGAAGTGCTGGAGAAGCAGAAGCGCTTCGTGCGGATCCGTTCGGCGGCGGGTGTGGAAGGCTGGGTGGAGCAGCGCTACCTGGTGGGGGCTGACGTTTTTGAGGGGTTCCAGAAGCTCGCCGTGGGCGCCGCCGGCCTTCCCGGCGAAGGCCATGCTGCTACGCGGGCTTCGCTCAACATGCATCTCACGCCGGTGCGCGACGCAGCCGTGCTGTATCAGCTCAAAGAGGGCGACAAGGTCGAGATCCTGAAGCGGGCGGTGGCAGAGAAGAGCCAGCCGGGCACGCGACGCCCTGCGGGCGTACCGGCGCCCGTAAAGACCGCGGCCGGCGCCGGAGCAAAACTCACGCCCGCTGCTGCCACGCTCCGCTCGGGCCTCCCCGAACGCCAGCCGGCCGGCTCGCCGCCTCCGGTGCTGGAGGATTGGTGGCTGGTGCGCGATTCGGGCGGACATGCCGGCTGGGTGCTGGGCCGCATGCTCGATCTCGAAGTGCCGCTTGAGATTGCCCAGTATGCCGAAGGGCAGCGGATTGTGGGCTGCTTTCCGCTGAACGAAGTTGCCGATGGCGACAAAAAAATTCCGCAGTACCTCACGCTGATTACCGAACCGCACGACGGGCAGCCCTGGGACTTTGACCAGGTCCGCGTCTTTACGTGGAACCTGAAGCGCCACCGCTATGAAACGGGTTATCGCGAGCGAAAACTCTCCGGCATGCTGCCGGTGAAGGTGGGGACGCAGGATTTCGGCAAGGAAGGCATTCTTCCGACGTTCACGATTCACACGCAGGATGAAGACGGCCAGGGCAGCGACCGCACCTACCGGCTGGTTGGCCCGATCGTGCGCCGAGTGGTTGCCGGAACGCAGCCGGCTGAATCCGCTGCGCCGGCCGCGCGGTCGCCGCGGCGGCGCCGGCGCTGAACAACCGGTGGGGCAAGGCGAAATGCGGACGCTTGGCCATCTCTAATCGATGTGGGTCCGGCCGCCCTCGGCCGGACAGGCGGCCTGCAAGGCCGCTCTGTTGCCACTTAGGGCTCTGCCGACACTCACCTCAGGCGCGCTTCGCACGCCCAGTCCGGCCGTGGGCGGCCGGACCCACGCCAGTGATTGGAGGGTGCTCCATACCTCCCTGTCGAAGCGGCGCGCACGCTATTATTTGCAGGTGGGAAGTTTTTTTGTTGAAAGCTTTGGCTGCCGCGCCACCCAGGCCGATGGGGCCGCGATTGAACGCGACCTTTTGGCGCGCGGCTTCACGCGCCGGCCAGACTGCCACGAAGCCACCCTGGCGGTGGTGAATACGTGCACGGTGACGGCAGCAGCGGACCAGGATGCGCGCTCGGCCATTCGCCGCATCCACCGCGAAAACCCAGAATGCCGCATCCTGGTCACCGGGTGTTATGCGCAGCGGGCGCCCGAGGAGATCAGCCGGATTGCCGGGGTGACCTGGGTGGTGGGGAATTCGCATAAGGCAGCCATCGCCGATATTGCGGCGGCGGCAAATGGCTTTGTGCCGGTGGGGGCATTGCAGGCCGCGGGTCCGCAGCCGGTTGCAAAGCCAGCGGAAATGTTCGTCGCCGACATCTTTGCGCACACCGAACTGCAGGCTGCGCCGATTTTTGCGGGCGACTCGGGGTGGGAGCGTACTCGGCCTACGCTGAAGGTGCAGGATGGCTGCAATAACCGCTGCTCGTTCTGCGTAATCCCATTCGTTCGCGGCCGCAGCCGCTCGCTGCCGCTGGGCCGGATTCTCGGCGAAGTGGATGCCATGGTCGCAGCGGGTTACCGCGAAATCGTGCTCTCGGGAATCAATCTGGGGCGCTGGGGCCGCGACCTCGAGGGCGACCGCCGGCTTCGTTTCCCGAGCCTGGTTCGGGCTGTGCTGGAACGCACCGGGGTGGAGAAGTTGCGCATCTCTTCGGTGGAGCCGATGGATTGGAATGATGAACTGATTGAGCTGATGGCCGGCGCGGCTCGAGTGGCCCGCCACGCGCATGTTCCGCTGCAATCGGGAAGCGACCGCATTCTGCGGCTGATGCACCGCAAGTACCGGCCGTGGCATTATGCGGACCGCATCAGGCGGATACGCGAGGCCATGCCGCAAGCGGCCATCGGCGCCGATGTGATGGCCGGCTTTCCCGGCGAAAGCGATGCGGATTTTGAAGAGTCGTACCGCTTCATTGCCGGTTTGCCGTTTACCTACCTTCATGTGTTCACTTATTCAGCGCGGCCGGGCACGGCTGCCGCCAGCATGCCCGGGCATGTTCATGGGGCGGTAGCGCGCGAGCGCACCCACCGGCTGCGGGAGCTTGCGGCGACGAAGAACCGGGCTTTCCGCCAGTCCCTGGCGGGTGAGCGACTGCAGGCGATTACGCTTGCGAAGCAGGATGGCCAGAATTCCACACGCGCCCTGACGGATAACTACGTGAAGCTGCGCCTCAGCGGCAGGCATGAGGCAAACTGCTGGATGCAGGTTGAAGTGACCGGCTTAACGGAAGACGGTCTAGAGGGAAAACCAGCATCATAGGGGTTCCGGCTATGGCTGCAAACCGGATTCGCTTAAAAATTGATCTCTCCGGCAGCACGGGAGAGGAGGCGTGGCGCGCGCTTCGCCACTACGACGAAATCGACGAGGCGCATTATGGGCCGGCATTCGGATCAAGCGGAGAATGCGGGCACCCTGCCGGACAGCCACACGCGCCCGGCGAGTGGATGGGGGCGCAGGTGGAGCTGCCCAGCCCCATCATTGCGCAGTACGCCATTCGGCATTACGTGAAACAGCCGCGAGTCCTTGACGCCGAGGTGGAGGAGTAGCCCCCTCAAAAAACCCTCAAATTCCTTGCAAACGATTGATTTTATGCGGCTTAACTATGAGTTATGTAAGTGGTTGCAGGGCAAGTAGTTAGAGGGATTTTTGGCCTCTGGTGTTATGAAGTGGTAAACAAATCCTCACTGCTAGCAGTGAAAAACCACTGGGAGTGGTTTTTTGAGAAATTTGTTACTGAGTGGTAAATAGCTGGCGGGAGCGGGCTGCCGCCGATTTCAGAGTACCGCAGAGCGACTGTGGAAGGCAAGGGAATTTTTGATTTATTTTCGCCCTGTTTTGGTCCACGCTGCGCTTCGGTCAGTACAGGTGGAAGTTCACTTCTACGTTGATCTGTACGGCAACCGGCTGGCCGTCTTTTTTTGCCGGCTCGAACTTCCAGTTCCTGACGGCTTCAATGGCTTTCTGGTCAAGTCCCATGCCGAGGGAACGTGAAACCTTGATGTCGCGCGGCCGGCCATTCTGATCGACAATCAGCCAAAGCGTGACCACGCCCTGGTATTTGGCCTTGCGAGCTTCTTCGGAGTAATCGGGATCGGGCATGTAGATGCCCCTGGGGGCGGAGACGCCGCCGCCAACACTGAAAACGCCGCCACCGAAGCCGCCGCCGCGGCCCGGGCCGACGCCCGGCCCTTCGCCCGAGCCCACTCCGCCGCCGGAACCGGAACCGATTCCGCCGCCCGAGCCGGTTCCATTGGAAGGCGGGCCCGAGGGTATGCGTGCCATGGGATCGCCCAGATTCGGGAGATGATTATCGGCAATCCGCACGGTGGGCGGCATCACCACCGATGGCTCCCTGGGCAGCACGGGATGATCATTGTGCAGCACCATGGCCGGAGGCGTGAACTGTTCCATGTCCTGCTTCGGCAGACGGCCTTTGGGGGCCTGCAGCTTGTCATGATCGCCGCCGCCACCGCCGCCGCCCGATTTGCCCGCGGCCGGCGCCGCGGCTGGGGTGTAGAGAGCCGCCGGGGGCGCAATGAGAACCGCGTCGAGCACCGGAGCCTTTTTCTGGATGGCCACTTTGGTCCCGGCAATCGAAATGTAAACCAGGCCGCCGATGGCGGCCGCATGCAGGAGCACCGACCACACGCCGGCGGGCTTTTTGTAATCGTAGTCGCCCCAGATGTTGCGAACCTTCACCGGCCGCGAAGTCAGGTTCAACGGCGGCTCGTTGGAGCGCAACAGCGCGGCGCGCAGGTTTTCGCGCACGGTGCGCCACCAGGGTTCTTCAAGCCTGTCAGACAGGGGGCGAAAATCAAAATCGGGGACGGGGGAACGGGGAATTACTACCTGGTTTGCCATACTAGGTTCGGCCCTTTTTACCCAACTCACTTGCTCCCGGGTTCAGCCTCATTCGGCTTGAACACCGGGAAACAGCTAAATCTTCGGAACTTTAGCGTTGCAACCTGGAATCCAGAATTGCCTCCGAGCTTTCCGAGAGCAACTTTCTAACCACTTCGATGCAGGTCATGACGAATTCTGTGGGCTGGTTCCGGTGCGTTGGCCGGCAGGGTGGCACATTTTGACGCACGTGTGTGTCTGCCGATTCCATTGTTGGGTGCAGCGATGCTCAGAAGGGGGGGCGATCAACCCAGGCGAGCTTCGCTCGCCCTGTCCGGCCCGAGGGCGGCCGGACCCACGTGATTTCCTCGCGGGGCAGCCTGGAGGGGAGGATCTCCGAGCCGCGCTACTGGTGCAAGCGTTGCGGGGGTCCTTCGTCCGCCGCGGCGGACTCTGCAGAAACTCAACTCGCAAGTGCTTTCGATAGAGGGCTCTGGAACCGGACGGCGAATCGAACACCGGGGGGTAGAGGCGGGCGCGGCGGTTGGATCTGCGTGCGATGTGGTGGTGTAAGCACTGCGGGGGTCCTTCGCCCGCATTGGCGGGCTCAGGATGACAGTGATTTTTTGCTGAGTGATTGGAACCAGCATGGGCCAGGCAGTTTCTGCTCGTACACCGGCGACTTCTCTGCCGTGGGTGCTCAGGATGACAGAGCGGGTAGCTCTAAGCGATTTGTGAGGCGATTTTTTCGGTCAGCCGGCGCAGTTTTTCCGGATCGGCTACGCCGCCCTGCGCCAGTTCGGGGCTGCCGCCGCCACGGCCGCCGGCCTCGGCCAGCGCTTGCTTCAGAATGGCGCCTGCATTCAACCCAGCGTTCGAGGCAGCCGCCAGGATGACGGCCGGCGAGCCCAAGGTTGTTGTGACCAGGGCAGCCGCGGCGCCATGCGCTACACAGCCCTTCGCCACCAGCCTGGCGTACACGGCATCGCGATCGGAGTAGCTTTTCACAACGGCGCGCCTTCCCTGCTGCTGAGCGCCGGCGGACAGTTCGCGGGCCTCGTAATCGGCGATCTGCTCGAGCAGCCTAGCCTCAGTCTTCTGGGAAGCCTTGAGTTCGGCGGCAAGGCGGGCTACCTGGGCGGGCAAATCAGCGGGGGCAGCCGACAGCGCTTCTGCTGCCTGGGTGAGGGCGAGGAATTCACGGCGGCTGGCGCGCACGCCACGCTCGCCGCAAACAAATTCCACCCGCATTCCCTGCCTGACCTTCTCGCATTTGCGGAGAAGGATTGGCCCAATCTGGCCGGTGGAGCGGACGTGCGTGCCGCCGCACGCGGTGAGATCGAAGCCACCCATATCGATGATGCGAATGGTGCCCGGGCGCGGCGGCAGTTTGCGGATGCCCATCTGCCGGGCCTCCTCCACGCCGGCATAGCGGATGGTGACTGCGCGGTCTTCCGTAACAATGCGGTTCGCCAGCCGTTCGGCTGCTTCCACCTGCGCGGGCACGAGCGAATTTGCATCGAGATCAATGGTGCAGACCTCTTCGCCCAGGTGGAACGACACGGTGGGAAGCTGGAACAGCTCGAGAAAAGCGGCCGAGAGCACGTGCTGCCCGGAGTGCTGCTGCATGTGATCGCGGCGGCGCGGTTCGTCAATACGAACCCTAACCGGCATGCCGGGCGGCAGGTCCGGACTGCCTTCCAGGAAGTGCACCACAGCATCGCCAGACTCGCGCTCGGCAACCTCGACAACGCGATATTCGCGCCCTTGCGCGTGCAACACTCCGGTATCAAACGGCTGGCCGCCGCTGGATGGATACATGGCAGTACGATCGAGCACCACCTGATGGCGGCCGTTTTCCGCCGGGGAGGCTTCGGCCACCGCCGCTTCGAATTCATAGAGGAACGAATTGTCGTAATACAGCCGTTCGGTTTTCAGCATGAATGACCTTCAGAACCCGAGCGCCGCCAGGCGGGCGACGCTCAGCGGTTCAGCCTGCCGGCGCAGGCAGGTGTTCCCGAGTTTTTCGGCATACTTGGCCAGCACGTCAACTTCAACATTCACCATTGCGCCGGGGCCAACCAGCTTCAGGTTGGTAACTTCGCGGGTGTGAGGAATAATGGCCACGCTGACCTCGTCATCCTGAATCCGGGCCACGGTCAGGCTGATGCCCTCGAGCGCGATGGATCCTTTCTCCACGATATAACGGGCCAGATGAGCGGGGACGCGAACGGCCAGCCAATAATCCTGGCCTGCGGAAACCGGGTCGAAGCGGATGACTTCGGCAACACCATCCACGTGCCCTTGAACGATGTGGCCGCCCATGCGGTCGCCCGCGCGGGCGGGCAGTTCGAGGTTGACGAGCGAGCCCGGCTGGAGGTGGGCAAGCGAGGTTCGCTGCACCGTTTCAAGCGCCAGATCAGCGGTAAACGCGCTGCCCTGGAATTCGGCCACGGTAAGGCACACGCCGCTAACCGCAATGCTGGCCCCGCGCTGGAACTC
>JAFAIN010000160.1 GCA_019236695.1 Acidobacteriota bacterium | reverse complement strand
AAGATCTATGCCGGCCTGGTTCACGACCTCGATTCGGGCGGCGCCCGCTACTCGGCCGCGCTCAGCGAGGTGGACCTTGGCGACCCCGAAGACGTCAAGGTCACGGTTCCGAACGAAGATGGAGCGGTGTTGGTCCACCTGGGCGATACCAGCTTTCAAGAGCGGTTTCGGACGTACGAATCGCACGTCCAGCTCTGGCGCCAGCAGTACCACCGGCTGGAATCCGTCGATTTGCGATTCGATCGCCAGGTGATCGTGCATCCGGTGATCGCGTCTGCTCCCGAGCCCGGGCCACACGGCTCGCAGCCTGATTCTGCAATTCCGCACAATTCAACGCCGGTATGGAAACGCAAACCTTCATCCAGGGGACATGGGCAGCCACTTGCACGCCATACTGACGGCCATTGACGCGGGCTGCGCCAAAACCTGCGTGGTGGTGGCTGAGGCCGCCGAAACCGGCCTGCGCTACCGTTCTCACGGGCTGGCAGAATCGCACGGCTCGCGCAAAGGCGTCATTGTTGATCTTGAGCAGGCTGCCGCCTCCGTGCGCCATGCCGTCGAAATGGCGGAGCGTGCCGGCGCCGTGAATCTCGAATCGGCGTTCCTCGGCACCGCCGGCGCCCACATCCGCGGCGTCAACAGCCAGGGAGGAATCTTCCTGGGCGCGTATGCTCGCGAAGTTCAGCGGGCTGACGTTCGCGCGGCCGCCGAGCGCGCCCGCACCATTACTCTTCCCGCAGGCCGCGAGGTCCTGCACCTGCTTCCGCAGCAGTACATCGTAGATGAGCAGCCCGGTATCCAGGATCCCGAGGGCATGGTGGCGTCGCGCCTCGAAGTCAAAGTGCACATGGTTACGGCGCTGGCCAGCGCCGTGCAGAACGCGGTTACGGTGGTGAATCGCGCCGGCCTCGAGGTGGAAGACAAAATCTTTGAACCCCTGGCCGCCGCCGATGCCGTGCTGCGCGCTGAAGAGCGCGAGCTGGGCACCTGCCTCATTGACGTCGGCGCCGGTTCCACCGACTTGATTGTTCTGCATCACGGCGCGGTTGTGCATTCCGGCAGCATCCCCGTAGGCGGCGATCATTTCACCTATGACATTGCCATGGGGCTGCAGACGCCGGCCGTCGAAGCGGAAAAGCTGAAGCGGATGTTTGGCTGCGCCATCGTGGTGCGCGTGCCTTCCTGCAATGAAGTCGAGATTCCTTCACCCTGCGACCGGCCTTCGCGCCTCGTGCCGCAGCGCATGCTTGCCGAAATCCTCGAGCCGCGCGCCCGCGAGCTGTTTGACCTGGTCGCCCGCCATCTCCGGATGGCGGGCCTGCTCGATCTTTGCGCCGCCGGCGCTGTGCTGTGCGGCGGCGGGGCGCGGCTGGTGTCAATCCGTGAGGTGGCGGAAGATGCCTTGCGGTGCCCGGTCCGGCTGGGCTATCCCGTCCCCTTGCCGGGCATGCCGGCCGCGCTGTGCGAGCCGGAGTTCGCCTGCGCGCTCGGAATGCTCTACTACGGAGCCCGCGCCCGTGCTGCCCGCGGCGCGCGTCCGCCGGCCCTGCGCGAACGCATCCGCTCTTTGCTGGCTTTCACCAGCCAGTAATCGAAGCTTTCTCCGCGCCTCCGTGCCTTCGCGGTGAATAATTTGTTCAGAGCCCAGCTCTCCTCAAGTTGGCCTCTGTGCCTCCGTGTCTCCGTGGTGATCCGAATACCGCCGCACCACGGGCGCCGCAAACGCGACAATGCTGACCAGCAGCAGCGTGGCCGCGCCGCCGCTCGAAATCGAAACCACCGTGCCAAACGCCGCCGGATGAAACAGTGATGCCACAAATCCGGCTTCCATCTCTCCTAGTTGCGGGCCCCCTAAAAAGAACACCATATTGAAAGCCGTGACGCGGCCGCGCAGCTCATCGGGCGTGAGCACCTGGCGCAACGTCTGCCGGATTACGGTGGAAATCAGGTCGGCGCCGCCCGCCGAAGCCAGCGCCAGCAGCGTGAGGTAGAAGTTGCGCGAAAGCCCGTACACCATGGTGGCGCCGCCGTAAGCCGCCACCGACCATAACAGCAGCGGCCCCTGCCGGCGCGGCAGCGGGTGCAGCGCCGCCGCCCCCGAAGCAATCAGCGCGCCTGCCCCCGGAGCCGCCCGCAGCCATCCGTAGCCGCGGGCGCCGGCATGCAGTACCTGGTCGGCAACAATGGGCAGCAGCGAAATGGCGCCGGAAAACAGCGTCGCAAAAAAGTCCAGCGCCATCGTCCACACGATGATCCGGTTGCTGAACAGAAATTCGAACCCTGCCCGCAGCGAGGCTCGCCAGCTTTCCCTTTGGCCTCCGCCGCCTTCCGCCCGTCCCGAAGCGTGCAGCGAGAGCAGTGCCCCCAGAACAGCCACGTAAGAACCGGCATTGGCGAAGTAGATGGGCGCTAGCGGCCGCGTGCTGTGCGCGCCCGCTCCGCCGGCCGCCCCGATAATCATGCCCGTGATCGAGGGCCCCGTGATTACGGCAATGTGCATGAACGTCAGGTTCATGCTGAGCGCGCTCTGCAGTTCGTTCGTGGGCACCAGCCGGGGAACCAGCGCCTGCCGTGCCGGAGCATCAAAGGCGTTGGCCGCTGCCGTCAGGCCGGTCAGCAGGTACACCAGCCAAACCGTGTCGCGCCCCGTCAACGTTGCCATCCCCAGCAGCAGCGCAATGCCCGCCATGGCTGCCTGCGTGGAAAACTGCACGCGCTTCCGGTCATGGCGGTCGGCCAGGATTCCGCCCCAGGCCGAAAGCAGGATCATGGGCGCCACCCGTACCAGCCCCAGCGAACCCAGCGCCAGCGGCGAGCGGGTCAGCACATAAATGTGCCAATCGACCCCAACGTTCTGCATCTGCGTGCCGATTACTGAAACCAGCGTGGCAACGCCAAGCAGTCGGAAATCGCGATGCCGCAGGACGCGGTAAGGGCGCTGCCCGGAGGCATGCATAAGCTGGCAGGATAGTCTATTGGGCCATTGAGTTATTGGGCCATTGACTTATTGCCTTATTGGCCGTCGCGGCTTCACTGAATAACTCAATGACTCAATGACTCAATAACTCAATGACTCAATATCTCAATGGCTCAATATCTCTGGCTCGCAAACTCCACAACCCGCTCTTCCGCCCACCGCCTGCCTCTCGGCCCGACAAAACCGCAGTGGCCGCCGTGCCGGCATTCCACTGTGGTGATGTTGGGGTTCGCTTGCAGGTCGCGGCGCGTCGAATCCAGCAGGCAGATGAACGGATCATCCACCGAATAAATCACCAGCGTGGGTACGCGGATACGCGAGAGCAGCGGCGACGCGCTGGCGCGCGCATAGTAATCCGCCGCTCCGGCAAAGCCGAATGCCGGCGCCGTAACCTGGTCGTCGAACTCCCGCATGCTTCCAATTGCGCCGATGGCGGTCAGCCGGTCGGCACTTAACCGCGCGGCAGCTCGCTTCTTCAGGCTGCGAAGAAACCGCCATTCGTAAATGCGGTTACTCGGCGCATGCAGCAGATCGCAGGAGGCGGCAAGATCCATGGCCGGCGAGATCGCCGCAACCGCGCACACGTACGGCGGAAACGCATCTCCCCATTCGCCGGCCAGCTTGAGCGCCTGGTTCCCGCCAAGCGAGAACCCGGCAATTGCAATCTGCCCGGTCCTTTCGTCCTCGGCCAGCCGGGCGGCAACGGTTGCAAGATCCTCCGACAGGCCCGAATGGTACATCGTGCTGCTCAAGTGCTCCGTTCCGCCGCAGGTTCGCAGGTTCATCCTGACTACATTCATGCCTGCGGCAAGGGCCTGCGCGGCTGTGCCGTGGATGTAGCCGGATTCGCTTGACCCTTCCAGGCCATGCACCAGAAGAAGCGTAAGCCGGGAATGCGGCGCTGCGCCTTCGTTCCAATGAATCCGGCAGAGCACCTGCACGCCCGGAGCAACAATGAACCGCCGGTCTTCGGCGGGCGGCAGCAGTGCCCGGCGCGGCCAGGCCCAGCCCGCTATCGTCTGGGCGTGCCCGCTGCGCAGCCAGCGATGATGACTGAATTGCGGATGATTCAATCTACGTTCTCCGCGCCTCCGCGTCTCCGCTGTGAAGAACCGTCTGGAACTGCAGAACGCAATACTAGAATAGGGTTCCGTCGCATTCGATACATCCGACCCTGGTAACCGTAATCCAACACGTGCGCCGCATGCGAGGCGGAGCGCAGTCTCACCTGATGCGCGCCTCCGATGGCCGCCTCTACGTCGTAAAGTTCCGCAATAATCCGCAGCATGTTCGCGTGCTCGCCAATGAATTTATCGTTACCCGCCTGGCGCAGCATGCTCAACTGCCGGTTCCGCAGGTCGCGCTGGTGAGCGTGGATCCCTGGATTATCGAGCACACCGCCGATTTGCGCATCCAGCTCGCCGGCCGCTCGCTGCCCTGCGCGCCCGGCCTGCAACTCGGCTCCGAGTATGCGCTTGCCCCGGAAGCCGGGCAGGTGCTCGATTGGCTTCCCGAATCCATGCTCGGCAAGGTATCGAACGCCGCCGCTTTTGCCGGCGTCCTCGCGCTCGATAAATGGCTCTGCAATGCTGATAGCCGCCAGGCCGTTTTCTGCCGCCGCTCGCGCGAGCACCGCTACCGTGTCAGCTTCATCGATCATGGATACTGTTTCAATGCCGGCGAATGGACTTTTCCCGATTCGCCGTTGCGCGGCGCCTATCCCTGGAACGGCGTATACGAGCAGGTGGCAGGCTGGGAATCGTTCGAGCCCTGGCTGTCGCGAATCGAGCAGACGGCGGAAGCCGCCATCTTCGAAATCGGCAATGAGGTACCCCCGGAGTGGTATGAAGAAGATGCGGATGGCCTCGAAAGGCTGCTCGCCGGAGTGGCGCGGCGGCGCTCCCGCATTCGCGACCTGATCAGCGCCTTCCGCCACAGCTCGCGCCAGCCATTCCCCAACTGGAGAAAAGACGTCATGTGAGGTTCCTAAGCGCTTATCCACAAAGGAACACAATTCGGCAATTCCGCAATTCGGCAATCAGTTGATGGGTTTATCCTGAACGCAATGCCATCGCCTGCACAATGCGAGTTTGTGCTCCTGCGGTACGTTCCCGATGCCATAAAGAACGAGTTCATTAATATTGGCGTTGTGCTGATCGAGAATTCCGGGAACGGGCAGGCACGCGCGCGTTTTGCCCGCGACTGGCGGCGGGTGCAGTGCCTCGATCCCGATGCCGATATCGCTATGCTGCAGGCCCTCGCGGCAGAGATCCAGCGGCACGCCGAAACAGCCGCTGGGCGCGGCTCACTGCTGGAGCACATACAAGAAAGCTGCTCGAACCTGATTCAGATTGCGGAGCCCAAAGCCTGCCTGGCGCCCTCGCCCGCCTTGGAACTGGAAAAACTCGCGCAGGCGTACCTGGAGCCGGCAAGGGCGATTTCACGCCCGCCCCGGCTTTCACCGCATTCGCGTCGCGCGGTGGCGCGAGCCATGCAGGATGCATTTTCCGCCGCAGGGGTATGGGGGCTGCTCACGAAAGACATCGCCGTCTCCGATTACTCTCACTCGGCCGACCCACTGAAGATCGATTGCGGCTATCAGCCCAACGGGATATTCCGAATGTTCCATGCCGTCAGCTTCGACCGGGATGCGTCACAGCCCAAGGCGCTGGTTTTCAGTTTTCCTCAATTGCGCGCCGGCATGGAGCGCATCCACCACGCCGCACCGGAGCTCACGGCAATCGCGGCGGAAGGCGACTCTGAAAGTGCAGAAAGCGCCCGGTTCGGCATCGGGATCCTGCAGCAGGCGGGCATCACGCTGGCTCATGTGGCACAGCTTCCCGAGCTGGCCGAGCGCGCCCGCGTCGAATTGCGAGCCTAATCCCACAGGGCCGAGAAGAGAGAGGCTCCGGACGCACTTTCGCACTTCCGCACTCTCGCACTCCGTTCGACTACCCAATCTCCTCGCCCCACTCCTCCAGGAAGTTCTTCAGGAATCCCAGGAAGTAACCAGCCGTGGCGCCGTCAATAATGCGGTGGTCGTAGCCCAGCACGATGTGCATGATGCTGCGGATCGAAATGGAATCGGCGCCGTCTGCGTCGGTTACCACCACCGGTTGCTTTTTGATGCCGCCGGTGCCCAGGATTGCCACCTGCGGCTGCATGATGATGGGCAAACCGATTAAGCCGCCGATGGAGCCGGGATTCGTAATCGTAAACGTGCCGCCAGTTACATCGTCAGGGTTGAGCCGCTTGGTGCGGGCGCGCTCGCCCAGGTCGTTGATGGCGCGCGCCAGCCCCAGGAAGTTCTTCTCTTCCGCGTTGCGAATCACCGGAACAATAAGCCCCCAGTCCAGCGCCACCGCGATTCCGAGATGGATGGCGCGGTGATAGCGAATGGATTCACCCTCGACGGAGGAATTTACGATCGGGTACTTGCGCAGCGCGGCGCACGCGGCGCGTGCGATGAACGGCATGAACGTCAGTTTGGTTCCGTTGCGCTGCTCCCAGGGGCCCCGCACACGCGCGCGCAGGCTCGCGACCCGCGTCAAATCCACTTCATAAATAGTGTGAACGTGCGGGCTGATCCGCTTGGACTCCAGCATGCGCTCCGCAATTTTCCTGCGCATGGGCGTCATGGGAACAAGGTCGCCCGGAACCTCGATTGCTCCCGCTGCTGCCGCCACCGGAGCGGCCGGCCCGCCGGCCGCCGGTTGCGGCTTCAACTGCGCCGGCCCCTGGGCAATAAAGTTCTCAATATCTTCCTTGGTAATCCGGCCGCCTTGCCCCGTTCCCCGCACCTGGGCAAGATCGATGCCGTGCTCCTTGGCCAGCCGGCGAACCAACGGCGATGAACGGATTCGCTCGCCATCCGCAGCCGGCGCTGTCGCTGGGGCCGGCGCCCTCCCGGAGGGCTGAGCGCTCCCGGAGAGCTGCGTAACAGCCGCCGCCGATTGAGGCCCGGCGGGGGCGGGTGCTGCAGCGCGCGCCGGCGCTGCTCCTGCCGCCCGGATTACCGCCACCACCGTGTTGACCTGTACGGTTTCCCCGGCTGCGGCGCGCTGCTCGGCAAGCGTTCCCGAGGCAGGGGAGGGAATCTCAGCGTCCACTTTATCTGTAGAAATCTCGAAGAGCGGCTCGTCGCGGCGCACCTGGTCGCCCGGCTGCTTCAGCCATTTGGTGATAGTGCCTTCGAAGATGCTCTCGCCCATCTGCGGCATCTTTACTTCTATCGCCTCGTTCGTGGCGGTTTGCCCGTCGGGCTGCGAGCTGGGTGCGGGGGGCTGTGGCGCTCGCGCAGGCGCAAGAGGCGGCGCCGCCGCCGGTCCATCCGTGTCAGCCGCGCCTCGGCGTGTTCCGGCCGCTCCTTTGGCGGGCGCGGCAGTACGCGCTCCCGCCGCAGAACCAGCTTCCGGAGTGAGCTCGGGTGAGCCAATCGCCGGCGCCGTAGCTTGAGCCCGCGGCCTCTGGCCGTCCGCATCAATCACTCCCACCACCGTGTTCACCTGCACGGTTTGACCTTCCCCGACCTTGATTTCCTTCAGCACGCCGGTGGCGGGCGCCGGAATTTCCGCATCCACTTTATCGGTTGAAATCTCGAACAGCGGTTCGTCGCGCTGCACCGTTTCACCCGGCTTCTTCAGCCATTTGGTGATGGTGCCCTCGAAGATGCTCTCCCCCATCTGCGGCATTACGACATCGGTGGCCATCAGGAGTCTCCCGGGCGCTGGGCCCAACCGCACATTCTATCTGTCCGGTGTTTTTGCCATGCGATTTTCACCAGGCGCGCAGCCGGCGAGCCTCGCGCACCACGTCTTCCACCTTCGGCAGAAACGCGTGCTCCAGCGGCGGAGAGAAGGGAACCGGAGTGTCGAGCGCGGCAATCCGGCTGATTGGCGCATCCAGCCAGTCGAATGCCTCTTCATTGATGATGGCGGCAATCTCCCCCGCCAGCCCGCCGGTCAGCGTGTCTTCATGCAGAATGATGGCCCGGCTGGTCTTGCGCACGGTTTCGGCAATGGCCTCGCGGTCGAGCGGCAGAACGGTGCGCAGATCGAGCACCTCAACCTCAATGCCTTCCGCGGCGAGCGCCTCGGCGGCTTCCAGCGCAACATGCACCATGGCTGCATACGTGATCACGCTGAGGTCCCGGCCTGCGCGCGCCTGCCGCGCCCTGCCCAGCGGCACCGTGAAATCGCCGCCGCCGTTCGGTAGTTCCTCCTTGATCCTGCGGTAAAGGAATTTGTGCTCAAAAAAAATCACGGGGTTGTTGTCGCGAATGGCAGACTTCATCAGCCCGTAGGCGTCCGCGGGGGTTGCCGGGCACACCACCTTCAATCCCGGCGTCTTTACGAACCACATCTCCGGATTCTGCGAATGGAACGGGCCGCCATGCACGCCCCCGCCGGAAGGCCCCCGCAGAACCAGCGGCGCCGGCGCGCCCCAGCGATAATGCGATTTGGCCAGCACGTTTACAATCTGGTTGAAAGCGCAGGCGATGAAATCCATGAATTGGAATTCGGCCACCGGCCGCAAGCCGGTCAGCGATGCCCCGTAGGCGGCCCCCACGATCGCCGATTCCGCAATTGGGGTGTCGATCACGCGCTCCGCGCCAAACCGGTCGATGAACCCATCCGTTACTTTGAACGCGCCACCGTAGATGCCGATATCTTCCCCTATGCAGAACACATTCGGGTCGCGCTCCATCTCTTCCCAGAGCGCCAGTCGAATCGCTTCAAGATAAGTGACTGCAGGCATCTTCGTGCGTCCTTGGTGCGTGCGTCCTTCGTGCGTGCGTCCTTCGTGCCCCTGGTGTGAACCTGTCCAGTCTTCCGCGGCTCCGCTGTGAGTCTCCTACCGGAAGTGCAGCGCCGCCTCTGATTGCTTCAGCTTCGCTCCCCCACGGCGCGCCGGCTTCACCCCACCGTATTTCAGCGTGATGGGATGGCATCCCGGGTCGCAGTAAACGCCTTTCGGTGCCTGTGCCGGATCGGGCATGGGCGAAGCTTCGGCCAGGGTGCGGTCCTCATCGACCTGCCGCTCCACCTCGGCAATCAGTTCGCGGTTCTGCGCGGGCGTAAGCCACTTCTTCCCCAGCAGGTGCTTCTCGAATCGCGCAATCGGGTCGCGCTTCCGCCAGAATTCCAGCATCTCCGGCGGCACATAGCCCGCCGCATCGTGGATGGCATGCCCCTTCATGCGCATCATCTTGGCTTCAATCAGGGTCGGCCCTTCGCCGCGATGGGCGCGCTGCACTGCCTCCAGCGTCGCATCGAACACCTGGCATGCGTCGGTGCCATCCACAATCATGCCCGGCACTCCGTACCCGATGGCGCGCTCGGCCAGGTCCTCGATTGCGAACTGCATTTCCGTGGGAGTGCTGTAGGCCCAAAGATTGTTCTCCACAATCAGCACCAGGCCCAGCTTCTGCACTGCGGCGAAGTTCAGGCCTTCGTGAGTGACGCCGGTGGATTGGCCCCCATCGCCAATCCAGGTCAGCGCCGCGATGTTGCGGCCCTGCAGCCGCGCTCCCAGCGCCACTCCGGTGAGGATCGGAATCAAGTCGCCGAGCATGGAAATGGGCGACACCATATTGCGCTGGGCAATGTCGCCGTAATGCGATGTGCCGTCTTTGCCGTGCGTGGGCGAATCCGCCTTCGCCATGTATTGCATCATGACGTCGCGTGGATGAAAGCCGCGGACCAGCAGCGCCCCCTGGTTCCGGATCATGGGAGCGAACCAGTCGCCATCTCCGAGCGCCAGCGCCGAGGCGCAGGAGCACGCCTCCTGACCCAGGCCGAAATACACCCCGCCCACTACCTTGCTCTGCTTGTACAGCGTTTCCAGGGTCTGCTCCATCCTGCGGTTGAGCAGCATCCAGCGGTAGAGCTCAATGGATTTCTCGCGCGTCAGGTATCCCGATTCGCGAATCGGCGGCGGCGCCAGGTCGAGATCGCCGGTGAAGCTGTAGCGGACCTCGCCGGCTTCGGTGCGTTTCTGTGTAACGTGGAACTGCGGCCGCTCCAGCCGCCAATCAGGAATGCGGTAGCGGCGCTCCTGGTCCGCCGGGCGCTGGCCGTTCCTGCCTGCAGCCGGCCGTGATGCGCCATTATGCCGAGCCTTAGATGCTGGTCTTTTCTTCATCAACCATCCAGCATAAACCAATCACCATGGTGCGGCCGCTCCCGGCTCAGCTCCGGATGGCGTGGGCCCGGCCGCCCTCGGCCGGGCCGCCGCCGCAGGCGGCGTCCTGCTGCTCAGGCGTTGCGTACTTCGCCGGCGCCTCTTTGCCTCGGTATACCGACTTTGCGCCCCAGCAACTCGTCAAGATTGCGCAGCCATAGGATCTGGGAATCGAATACCTGCCCAAAACTGCGCGCCGCTGCTTCCGCCACTGCCGTCAACTCCGGTGCTGACCCGAGTTCGCGCTGCATGCTGGTCACCGGCTTGCCGCTGATGCCGCAGGGCACGATGAGCCGGAACCAGTCAAGGTCCGTGGTCACGTTCAGCGCGAATCCGTGGGAAGTCACGCCCCGCGATATGTGCACTCCAATCGCTGCGATCTTCCGCTGCTCGCCGCCGCCTGCCCCGATCCACACTCCCGTCATGCCTGCAACCCTGCCCGCCGCCAGTGCAAAGCCGGCGCAGGCGCGGATGAGGCTCTCCTCAATCCGGCGCACGAAATCCACCGCGCCGATGCGCGGAGAATACGAGAAAAGATCGAATATGGGATACCCGACCAGTTGCCCGGGCCCGTGGAACGTTACGTCTCCGCCGCGATCGCATTCGAACACTTCCACACCGCGCGCCGCGAGCTGCTCGGCCCCCGCGAGGATGTTCGCGGCTTTGGCATTGCGCCCCAGCGTGATTACCGGCTTGTGCTCCAGCAGCAGCAGCGTGTCGGCAATCCGGCCGTCTTTTCGCGCCGCAACCAGTTCAGCCTGCGCCTTGAGCCCTAGTCCGTAAGGCACGCGCCCGAGTTGGATGACGTTGATCACGGCAGGCTGCCGGCAACACCCGTATAGATGAGCGCCGGTGATCGAGCGTCATCCAGCGCTTCATGTCCCTGCGCCGGAGCGCTGGCGTTGAAGTACGCCAGGGCAGCCTCGAGCACGGGATCGCGCCCCTGGGCAAAATCGGCCTGCGTGGCGGCGATCGCGATCATGGGTGCGATGCCGCGGTCTTCGATCAGTTGCCGGTCGGCGGTGTAGTCAATCCAGCGCGAAACCGTGTACGTCCACCCTGCCCCCAGTTGAAACGTCTCCGGATTTCCCGAGCTGCCTGCCGTCACATCTCCCATGGTGATGACGTTCGGCAGTTCCCGCATCGCTGCAATAAAGCTTTCGTTGCTGGAGGCCGACCCGCGGCCGGTCAGCAGCACCACCGGCCGGGTAAACTGCCAGGCGCCCCGCGGCGCAACGCTGCGGGCAATCATCCCGGTAAAGTCATCGTGCAGCGGGCCCGATTTGTATTGCAGGTATTCGGCAGTGCGCGCCACCGCCGCAAAGCGGCCCGCAAATTCGTAAGCCATCTGCATGTCGCCGCCGGAATTCATGCGCACGTCGAGAATCAAAGCCGGCGCGTCGCGAAACGTCTCCAGCGCGGCCTCGAGATCCGCCAGCTTTACTTCCTTCGAATCCCAACTGCCGATGGCCATGTAACCCGCACCATCAAAGCCGGCATACCCCCAATTCGACCTGCCCTGTACCCATCCTGCCTGGCGAACATAGCGCTGCCACACTGCCTGGTTCCAGTTCACGGGCTGCGCCGGAACATAAGTAGGAAAGACGTGCCCGGCAGGGTCGCGCAGCACGACGTGCTGGTCATGCAGCGCCCCCAGCATCTGGCGCACGGTCGCCACCAGTTCGGCTTCATTGCCGGCTGCCGCGGCTTCCGTCCGGAAGCGGGCGCGAAGCGCGGCCCAATCCACATGCTTCACGCCGAAATAGGTGTAGCGCTGGTCGAAGTTGGCCCACAGCGTATCGAATTGCGCCGCATAATCGTTGGCCGCGGGTGTAGGCGGAGGCAGCGCCCCGCCGACACACCCGGCCAGAAAGGCCAAAGCCAGGACGAGAAGAGTGAGCCGGAATCGCTGCATGAATGGCCCGATTTTACCCCGCTGCTCAGGATTGGAACCCGCTTGCGCCAGAGCGGTTGCTATCGGTAGTAACGGGCGGAAATTGCCGAATTGCCGAATTGCGGAACTGCGGGATTGTTTTTGAATTCGCTTCGGCCCCCCTTGGAAAATTCGGCAATTCGGCAATTCGGCAATGCCGTTACGTGTTCACCTCGCTCATCAGCGCCATCACATTACCTTCCGTATCGTCAAAGGCCGCCAGCCACACTTCGCGGTTGCCCATGCGGGCAATCACGTGTGGCGCTTCTTCGAACCGGACGCCTCGCGCGCTTAACTGTTCATGCGCCGCCCGGATGTCGCGAACGCTGAAATATACGATGGAGCTGGGGTGCTGGAAGCGCGCATCCGCGGGAATGTCGAGCATCAGGCGGATGCCGCCGCACTCGAAAAATGCGAGCTTCTCGCCCGCCTGGAACAGGAACTTCAATCCCAGTCGATCGCGGTAAAACTCGATGGCGCGCGGCATGTCCTCCACGGGAATCGCAATCTGCGCAATGCCGTCAAGCGTCATAGCAGGGCTGGTTGCCACTTCACGAACCTCCCGGCGGGGGGAATCAGGATGAAATCAGGGCACACCGAATTAAAGCTGAAAGTTAAAGCTCATGAACTCAAGTCAGCATTCGGGCTGCGTCTTTGGCGAAGTACGTCAGGATGATGTCGGCGCCGGCACGCCGGATCGATGTCAGCGTCTCCAGCACGATTCGCCCGCGGTCAATCCAGCCATGATGAGCCGCCGCCTCGATCATGGCGTATTCACCGGAAACCTGGTAAGCGGCAACCGGAACGTCAAAACGCCGGCGGGCTTCCGCAATCACGTCCAAATAGGCCAGCGCCGGCTTCACCATGATCATGTCGGCGCCCTCGTGCAGATCTTCCTCGATTTCGCGCATGGCCTCGCGCAGGTTCGCTCCATCCATCTGGTACGAGCGGCGGTCGCCAAACTGTGGCGCCGAATCGGCCGCTTCGCGGAACGGGCCGTAAAACGCGGAGGCAAATTTCGCCGCATAGGAAAGCACCGGCGTCTCTTCAAATCCGTTGCCGTCAAGCGCCGCGCGGATGGCGGCTACGCGGCCATCCATCATGTCGCTGGGCGCAATGATGTCGGCGCCGGCCCGGGCCTGCGACACCGCGGTGCGAGCCAGCAGTTCCAGCGTGGCGTCGTTGGTCACCTCGAAGTGCTGCTCCGGCGAGCGGGCCATCGCCGCGGCCGCGCTGTCAACCACCGCCTCCATGGTTACGGGGCCGCGGGGCGCGGTGGCGGCCGCCGTTTGCATCGCCCGCCGGCGCACGTCAGCGGGTGCATCCATCAGCGCGCGGCGCTGCGCCGGAATGGTCGGCCGCACGATCCCGCAGTGGCCGTGCGAGGTGTATTCGCACAGGCACACATCGCCGATCACCAGCATGCCCGGAACCTCAGCCTTGATGGCGCGCATGGCACGCTGCACGATACCCGCGTCATCGTAGGCGCCGCTGGCAAATTCATCCTTGCTCTCCGGCAGGCCAAACAAAATGACCGCCGGAACCCCCAGTCCGCCCGCCTCCCCGGCTTCGCGCACCGCCTGATCCACGGAGAGGTTGTAAACCCCGGGCATGGAGCGCACTTCTTTGCGCACCCCCTCCCCCGGGCAGACAAAAAGCGGATACACGAAATTCGCGGGCGAGAGCCGTGTCTCGCGTACCAGGGAGCGCAGCGCCTCGGTCTTCCGCAGGCGGCGCAGGCGTGTCGCAGGAAATGCCATTCCGGTAGATTGTAGCCGCAAACTCTGGAAACAGGCGTGACCAGTCGCGCCGGGGCAAATCTCTATTCAAAACCTGAAAGCGCGGACCTAAAGCACCTTCTTCAGCATGGCGGCATCCATGTTCCCGCCGCTCACCACGGCTGCGCATTTGCCCTCGACGCGGCCGGCCAGCCATGCAGCCGGCGCTACGGCGCCGCTGGGTTCTGCCAGGATCCGCCCTTCGAGCAGGAGGCGGCGCGTAGCTTCGCGAATCTCCTCCTCGCTCACCGTAACAATGTCATCCACAAACTGCCGGATATGCTCAAAATTTATTTCGCCTACCCGCTGCGTGCGCAGGCCATCGGCAATCGTCGAGGAAACCTGTTCGGCGGGCAGGGTCACGCGGCTGCCCGTGCGGAGGCTCTGCTGGGCATCATTTGCCAGCTCCGGCTCTACCCCGATCACGCGAACCGTGGCCCGGCTTTGCTTCACCGCCGCCGCGATCCCGCTGATCAACCCGCCGCCTCCGATCGGAACCAGGACGGCATCCAGGCTGGGAAGCTGTTGCAGGATTTCCAGGCCGATCGTCCCCTGGCCGGCAATAATCTGCAGGTCGTTGAAGGGCGGAACAACGGTGTAGCCACGCTGCTGCGAGAGTTGTTCGGCGCGCTCCTGGCGCTCCGAGCTGCCCGGGCCTACCAGCACGATTTCGGCCCCGAGCGCCCGGGCGCGCTCAATCTTCACGGCCGCCGCGGTTCTCGGCATCACCACAATGGCCCGCGCGCCGACCGCCCGTGCCGCGTACGCCACCGCCTGGCCGTGATTGCCGCTGGAATACGTAATCAGGCCGCGCGCGCGCTCTTCCGGGGCGAGCGACGCAATCTTGTTGTACGCGCCGCGCACTTTGAAGCTGCCAGTGGGCTGCAGGTTTTCCAGCTTGAGATGAAGTTCTCCGGAGCGCTCCGAGCTCAAGCGCAATAAAGGAGTGCGAATGGCGGCGCAGCAGATTCTTTTCTGCGCTGCCTGGACTTCCGAAACAGTAATCATCACGAAAAAACGGATCTCCCATGGGGTGAGGAATCAGCGGTGTGGAGCAATACCTGCATCCAGTTTACTAAGCGCAGCCGGTCCATGAAGCCCGGGCCTTTGATTTCCACATGACTGATGGCGGGGCTGATCAGCACTGCGCGCCTTGCGGCAGGCGGGAGCTCGCTGGCGAGCCAGAGGGTTTCCGACGGCGGAATCACGTTGTCGGCCGCGCCGTGCAGCAGCAGCACCGGAACCTGAACCGAGCCGAGGCGGCCGGCCGGGGAAACGCCGGCCATTTCATTGCCATGCGCCCGCGCCTCAGCCGCCACTGCCGGCAGCACCCGGCTGCGGTCGTGCGCCAGCAACTGGTCCATCAGCGCTCTGCCCTGCGGGCTCAGGCTCCGGGCACGG
>JAFAIN010000227.1 GCA_019236695.1 Acidobacteriota bacterium | reverse complement strand
TTCCCCACGGTAGCGATGAAAATTTCTTCCAGCGACGGCTCCATCAGCTCGAACCGGTTTACGCGCACTCGCGCCATGGCGTCGCGCAGCAGGTTCTGGGGGTCGGCGCCCGGCTTGAGCCGCACTTCGAGATAGTTGCCGTAATCGTTGAACGCCCCGGTAAGCGGGCTGGAGCGGAGAAAGCCGGCGTCGCCCTCGTACGCAATCTGCACGCTCCGCTTGCCGTAGCGCGACTTCACATCGCTTACGCTGCCCTGCAGCACCGCCTGGCCTTTGTTCACCAGGCAGATGCCATCGCAGAGCTT
Source organism: Acidobacteriota bacterium (assembly GCA_019236695.1). Lineage (GTDB taxonomy): Bacteria > Acidobacteriota > Terriglobia > Terriglobales > Acidobacteriaceae > JAFAIN01. Next base: position 3,002 of record JAFAIN010000227.1, on the reverse strand, counting down.
CTCGACCTGGTCCATGCGATGGGTGGAAAAAAGGATGGTGCGGCCGGCTTTTTTCTGCTCCAGCAGCACGTCCTTCAGAATCGTGGCATTTACCGGATCGAGCCCGTAAAAAGGCTCATCCATGATGAGGAAAGCCGGCTCATGCAGCAGCGCGGCAATGAATTGCACTTTTTGCTGCATGCCTTTCGAGAGCTCATCCACCCTCTTTGCAGTCCAAGCCGCCAACTCCAGCCGCTCACACCACTGAGTGGAGCGCCGCGCCGCCTCGTGGCGGCTGAGGCCGTGCAGTTCTCCGAACAACGTGAGCTGCTCTACCACCGTCATCTTGCGATACAGGCCCCGCTCTTCCGGCAGATACCCGATGCGCTCCAGGTGCGCGCGGCGAAAGGGCTCGCCGAAAATCCGTACCTCGCCCGAATCCGGCATCGTGATGCCGATCATCATTCGGATGGTAGAAGTCTTGCCTGCGCCGTTCGGGCCGAGCAGCCCGAAGATGCTGCCCTGCGCAATTTCGAACGAGAGCGCATCCACCGCGACAAAGTCGCCGTATGCCTTGCTCACGCTCTTCAGCGCAACTGTGGCGCCGGGCGCCGGAGTTGTAATCATGCCGGTGGCAGTCGATGTCATGCTGGTTTTATGAAAGGCAGTTCCGTCGTCCTGGGAAGCTGGCTATCAGGATTGTCGCCCGTATGAGCCAAAAGCGCAACATAAAGCGCGAGTTCAATATCACGAAGAAACAGGTTGTAAACACAAAACTAGCGAATGGACAATACCCTCCGCGTCTGCACGACAATCCCTGGCAGCTACGGCAATACTTCGAGTTCGATTTGCTTCGCCGAACGATCCAGCCTTGCGATACGGAACCGCCGTACCTGGCCTGCCACCAGTTCCCCCGGCCGCGATGATTCCGCCACCGCGCCAGTCTTCCAGCGCGCCGACAGCATCGAGCCCAGCGACGACAGGTCCGGTTTCCCTGAATGCGGCTGGTCATTTGACGGCCTATCGACTACCGCATGCGAGCGAACCCGGCAGGTCCCCTGAATACCCTCTCCCACCTCTACCGCCGCCGACGCGCCCGAAATCTCCACTACCCGCCCGCTGACCTCATCGCCTTCATTGTGCTCAGCCAGGTACTCGTCAATACTGGTGGGAACCAGATGACGGATGCTCAATTTCATCCTGCGCTTCTCCGAATCCAGTTCCATGACCAGCGCCTTCACGGGTTGGCCTATTTTGAGCACGTCCTGGGGATGGTGGATGCGCTTTTCCGCAGTTATATCGCTGACATGGATCATGCCTTCCACGCCTTCTTCCACCTGCACAAACGCGCCGAATTTGGTTACGTTGACAACCGGGCCTTCGATTACGCAGCCAACCTGCAGCTTCTCCGCGATGCGTGCCCAGGGATCGCCCAGCGCCTGCTTCAAGCCCAGTGACATTCGCCGCTCGCCGGCGTCGATGGCAAGCACCACAACCTCAACCGTATGGCCCGGCTTTACCACATCACTGGGGCGCCTCACCTTCCTTGCCCACGACATCTCCGAAACATGGATGAGCCCCTCGACGCCCGGCTCGACCTCGGCAAAAGCGCCGAAATCCGTGACTCGGGTCACGGTGGCGCGCACCCGGTCACCCGCTTTGTACTTTTCGGAGGCCGATTCCCAGGGAATCGGCAGCAGTTGCTTCATGCCTATGGAGACTCGCCGGCTCCCGACGTCGATCTTCAGTATCCTGGCCTCGATGGATTGATTCATCTCCAGCGCGTCCGCCGGGTCGGCAATTCTGCTCCAGGAAATGTCAGCCACATGCAACAGGGCGTCAATGCCGCCAATATCGATGAAGGCGCCATAAGGCGTAAGGCTTCGCACGGTCCCGCTCACCATATCGCCCTCCCTTAATTCCGAGTAGCGCCGTGCGGTTTGCGCCAGCCTCTCCTCCTCGAGAACGATCCGGCGGTCAACCACAACATCTTCATCCGTAGAATCGAGCTTGATGATGCGGCAGCGGACCTCCTGCTCCACCAGTTCCGCCATCTCCGCGGCCTCGCGCGTGCCGCTGCGCGATGCCGGCATGAACGCCCGAACACCGATATCCACGCTTAAGCCGCCCTTCACCACTCCCATCACCCTGCCCAGAATTGTTGCTTTCTCGACAAACGCCTTTTGCAGGCCCTCCCAATCGGTGGGCCGGGCGACAGCAGCGCGAGTCAGTTCGTAGTAGCCGCCCGGGTCGCGGCCCTTGATCGTGACCTGCACCTTGTCGCCCGGCTTCGGCGCTTCCAGTTCCTCCTTCAGTTCTGAGAGCGGCAACACGCCCTCCGTCTTGAAGCCGATATCGAGATACACGGAGTCGGCCGACACGGAAATGACCGTGCCTTCGCGGCCGGCATCCGTCCGCTTTGCCGTCCGGCTGCGTTCAAACTGTGAAAGCAGGCTGCCAAAGGATTCATCCGGCTCATTGCCGGGAGCAGGTTCTGAAAGATTTCGATTAGGCATGGCGCTGGCTGTTCGAAGCGTGGATAAAGCATAGCATCGCCGGGACTCGTGCTCCGGCCACAGTAGGAGTTGATGCCAGAAGCCGGACACCCAACAATTCCTCCCGGGACGATGGCGCGCGCGCCATATTGCGCAGCCCACATCAGTTTCGGTACAAGGGTTCATGCGAAAATCCAAAGCCGCTTGGGCCCTGGTGGCAGCCCTTGCGGCGTATTCCCCGCTTGCCGCGCGAAATGCGCTGACTCCGCAGCAGCAGCTTGCGCACGACATTTTTCAGCAACTGGTCAACATCGATACCACCGATGAGCATGGCAGCGTGACGCCCGCTGCGCAGGCGGTCTCCGAGCGATTGAAGGCCGCGGGATTCGCCGCTTCAGATATTCAACTGGCTGGGCCAACGGAGAAGAAAATGAATGTGGTGGCCCGCATTCACGGCCAGGGCAAAGCCAAACCAACGCTGTGGCTGGCCCATCTGGACGTGGTGGAGGCGCGCAAGCAGGACTGGTC
>JAFAIN010000173.1 GCA_019236695.1 Acidobacteriota bacterium | reverse complement strand
TTTTGCGTATTACGGCCTGCATCCTGCGCAGTATGCGGCCATGGCCGGCGAACTCCTGGTCCGGCGGCCTCACATCCGGCGAGTGGCAGTGGCCGGCATTCGCAGCATCGGAGTCGCCTTGAGCGCCGTAGTGTTGCAGGCCCTGGCTCAGGAAGGAATCGCCGGCCAGCGCATCACGGTGCGCCCGGGCGGACATCCGACGAACCGTTCGCTCGCCCTCGATTCGCAGCAGCGGGCATGGGTGGTCGAGCAGGCTGCAGCCGGTTCTGAATTCCTGGTGGTTGACGAAGGACCCGGCCGCAGCGGATCTTCATTTCTGGCGACCGCCGAAGCGGTTATCGAGGCGGGCGCGGCGCGCGAGCGCATTACGCTTTTTTGCAGCTACCAGCCCGACATTGATTCGCTGGCGGCTGATGATGCGCCGGCACGCTGGCGCCGGCTGCATGCCCTGTGGCCGGCGCGCGGCTCCCGGCCGCTTCCCCGCGACGCGGGGGAGGAGATCAGCGCCGGCGAGTGGCGGCGAACTCTGCTCGATGGCCATTCGCCCTGGCCCGCATCATGGACCGCGACGGAGCGACTGAAGTTTTTCTCCGCCAGTGCAGATTCCATCCTGAAATTTGAGGGCCATGGACGTTACGGCCGCCGCGTGCTCGAGCGCTCCATAACCCTCGCGGAGGGCGGCTTTGGCCCGCAGTGCGAAGCGGATGCAGCCGGTTTTGTGCGCTATGCGAGGCTGCCGGGACAGCCGGCGGCGCCCAAAGATCTCTCCTCGGCCGCAATCGACCGGCTGGCCCAATATTGCGCATTCCGCGTGCAAAGCTTCGCGGCGCAGCATGCCGGGTGGCACGAGTTGCGCGCCATGGCCGAATTCAACCTGGCAAATATTTGCGGCGCCGGCAGAATGCCGGAACTCGCCCTGCCTGTCCTGCAGCCCGTAATAACTGATGGCCGCATGGCTCCGCATGAATGGATCGTAACCCCTGTGGGCCGGCTGATGAAGACCGACGCTGCCTCCCACGGCGACGATCATTTTTATCCCGGCCCGGCCGATATTGCCTGGGACCTGGCGGGTGCAATCATCGAATGGGAGATGCCGCCCCAGGGGGAGCGCGAATTTCTTGGCAGGTATTCCGCGCTCGCGCACGACAATCCGAACCCCAGAATCGCCGGATATAAGGCGGCCTACCTGGCCTTCCGCATCGGTTTTCTCGAAATGGCGGCGCAATCGTCAGGCGAGCCCGAGCGCAGGCGTTTGATGAGTGAATCGCGGCGCCGCCAACAACAGGCTCGGTTACTGCGAAACCTTCAACCTGCCATAACGCGCCGCGCGGTGCGAAATTCTCTGGCGATTTGACATCGGCCGCCGCGCTGCACTACCGTTCCTCTGGCCCCGTCTATCAGGTTTTTCAACCACTCAAAAATTTCAAGAAAACCACAAGGAGGTCGCATGCGGAGGTTCAATCTGTTTGCCGCGTGGATGCTGGTGTTATCGGCATACTGCCCTCGCTGGCCGTAGCACAGATGAGCGAGAACAAGAACGGCGTTCAGCCGCCGCCGCCCATCCTGCACATTGGCCGCGAGGAGATCAAGCCGGGCAAGAGCTTTGCCCACGAGAAAATTGAAACTGCCTGGACGCAGGCGCTGGTGAAAGCCAGGTACACCCAGTCATTCCTGGCCGCCGAGTCCATTACGGGCCCGTCCGAGGTGCTCTGGTTCTACGGCTATCCCACTATGGAAGCCTTCGAGACGGACTACAAGATGGAGAACTCGACTCCTGCCATGCAGACGATCGCCATGCAATACGGGCCCAGCGAGGCCGATGTTGTTGCCGGCACCGGTGACACGCTTTCCCGCTATCGCGAAGACCTGAGCTATGGCGCCCCTATCAACATCGGCGAGTACCACTACGTGAGCATCACCACGTATCGCGTCCGCCCGGGCCACAACAATGATTTCGCCGAACTGATGAAGACGGCGAATGAAGCCCGCAAGAATGGCAACAGCACCACTCACATCGCCGTTTATCAGGTGACCTCGGGCGCGCCCTCGGGAACGTTCCTGGTGATCACGCCTCGCAAGTCGCTCGCCGAAATCGGCCAGATGAACCCGGCGATGACCCAGGCGATGAACGACGTCGAAAACAAGCTGACGGAGCTTACCGAGAAGGCCGTTAACTCGTCCAGCAACGCGATTTACGCCTTCAATGCCCGCATGAGCAAGCCGACGGAAGAGCAGGCCAAGGCCGACCCCGCATTCTGGAAGCCGAAGATGACCATGGCCAAAGCTGCGCCCTCCGAAACGCCGGGCGCGAAATCAACCGCCGCAAAACAAAACAAGCCGTAAGTCATCGGTATCGAGACAGCCCGCGAACGCGGGCGGAAAGCGCAGCCCAGGCGTAAGCCTTGGGAAAGGCCTTCCGCCCGCTTTGCCGGCCTTGGGTCTTTTTGTGGGCGGCGCCATTTTTGGCGGCAAAACCGGCCCCCGGTGAATGTTTCTCCGTGCGGCCTGCTGGTTGCCTTTCTAGTTCTCCGGCCCTTTCGATCCGTCAAAATCCGCGTTTGCATCGAATGCCGGTTGCTCGTATGATTCTCCGCTGCACGGGCGGAGCCGTCTTTTCCGTCCTTACTGTGTATTGCGGGCCGGCAGCACTTAACCATCAGGGAACACGATTGAGGATTGGCGCGAGCAGTTGAGCGCCGGTGATGTACTTTGATCATGGCTTTGTAAAACGATTTTTTTGCCTCTCCTCGCCCCGATGAGAGTCTCGGAGGAACAGCATGTCGAAAGCACAACGTGGCTGTATCGGCGGCCTGGCGCTTGTATGCCTGCTTGCCGCCGCGTTTCCGGCGCTTGCGCAGGACGCGCCCAAAGCAGAAGTTTACGGCGGCTACACGTGGTATAACCCCGGCGCAAGCCGCCCAACCATCGGCCGCCTGCAGAGCGAGGCCAAGGGCTTTACGGTCCAGGGCTCGTATTTCATGAGCCGCTACATTGGTTTTACCGGTGGCGGTACCGGCACATTCAGCGGCCAGGCGAACGTGGGCACCCTCATGGCAGGGCCCACCATACACGCGCCTTCACAGACCGTAACGCCGTTCCTTGAGTTTCTGGTCGGCTTGCACCGCGTGGTTCCGAAGGGCGGCACCGCCAACAACGGCGCGGCCATTGCCGTGGGTGGAGGCTTGGACCTGCACCTGACGAAAAGCATCGATCTGCGCCTGATTCATGCCGATTACGTTTATGCGCACCACAATTTCATAGACGGCAGCTCGCGCAACTGGGAAGGAGCCCGGGTGGGCGGCGGAATTGTTTTCAAATTCGGCAGCTTCGCCCCGCCAGTGCCCCCCAGCGCGGCCTGTTCGGCGCAGCCCGGCGATGTGTATGCGGGCGAGCCGGTTACGGTTACGGCCAATGCGTCCAACTTCCCCAAGAACCGCAACCTTACGTATAGCTGGACCGCTACGGGCGGCAAGACCAGCGGCAACGCGGCAACCACACAGGTGGATACTGCCGGCCTCAACCCGGGCAGCTATACCGTTACATCGAACGTTGCTACCGGCAAGAAGAATGAAACCGCCAGTTGCTCGGCTAACTTCACCGTAAAGCCCAAGAACCCGCCGACCATTTCCTGTTCCGCAAATCCCACAACGGTGCAGCCCGGCGGCAGCGCGAGCATCATGGCCAATGCCAGCAGTCCTGACGGACGACCGGTGAACGTTACGTACTCGGCCTCTTCCGGAAACGTGTCGGGCAGCGGCGCCACCGCCACGCTCAACACCGCCGGCGCCAGCCCCGGCTCCTCCGTTACCGTAACCTGTACTGCGACTGACGATCGCGGGCTCTCGGCGAACTCGACCACCATGGTCAGCATCGCGAATCCGCCGCCACCACCGCCGCCGCCACCACCGCCGCCGCAGGCCAGCAAATGCAATGAAATTCACTTCAGCAACATGAAGAAGCCGGCCCGCGTGGATAACGAAGCAAAGGCCATTCTCGATGACTGCGCCCTCCGCCTGCAGCGCGATCCGGATGCCAAAGCCGTCATCGTGGGCTACCACGATGCCAAGGAGAAGGCAGGCGATCGCCTGGCCCAGGAGCGAGCCACCAATACGAAGGCTTACATGACACAGGAAAAGGGCATTGATCCAAGCCGCATCGAGGTTCGTACCAACACGACCGGAAGCGGCCAGAAGGCCGATATCTACATCGTGCCCGCCGGCGCCACCTTCGACGAGCCGGGCACACAGGCCTTCACGGAGAAAATGCCGGCAGCTCACACGGGCGGCGCCATGCGCCGGCCCGCGCCCAGGAAGCCAACTCGGTAGTTTTTCCGATCACAGGCCCCACCCCGAGCGGGTGGGGCTTTTTTACTGGATTGCTCCTCCTCCTTCCGGCTTCCCCTTCCGCCGGCAATGGTTTATTGTTCGACTGGCCAGTTACCAGCGTGTGTTTTCCCCGGTGGTTACTGGCCGGACGGCGTGCGCATCCAACGACTTACGTAACCTTCACATTCCGGAGAATACGTGGCAATCTGCTGCTCACCTCGGACGCATCGAAGATTTAGTTTCCCCCTGGCCGAGACTGGAGACTCTTTCTGATGCGATTTACCCGTTCCCGAATCCTGGCATTGGTTTTCACCCTGACCCTGCTGGCATGCGGTCTGCCTGCATGGACGCAGAATGTCGCGGGCGCGCGCTGGACCCCCATTGGCCCCGATGGCGGCGATGCCCGCAGCCTCAGCTACGACCCCGAGAATCCCGATCACATCCTGCTCGGAACCAGTTCCGGCGATCTGTTCTCAACCGCCGATGCGGGCGCAAGCTGGTCGCGCATTGCGCACCTGGGCGCTGAAGATGACATGGTGCTCGACCACATCATCTTCAGCCCGCAGAACCATGCGATTTATCTGGCTGCCTGGAGCATTGACGATAACCAGCGCGGCGATCTGTTCCGCAGCCGCGATGGCGGGCGTACCTGGACAATCCTGCCCGGCCTGCACAACAAGTCCATCCGTTCGTTCGTGATCGCTCCCTCCGACCCGGCCACTATGATTGTCGGCGCCCTCGATGGCGTATTCCGCTCGAATGATGCCGGCGAAACCTGGAACCGCATTTCCCCGGAAGGCCACGCCGAGATTCACAATATCGAATCGCTGGCCATTGATCCCCGGAACCCCGACATCATTTACGCCGGCACCTGGCACCTTCCGTGGAAGACGGAAGATGGAGGCCGCACCTGGCGCTCGATGAAGCAGGGCCTGATTGACGATTCCGACATTTTCTCGATCATTGTTGACCATTCAAATCCCGCCACGGTGTTTCTCAGCGCCTGCTCGGGCATTTACAAGAGCGAGAATGCCGGCGGGCTCTTCCACAAGATTCAGGGCATTCCCTTCTCCGCCCGCCGCACGCGCATGCTGCACCAGGATCCGCAGCAGGCCGGCGTGGTGTATGCGGGCACGACCGAGGGCCTGTGGCGCACCAGCGATGCCGGCGCCACCTGGAAACGGGTTACGCCCGCGAACGTGATTGTCAATGATATTTCGGTGGATCCGCGCGACCCGGCTCGCGTGTTGCTGGCGACCGATCGCAGCGGCGTGCTGCTGAGCACCAACTCTACGGTTTCATTTACGCCTTCCAACCGCGGATTCGTGCACCGCCAGGTGACAGCGCTGGCCGAGGATCCCGAGGACCCTTCCACCGTGTTTGTAGGCGTGGTCAACGACAAGGAATATGGCGGCGTCTTCCTGACGCACGATGGCGGCGCGCACTGGCAGCAGCGGAGTTCGGGGCTTGGCGGGCGCGACATCTTCGTGCTGCGCGCGGTTGCGGGCGGAACGATTCTGGGGGGCACCAACAACGGCATCTTTGAGCTGCAGAAGAACGGCTCGGAGTGGCATCCCATCAACGATGTGGTGATCGAGCGGCGCATCACGGTGAAACTGCCGCGGCCCGGCTCAAAGGCTAAAACCCTCACCCGGGTGGAAAACACGCGCAGCACTATCGTGGGGCATGTGAATGACATTCGCATCGCCGGGAACACCTGGTATGCCGCAACCGCACAGGGTGTTCTGGTCAGCGATAACGCAGGAAAGAGCTGGCATGGCGGACCGGTTCTCGGCAATCGCGGCTTCGTCTCCGTTGCCGCCGCCGGCCATGTAGTGAGCGCCGCAACATTGAACGCGGTGTTTGTCTCCACGGATTCGGCGGCCACCTGGCAGGAGGCCGCGCTCCCCGAAAAAGTGCACGCCATTCGCAGCATTACGGTTGCGCCCGATTCCACGCTGTGGGTGGCTGCCCGTGAAGGGGCTTACCGAAGCTCCGATGCGGGCCAGAACTGGCAGCGCGTAATGAATGGCCTGCCCGCGCATAACCTCATTGCCATTACCGCGAATTCCGAGGGCCGCCACATGGTTGCTACTACCGGTGCCGACCTGGTTTATGAGAGCTCCGACGGCGGCGTGACATGGCGCGCCACCAATACAGGATGGAATATCCGGATAGTGACGCTCAACTCGGGCCGTGTGCTCGCTGCAACCGCCTTTGACGGCATCGTAACGCAGGCGGGTGCAGAGTCGCTTGCGGTCGCCAGTTCAGGTTCAAGGCGTTAACTCCACCCAGGATCGATGGCCGGCGGCCCAGTTCCGCCGGCCATCGTGCATTTGCGGCCCACCTTACCTCTTTTGTAACGCCTCCGTTAACCTCTGTTAATTCTTAGTTTTGCCCTTTATCACGCATTCCAGCCTCCTGCTCCCATTGGTATGATTTACTATTCACCCCCATGCGCGCACGCTTCTGGATAATCCTCGTCGTTGTCGTCACCCTGGTGGTAATTGGCGCGACTACCATTCGCCGCGGGAAAGGCGATGCCGCACAACCCGGCGATTCTTCCGCGGCTTCCGGCCGCAGCGGCGGCCAGGGTGGCCGCGCAGGCCGTGCCGGAATGGCCCCGGGTCCAATGCCCGTAGCCGCTGCCGCGGTGCAGCGCCGCGATATGCCCATCTACCTTCGCGGCCTGGGCAGCGTCACTCCGATCAACACCGTCACCGTGAAGTCGCGGGTGGATGGTGAACTGGTTCAGGTGAATTTTCAGGAGGGCCAGGAAGTTAAGAAGGGTGAGCTGCTGGCGGTAATCGATCCTCGCCCCTTCCAGGTACAGCTCGATACTGCGCAGGCGAACCTCGCCAAAGACGTAGCACAACTGAATGACGCCAGGTTGAACCTGGAGCGCTACCGCGCGCTGTACCAGGAAAAGGTGATTGCCAAGCAGCAGCTCGATACCCAGGCGGCGCTGGTGGGGCAGCTCGAGGGTGCGCTCGGGGCCGATCAGGCGGCAATCGACAGCGCCAGGCTGAACCTTGCATACACACGCATCACCGCTCCGGTCACAGGGCGGGTCGGGCTGCGCATGGTCGATCCCGGCAACATTGTGCATGCCGCTGATACCAATGGAATGCTGGTCATCACGCAGATGGACCCGATTTCGGTAATTTTCACGCTGCCTGAGGACTACATTGCTTCCATTGTGCAGCACATGCGCAAGGGCGCTCTGAAAACCGAGGCGTGGAGCCGCGACGATCAGACAAAAATTGCTGACGGCCAGCTCTTCACCCTGAACAACGAAATTGATCCCACCACCGGAACCGACAAGCTGCGCGCCAATTTCCCCAATCCGCAGCGCACGCTGTGGCCCAACCAGTTCGTGAACATCCGCCTCCTGCTCGATGTGCAGAAGGATGCGCTGGTCGTTCCCATAGCGGGCATTCTGCGAGGCACCAACAACTCCACTTTTGTATATGTAGTTGGGCCTGACCAGAAGGTAAAGGTCAGGCCGATCAAGGTAGATACCACCGAAGGCAACGTCTCCAGCGTGGAAGGTTTGAATGCCGGAGAACTGGTGGTGACGGACGGGCAGGACAAACTGCGCCCCGACGCGCTGGTGCAGGTACAGCAGGCAAACGCCAGCGGTGCAGCCGCGGCGCAGCCTGGTGCGGCGGCAGGGCCCAGCCTCAATGCTCCTCCACCCAGCCCCGGCGGCGCTCGCGGCCATGGACGCGGGCAGGGGCGGTAAGCCAGCCGAGAACGTGGCGTAGTGAAAAAGCTTTACGGCTTCGTGCCCCGGTACGAACGATGAATCCCTCTCGCATCTTCATTCTCCGGCCCGTCGCCACCGCGTTGCTGATGGCAGCCATCCTGCTCATTGGCGTGGCGGCGTACCGGCAGTTGCCGGTGTCGGCTCTGCCGCAGGTGGATTACCCCACTATCCAGATCATCACCGCGTATCCTGGCGGCAGCCCTGACGTGATGGCTTCCTCCGTCACCACGCCGCTGGAGCGGCAGTTCGGCCAGTTGCCGGGGCTGAACCAGATGACCTCGACGAGTTCGTTCGGCAGCTCGATCGTGGTCCTGCAGTTCAATTTAAGCGAGAGCATGGATGTGGCGGAGCAGGAGGTGCAGGCCTCCATCAACGCCTCATCTACATACCTGCCTCGCGACCTGCCCAACCCGCCCATCTACACCAAGACCAACCCGGCTGACGCGCCGGTGCTCACCCTTGCGCTCAGCTCCGATACGCTGCCGCTTTCAAAGGTCGAAGACCTGGCCGACACCACCCTGGCGCAAAAAATTTCGCAGATCTCGGGCGTGGGCATGGTCACAATTTCCGGCGGCCAGAAACCGGCCGTGCGCGTCCAGGCTAATCCGACGGCGCTGGCGTCCTATGGGCTGGGCCTGGAAGATCTTCGCAACGCGCTGGCGGCGGCCAATGTGGATCAGGCCAAGGGCGACATCGAGGGCCCGCGGCTGGCGCACACCATCGGCGCCAATGACCAGATCATCAGCGCGGCCGAATACCGCAAGGTGATCGTGGCTTACCGCAATGGCGCGCCGGTGCGCGTTTCCGACGTCGCCACCGTCATCGATGGCGCCGAGAACGTGAAGCAAGCGGCCTGGGAGAACACGACTC
>JAFAIN010000108.1 GCA_019236695.1 Acidobacteriota bacterium | reverse complement strand
AAACCCTCGGCCGAGGTGGATTACGACATCGTGAACTCCGCCGACAACAAGCCGGTGGTGCACGCCGTGGAAACCACCGACAAAATGGGCAACGTGGGCGATCAGTTGACGCTGGAGAAGAGCGTAGCGGCGGCGAACCTGCCGCCCGGGACTTATCAGGTGACGATTACGGTGAAGGACAACGTTTCGCAGCAGACCATATCGAAGCTGGCGAAATTCGCGGTTGAGCAATAGGGCTGGTCGAACTCCCCCCGAGGTGCAGAGGATGGCTCGAGTTCTCACCATCGTGCTGTTGAGCGCAGCGCTGGCATCGGCGCAGGCGCCGCGCTCACGCGCCCCTTCCGGCCACGACCACTCAGAGGCGGCCGGCAGCATTTCCGGCCTGGTGCGAAATTCCGCGGGCACTCCGCTGCTCGGCGCGGCGGTGCAGGTGCTCTCCTCCGCTTCTCCGCTCGCTGCCGTGGTCTTTACCGACGCCGGCGGCCATTTCTCTCTGGCCAATCTTCTTCCCGGCACGTATCAGATCAAGGTGACCTCCGCGCGGTTCCTGCCTTCCCTGCGCGAAAACATTTCGGTTCACAGCGGCGCCCACCAGATCGTCAACGTCACGCTCAACACGCTGGCCGAGGCCGTGCAACTCATTCCGGCACGCAAGCAGGCCGGCAAGGATGATGAAGACTGGGCGTGGACGCTGCGTTCGGCGGCAAACCGGCCCGTGCTTCGCGTCCTCGATGACGGCCCGGTGGTGGTTTCGACCGGCGACGGCAATGCCCACGTCAGCGCGCATGTGGCTTTCCTGGCCGCCTCGGGGGATACAGCGCCCTTCAGCCAAAGCGGCGAAATGACCAGCTTCCGCGTGGAGCGCTCATTGTTCAGCACCGGGACGGTATCGGTGAACGGCAATGTGGGCTACAGCGGCAACGGCTCCATGCCGTGGACCGTGGTCCGGGCCGCATACTCGCGGCGCCTGGCGGATGGCTCACAGCCCCAAATGGCGGTTACGGTGCGCAATTTTGCTTCGCCTTCGCCGCTGCTGCGCGATGCCGGGCTGCAGGCGGTAGCCCTGAACCTGCAGAACACCACGCAATTGATGGACGCGATCGAGGTTTCGTACGGCAGCGAGCTGCAGAGCATCAATTTCATGGGCCACGCCGCTTCCTTCCGGCCCTTCGGCGCCGTGGACCTGCATCTCGGGCCCTCGACGCTGGTGGAATACCGCTACAGCAGCTCACGCCCCAGCACGCGCTTGAGCAAGGGTTTCGATACGGCGCCGGCCGACCTCTCGGAATCCGACCCCCGGCTGACGCTGGTGGGTGACCACCCGGTGCTCGAACGCTCGCGCCACCAGGAAGTTTCCGCCGCGCGGCGGCTCGGCGCCAATACCACACTTGAGGTCGCCGGCTACCTTGACCACGTCACCAACATCGGCTTGACCGGGCTTGGCGATTTCGACGTTGCCGATTCCGCTTTCGGGAATGTGCTGCCGGATGCCTATGCCAGCACATTCACCTACAACGGCGGCATGCTCGATGCCAACGGGCTGCGCGTGGTCTTGCAGCGCAAGCTGGTGCCCGACGTTCTGACCGCCACTTTCGACTACGGATACGGTGGCGTGCTTGACTTCGTATCGGGGCACGAACTGGTCAACGCGCGCTCCGAACTCGCCTGCCGCCATCGTTCTGAAGCGGTGTGGAAATTCGAGGGTCGGGCGCCCGGGCTGGGGACTCGCTGGCAGGCATCGTACCGCTGGACCAGCGGCCAGGCAATCACGCCCGTTGACATGTTCAACGCTTCCCCCGGGCAGGCTGATCCCTATTTCAGCCTCTTCATCCGGCAGCCGCTCCCCGGGTTTTTTGCAGGCAGGATGGAAGCCATTGTGGACATGAAGAATCTGCTGGCGCAGGGATATGTTCCGGTGGTTGCGGGCGACGGACACACCGTGTACCTGGTGCAGACGGCTCGCGCAATTCGCGGCGGCCTGGCCTTTACATTCTGAGCTTCCCTACCTGATAACCTAGCGGCATGCCCTTCAAGGTTGGGCGGCTGCGCGTGTGGCTGGCCGCAAGCGGCGTGCTGCTGCTGGTGTGCGTTGCCGCATTTCTGGCTTACGGCCGGTTCCGGGCAGCCAGGCTGGTGCGCACCCTGCCGCGCAGGCTCGGAGCCGACATCCAGCAGACCGCCGAAAAATTCACTTATTCGCAATCGGAGGGCGGGCGAACCCTGTTCACCATACGGGCTTCGCAGATGGTGCAGTTTCAATCGGGCGGCAGGGCTGAACTCAAGGACGTAAACATCATTGTTTACGGGCGCAACTCCGCCCGCTTTGACCAGATTTACGGTGCCGGATTTGAATACGATCCGCAGCAGAAAACGGTGCGCGCCAAAGGCGAGGTGCAAATCGATCTGGAGGCCGATGCCGAAGGCATGCAACATGCCGACCAGTCGCCGCCGCGCGAACTGAAAAACCCGGTGCACGTGAAGACCAGCGGGCTGGAATTCAATGAGAAGACGGGCATCGCCGAAACCGCCGAACCGTTGGAATTCCGCACGCCGCAGGGTTCGGGGAGCGCCCTGGGGGCGGTATACGATTCACGCAACCGCATACTGACCTTGCAACACGAGGTTCGTATCGTGAGCCAGGCCACATCGCTGCCGATTGCGGCGCCCGGGAAGACAGTCCGCCGAAAGCGGCCTGCGGAACCCATGCCCTCGGTGGTCTCCGCGGCCCGCGCAACCATCAACAGCCAGGCGCATACAGCCGTTCTCGAGGGCGCCACTTCCACTCGCGGAACCCAGAGCCTGCGCGCCCGAACCGTGAATATTGAGTTTCGCAATGACTCCACGGTCGAGCGCGTCACCGCATCGGGAGATGTGCAGGGCGCCGAGGCCGGAACGGCGCCGTTCTCGTTTGGCGGCGATCGCCTTGATCTGCTTTTCGGAACGAACAGCGAGGTGGCGACAGCCAGCCTGAGCGGGTCGGCGACCTTCCAGGGAGGCGGACCGCGGCCGTTTCATGGCCGGGCCGGAAAGCTGCTGGCGAATTTTGGCCCGCACAACACCATGAGGACGGCGAAGGCCGTGGACGATGTGGACCTCGTACAGGAGCCGGCGGCAGGCGGAGCGCGTACGGCAGGCGGAGCGCGCATGGGAGGACAGGAACTGCAGCGGGTGGAAGTCCGGGCGCCGGTGCTTGACCTGTTTACCCGTGAAGGGCACAGCCTGGATCATGCCGTAACATCGGGCTCTTCGCAGGTGATCCTCACGCCGGCTCCGAGTGGCGGTGCGGAGCCGCGCGCCATAACCACCATAACGGCACCCCACTTTATTGCGGCATTCGATGATCGCAACCGGCTGCGCAACGTTCACGGCGAAGGCGAAACCGGCGCCGGGGTCACAGTCATATCCAGGCTGGCCGGCGGCAATGCATCGCCCGGCGACCGGGTGACAACTTCCCGCACTCTCGACGCTGTGTTTGCGCCGCAATCCAATTCCATCACCAGCCTGACCCAGAGCGGCGACTTCCATTATTCCGAAGGGCAGCGGAGCGCCTGGTCAGATGAGGCGCACTTCCAGGCTGCGCCCAACCTGATCGTGCTGAGCGGCAGCCCGCGATACCGTGATGAGCAGGTTCAGATGACCGCCGACTCGCTCACTCTGAACCGCACCAGCGGCGAGATTCGCGCTTCCGGAAGCGTTAAGGCTACATACATTCCACAGCAAACCACCGCCGCCGGCACGGATTCGATGTTCTCGACCAGCAAGCCCGTGCACGTGACCTCGGCCGAAATGGCGGGCCAGCGAACTACCGGGATCGCAACATTCAGCGGCGCGGCACGGATGTGGCAGGACGCCAACCTGGTCGAGGCGCCCGCAATCCAGTTCAACCGCGACCAGCGGTCACTGAAGGCGGATGGAAACGCCGCGCAGCCTGCTCATTCGGTCTTTGTCGAAAGTGGCGCCAACGGGCGCATGGTTCCCGTGGAAGTGTCATCGCTGCGGCTGGCGTACGCCGGAAATGACAGCCGCGCAAGGTTCAGCGGCGGAGTGGCGGTGAATAGCGGCGATTCCGTGCTGAAAGCCGATCACGTGGATGCCTACCTTAAACCGGGCCGCAGTCAGTTGCAATTGGCTGGCCAGGCGAACCCCGGAACTGCCGGGAAAGAGGCCATCTCTGGGCCTGCCCAAATCGAGCGGATTATTGCTCAGGGAAACGTTACGATAGTGCAACCGGGGCGAACCGCGCATGGCGAGCAGCTAGTCTATGTTGCTGATAATGAGAGTTTTACCCTGACAGGCGGACCCCCTAGCATTTTTGATGCCGAACGCGGCACCATAACCGCCAATTCGTTGACCTTCTTTAGCCACGATGATAGAGTGCTCGTAGAAAACCCGGCAAAAGGTGGGGCGACCCGAACCATCATCCACACGCGGGTGGCGAAGTGAAAAATGCACACGCTGGCGACCGACGAAATTGGGAAGTCGTTTCGCGGCCGGCGGGTGGTAAACGGCGTCAGCCTCCACATCAGCCAGGGTGAAGTCGTTGGTCTATTAGGGCCGAACGGAGCTGGCAAGACTACCAGCTTCCACATCATAGTCGGCCTCATTCCCCCGGACAGCGGCAGAGTAACGGTAGATGATGAGGACATTACCGATGTCCCCATGTATCTGCGGGCGCGAAATTTCGGCATCAGCTATTTACCGCAGGAAGCTTCGGTATTTCGCAAGCTGACGGTTGAAGAGAACATCCTGGCAGTGCTCGAGACGCAATCGCTTTCCTGGAAAGAGCGGCAGAAGCGTTCTGAAACCCTGATCGGGCAGTTAGGCCTGGGGCATGTTCGCAGAAGCCGGGGCTATGCGCTATCGGGCGGAGAGCGGCGCCGGGTGGAAATTGCGCGGTCGCTTTGCATTGCGCCAAGGTTCATTCTGCTGGACGAGCCATTCTCGGGAATTGACCCGATTGCCGTGCTCGATTTGCAGAAAATCATTTTTGATCTGAAGGCGGCGGGAATCGGGGTTCTAATCACGGACCACAATGTGCGCGAAACGCTCTCGGTGACGGACCGTGCCTACATCATCACCGAGGGA
>JAFAIN010000012.1 GCA_019236695.1 Acidobacteriota bacterium | reverse complement strand
CTGCGCCGGGTGGATTATGGAGACTTCTATTTCGACGTGTCAGACCTGGAGACCCGCGACGGCCAGACGCTGGGCGTCGTCTCGAGGCACAGGATGCGGAATCTGCCGCCCACCGGCGACTCGAGAACGGGTTCGCTCCACCGCCTGGCGCTCTCCGACTACCAGAGCGTGGCAGAACCTTGCGCGTTTCTATACGACTCTGAATTGAACACCGTGGTGTTTCAGCGCTCGCCGCAGGTCAGCCCCTCCGCATTCACGCGGCTGGTCAACTGGGCCGCGGATACCAGTTTTGTCTTCCTGCCGGTGCTGAACGAGGACGCAATGACCCGCCTGGAGAGGCTGCACAATCCGCGGCGGTTCGTGCTGACGGTCGCCTCGCCGCACGCCGGCGAGTATTTCGAAGATCTTGACTCGGGCCTGAAAGGCCTGGCTGGCTTTGTGCGTGAAATGGCGGCAACACGCGTCCGGCTCGAACTCAGCGTGCCGGCTGCGCGATCCCATTCTCTGTCGAAGGACGCGATCCTGCACGCAGTGGGAGCGTTGTTTGACCGCCTGGACGATGAGCGCCTCGAAAAGCTCGAGGTTGACGGGGAAGACGAAGCCGGAAACAACCAGGCTGTGGATTTCATTGACGGCCAGTTTCGTGGACACGAAGCGATGGCCGAGACTGCGCCCCGCCACACCGACGTCAGCCTGTTAAAGGAATCCATTCAAAGAACATTCCAGGCCAGCCGCATTCACCTTGCCAGCCAGTTGCGGCCGCAGGCGGCCTGATACATCCCGGACTGCAACGGGCGAGGGGGACCTCAATCTCTCTCGCCTGCTTCATTTTGCCCGCCTGAGTTGACAAACCGGCGCTGCAGGTCTCTAATGTCGTCGCCTTCACATCCATTTCGGACCCCTATTTCCAGCGCAAGGAGGAACATATGAGCGCTGCGTCATCGGCCCCACTGCTGAAGAAGTCAACCGACTGGTCCATTGCAATCAGCGTTGTGATGATCCTGGCGGGGGTTGTTGCGGTAGCATCTCCGGTTGCTGCCGGCGTGGCGGTCAGCGTGCTGGTTGGCTGGCTGCTGATCCTGAGCGGCTGCGCACATTTGGGATTTGCGTGGCATGCACGCGCCACACGTGCGCTGATTTGGGAACTGATGGTCGGGCTGCTTTATCTTGGCGTTGGCTGGTACCTGCTGACGCGGCCCGTGGCTGGGCTGGCATCGCTGACGCTTGCCCTGGCGATGTGCCTGTTTATAGAAGCGGTCCTGGAATTCGCGCTGGGCTTTGCGATCCGGCCTCTGCCGGGCTCGGGGTGGCTGATACTGGATGGGATCGTCACACTGATCCTGGCGATCATGATCTGGCGCGCATGGCCTTCCAGCAGCGAATGGGCGCTCGGAACCCTGGTGGGAGTCAGCATGTTGTTCAGCGGAGTTTCCCGCCTGAGCTTCTCGGTGGCTGCTCGCAAAGCGCTGGGATAGAGGCATTTCCCCGGCTGTTTACGCCGGTAACGCGCTTTTCGTGAGCAGCGCCTGCTGTTGACCTTCCGCGAACACCGGGAGAAGGAGGGAGATGACTGTTCAGAGGCGCCAATTACTGCAGAGGCTGCCTTATGCTGTTGGGGCTGGTATTATTCTGCCCCGCGATGGATTCGCAATGGCGGCACAGAGCGCCACCCGGCCGGCAAGTCCTGCCCCGAAAGCGAAGGCAGCGGCAAGGGAAGAACCTGGAGGAGTAAAAATGGAAAAGGTAGCCGGAATCGGAGGTTTGTTCTTCCGGGCTCATGACCCCAAGGCGCTGGGGAGTTGGTACCAGGAGCACCTTGGAATCGCGTTGACGCCAACGAGCGAGGGTGGAGAGGTGTGGCAGCAGGAAGCCGGACCGACCGTGTTCAGCCCTTTTCCGGAAAAGACCGGCTATTTTGGTGATCCAAACAAAGTTTGGATGGTGAACTTTCGAGTGCACAATCTCGACAAAATGGTAGCCCAGCTTCGAGCCGCCGGAATTGAAGTGAAAGACCCGGAAGCCTATCCGGGGATTGGCCGCTTCGCGCGCCTGCATGACCCGGAGGGGAATCCCATAGAGCTGTGGCAACCTGCTTGAGCAGAAGGGTAAGCTCTAAGCGTTAAGCCAGACACATTCACCCAAAATGTGTGGTAGGCCCGGGAGGACTCGAACCTCTGACCTCTTCCGTGTCAAGGAAGCGCTCTAACCAACTGAGCTACGGGCCTGTTTCGGCTGAGACAACGTGGCTTGAGGCAGTCTAACAAATCGATGGGCGGCGCGCATGATGCATTAAGATGCGAACGTTGGCTGCCGACGCCATCGTCGTGGGTTCCGGACCGAATGGCCTCGCTGCTGCAATAACGCTGGCGCAGGCGGGTGTCGGCGTGCAGGTCTTCGAAGCGCAAGCGGCAGCCGGGGGCGGGGTCCGTTCGGCGGAACTGACGCTGCCCGGGTTTATTCACGATCTGGGCTCCGGCATCCATCCGCTGGCATTCGATTCCCCATTTTTTCGCACGCTGCCACTGCAGGACCACGGGCTCACCTGGGTGCATTCTCCGGCGCCGCTGGCCCACGCCCTCGAAGGGGGCGATGCCGTTACGCTGGAAAGCTCGATACCCGGGACTGCTTCGCAACTGCTGGAAGACGCAGGCTCCTACACTCACCTTTTCCAAGGTGCCGCCGCGGTGTGGTCGGAGCTTCGGGGTTCGCTCCGCGCGCGGCCCCTGCTGCGGCACCCTGCTACCGTGGCACGGCTGGCACTGGAATGCGCAGGTTCGGCGAACGGGCTTGCCGAGCGGAACTTTCGCAGTGCGAAAGGGCGGGCCCTGGTCGCGGGCCTGGCCGGCCATGCGTCGTTGCCGCTGCGGAAAGCGAGCACGGCCGGCATCGCCATCGCGCTTGCCACGACTGGTCATGTGGGAGGGTGGCCTTTCCCGAAAGGCGGCGCGCAGAAACTGACGGATGCGCTTGCCGGTTACCTGCAATCGCTGGGGGGAAGCATCCAGACCGGCGTCCGCATTACCAGCCTGCGGCAGCTTCCGCCCGCGCGGGCTGTGCTGCTTGATGTTACGCCGCGCCAATTCCTCGCCATTGGCGGCGACCGGTTGCCGGCACGCTATGCCCAACTGCTACGAAGGTTCCGCTATGGCATGGGTGCCTTCAAGATGGATTGGGCGCTATCGCAGCCGGTTCCGTGGGCATCGCCCGGATTGGGCCGCGCGGCGACGGTCCACATCGGAGGCACGCTCGAGGAAATTGCCGCGGCCGAAATGGCTGCATGGAGCGGGACACCCTCCGAAAAGCCGTTCCTCATCGCCGCTCAGCATTCGCTTTTTGATCCGTCGCGTGCGCCATCAGGGCGCCACACACTCTGGGCCTACTGCCATGTCCCCAATGGCGCTTCCGTGGACATGACCGCGGCGATGGAAGGCCAGATAGAGCGCTTTGCGCCGGGCTTCCGCGATTGCATCCTCGCGCGCTCGGTCCTTCCTCCGCGAGCATTGGAGTCGCTCAACGAAAACCTGATCGGCGGCGACATCATGGGCGGCCTGCAGGATCTTTATCAGGTCCTGGTTCGCCCGACTCTGCGCTATTGGACAACTCCTTTGCCGGGCGTGTACCTGTGCTCAGCCTCGACGCCGCCGGGCGGAGGCGTTCATGGTATGTGCGGCCACATTGCCGCCCGCATTGCGCTGCGCCGGCAGTTCGGGATCCGGACGGAAAATCCCTAAGCTGCAGCGGCCCTGGCATCCGCGCCCTTCATCATCCTTGCCGATGCCAGGCCGGCAGCCCTGTTCAGGATTGAGGCACCGCATTCTCGCAGGCCTCCGGAGCAAGGGCAACAACCCAGAACGCGGCCTCCGCCTGTAGAATTCGGCCATCGCATGACTCGGCTGGGTTCCATTGCGGTCCGCACGATTGCCCTGACGGTGGCTTTGTCTGCGCTCGCCTACGCTCTGGATACGGTGACTCTGCGGCTCGGCAAATCGCAGACTTCAAGCGTTATGGTGCGCCCGTATTTCGCCGTTCCCAAGAAGAATGGCCTCACGGAATTCATGTTCCAGCAACCGCAACCGCAATCGTGCGTAAATTCCCTTTTCCCGCATTTCGGATTCACTCCCTGCTGGTGGCTGCGGCGGCACACGGAACAGCGCATCAGCCTGTAGGCGCATGCACCCGGTCTTGGTATTCTTTCTCCATGCCTACAAAGAAAGACCTGCTCCAATCTCCCATCCGCCATATCGAGATGCCGCAGCATGACGTGGTTGGCCTGGTGGACGCCATGAAGGCCATGGCGTTCAGCGCGCGCGACCTGAATCGCGCGGCCGAGATTTACGTGCGAATGCTGGAGGACCGCGAGTGCGGCATCATCCTCTGCCTGGCAGGCTCGCTGATCAGCGCCGGGCTGAAACAGGTGTTTGTCGATATGGTGCGCAACAACATGGTAGATGCCATTGTCTCCACCGGCGCTAACATCGTGGACCAGGATTTCTTCGAAGCCCTCGGATTCCGGCACTACGTGGCGCCGGAGGAATACAAGTCAGGAACACTCGATGGCGAACTGCGCGAGCTGATGATTGACCGGATTTATGACACCTTCATCGACGAAGAAGAGCTGCGAGCCTGCGATGATACGGTAAAGCTGATTGCCGACGGCCTGGAACCGCGCCCCTACAGCTCGCGCGAGTTTATCCGCGCCATGGGCGCGTGGCTGGAAGACCACCGCAAGAACGACAACAGCATCGTTTATCAGGCCTGGCGGCACGATGTGCCCGTGTTTGTGCCGGCCTTCAGCGACTGCTCCGCCGGCTTCGGCCTGGTGGCGCACCAGCACGAGCGCGGGGAGGAGGCCCGGGTGACGATTGACAGCGTGAAGGATTTCTACGAGCTCACCCAGTTGAAGATGCACAATCCCACGACCGGAATTTTCATGATCGGCGGCGGCGTGCCGAAGAACTTTACGCAGGACATTGTGGTGTGCGCGGAAGTACTCGGCTACGAAGCCCCGATGCACAAATACGCGGTGCAGGTCACGGTGGCAGATGTGCGCGATGGCGCGCTTTCCTCCAGCACTTTGAAGGAAGCCAGTTCCTGGGGCAAGGTTGACACCACCTTCGAGCAGATGGTCTACAGCGAAGCCACGATTGCCGTGCCCCTCATCGCCGGTTATGCATTCCATAAAGGCGCGGCCGCGGCACGCAGCGCGCGCCGCTGGGCGCAGGCGCTGGGGCGTGTTCCACTAGCGACCACTTAGCCACGGGCCGGCGGTTCACACAAAGGCCACGAAGGATGCACCAAGGCCCAACCGGTCTGAATGGTGGTCATTCTGCCTGCCTTGTCCCACTTTTATTTGTGCATGGGCTGGGACAGCGGGACAGAAGCACCAAAGCCTGCTTTTTCAACGGTTTCGGCTGTCCCACGGGGTGTGCTGGTTTGTCCCACTCCCGGCATGAGCCATTTCAGCTTTCTGCTTTGAAGCTGAACCCGCCGCCCTGGGCGGCCATGCTCTTCACCACCTTGAGGAATGCCCGGGCAGCGTGCGAGAGCGTGGCGTTTTTTACGTAGCTGAGTCGCAGCTTGCGCTCCATGCGCAGCTCGCGGACCGGAATGCGCACCAGCTCCCGCCGGGCAAGTTCATTTTCCACGCACAATCCCGGCACCAGAGCCACGCCGTGCTTCATGGCGACGAATTTCTTGATTGCCTCCAGCGTGGGCAGCTCGATATCCATGTGCAGCGGCGTGTGGTGCCGCCGGAAGGCTTCAATGACGCGGGCCCGGTAGGAAGAAGGCACATTGTGGGCGATGAACGTCTCGGCGCCGAGCTCGCGAATGCTCATTTCGCCGTGACGCTCGGCCAGCGGATGCGAAGGATGAACCACAAAAGCCAACTCGTCGCGATACACCACGATGGAGCGCAGCAGCGGGTCCTCCGGAGCGTAGGCGAGCACTCCGAGTTCGACGCTGCGATTGAGCAGCTCCTCCGGAATTCTCCGTGCCAGAGCACGATGAACCGAAATCGAAATCATGGGATGCAGCCGGCGGAACGGATCGAGCACCCGCAGCAGGTACAACACCGTAAATTCGTTAGCCGCGACCGTAATTCGTCCTCTTTGGAATTGCCGGAGCTCGCGCAGCGCGTCCTCGGCGTGGGCGCGCATGTTCAACAGCCTTTGAGCATATTCCAGCAACACCGTGCCGGCATCCGTCAGCCGGCCTTCGCGCGACGAACGGTCAAACAGTGATTCTCCGAGCTCGCGTTCCAGCTTGCGGACAATCTGGCTCACGGCGGGCTGCGTGCGCCGCAGCCGTTGCGCCGCCCGGGAAAAACTGCGCTCCTGGGCTACAGCAAGAAACGTTTCGAGTTCGTAGAGGTCCATGCTGCCGGGTTGAGCTCCTAATCCTTTCCTCCGCCCCTTCTAATGGAATCACATTCGCTTATGGTTAAGCAATAATTATAAACTTGCCTAATGCATCGCCCGCGGTGCAGGCTACTGTTTTCGAAGACCGTGGGCGGAGGTCGTTCCATGCACGAAGGCAGAACCGGAATCCTGGTGTTCGATACGACGCTGCGCGATGGGGAGCAATCGCCGGGCTGCAGCATGCGCCCCGGCGAGAAGCTGCGCCTGGCGCGACAACTGGAGAAGCTGGGCGTCGATATCATCGAGGCCGGCTTCCCTATCTCTTCCGAGGGCGACTACCAGGCGGTACGCCAGATCGCCGCTGACGTGCGCGGGATTCGGGTAGCCGCGCTGGCGCGCTGCAATGCCGGGGATGTCACACGCGCCTGGCAGGCGATCGAAAGGGCGGCGCGCCCGCGCATCCATACGTTCCTGGCCACCAGCGACATTCATTTGCAGTTCAAGCTGAAAATCAGCCGCCAGCAGGCGCTGGAACACGCAGCCGGCGCGGTGGCACTGGCCCGGCAGTTGTGCGACGACGTGGAGTTCTCTCCCGAAGATGCCACTCGCTCCGACCTCGACTACCTGTGCCAGGTGCTCGAGGCAGTCATTGCTGCCGGCGCCACCACCCTGAACATTCCCGATACGGTGGGCTACACGGTTCCTCACGAGTTCCGCCGCATCATCGAGGCCATTCAAGCCCGTGTGAAAGGCATTGAAAAGGCGACCATCTCGGTTCACTGCCACAATGATCTGGGGCTGGCGGTA
Source organism: Acidobacteriota bacterium (assembly GCA_019236695.1). Lineage (GTDB taxonomy): Bacteria > Acidobacteriota > Terriglobia > Terriglobales > Acidobacteriaceae > JAFAIN01. Next base: position 5,135 of record JAFAIN010000012.1, on the reverse strand, counting down.
GCCAACACCCTCGCCGCCATCCACGCCGGAGCGCGGCAAGTGGAATGCACCATCAACGGCATCGGCGAGCGGGCCGGCAACGCGGCTTTGGAAGAGATTGTGATGGCAATGCATGTCAGGCCTGACGCGCTGCCGTTTTTCACCAACGTGAACACCTCGGAGATATGGCCGGCGAGCCGCCTCCTGTCGGAAATCATCAGCTTTGCGCCCCAGCCCAACAAAGCAATCGTCGGATGCAACGCGTTTGCGCATGAGGCGGGCATCCATCAGCACGGCGTGCTGAGCAATCCGCTATGCTACGAAATCATGACTCCCGAATCGGTGGGCGCACCCGGAAACCGGATTGTTCTGGGCAAGCATTCGGGACGGCATGCTCTGGCGAAACGCTGCGCCGAACTTGGCTGGCCGATTTCGGGCGAGCGCCTGAACGAGATTTACCAGCGCTTTATCGAATTGGCCGATCGCAAGAAGAATGTCTATGACCAGGACCTGCTGGGAATTTTGAGCGCCGGCCGGCCGGCAGCGGCAGAACCGGGCATGAGCTTTGCTGCCTCCGCAGCGGGCGACTGAGACCGGCAGGCGAATCGACACCATATGCCAGCCAGGAAAATCATCATTGTGGCGCTGCCGGGTGACGGAATCGGGCCTGAGGTAACGCGCCAGGCGGTTCGGGCTCTTGAAACCATCGCCGAGCATGGGGAATGCAGGCTCGAAATCCACGAGCACCCTGCCGGGGGCTGTGCCGTTGACGAGTTCGGCACGCCGTTGCCGCGGGCCACGCTTGACGCCTGCCTGGGCGCCAACGCGGTGCTGCTCGGCGCGGTGGGCGGCCCAAAGTGGGATGACCGCCCGCGCAGCCAGCGCCCTGAAACGGGCCTGCTGCAGCTTCGTTCCGCGCTCGGCGGTTTCGCCAATCTGCGCCCCGCTACCTTCCTGCCGGCTTTATCGGATTGTTCGCCGCTCCGCCCGGAAGTCGCTGGGCAAGCTGACATCGTGGTGGTCCGCGAGCTTCTGGGCGGCCTGTATTTCGGCGAGCCGCGCGGTTACGACCGCGAAGCCGGCGAAGCTCACAACACCATGCGCTACGGAGCCGAAGAAGTGGGGCGAATCGCCCGGGTGGCGTTTGATCTTGCCCGCGGCCGCCGCCGCAAAGTGACTTCGGTCGATAAGGCCAACGTTCTGGAAGTGTCGCAGCTCTGGCGGCAAACCGTTCAACAGGTTGCGCATGCCTATCCTGATGTGGCGCTCGACCATATGTACGTTGATGCGTGCGCCATGCATCTGGTGACGAATCCGGCCCGCTTTGACGTTATCCTGACCGAGAACCTGTTTGGCGATGTGCTCTCGGACGAAGCTGCCGCCCTCACCGGCTCGCTCGGCATGCTGCCCTCTGCCACCATCGGAGGCCCGGTCAACCTGTACGAGCCAATCCACGGCTCGGCTCCCGATATCGCAGGGCGCGATATTGCAAACCCGCTCGGCGCCATTGCCTCCGCGGCCATGTTGCTTCGCTACTCTGGCGCGCTGCCGCAGGCGGCGAGCCACATTGAAGCGGCTATCACGGCAGTGCTGAAGGCCGGCTACCGCACCGCTGATCTGGCGCGAGGGCGCGCCGGGCAGGTGGTGGGGACAACCGAAATGGGGTCCCTGGTATGCGGCGCGATCCGCGACGCTTACGAGCGCCAGTTTGCATATCATGCCGTATAGGACCGGCTGGTCTTGATGCCTCGCACAGCCTTCGACAAAATCTGGGACGCACATGTAGTGCGGCACGCGACGGGCGAACCGGCGCTCCTCTACATTGATCTTCATCTGGTGCATGAGGTCACGTCGCCGCAGGCCTTTGATGGGCTGCGCCAGGCTGGCCGCCGCGTGCGCCGCCCCGGCCTGACCATCGCCACCGTTGACCATAATGTGCCAACCACGCCTGACCGGCTACTGATCCGCGATCCCATTGCGGCAGCCCAGATCTCGGCGCTCCGGAAAAACGCAGAGGAATTCGGCATTGTCCTGCTCGACATGAATTCCGGCCGGCAGGGCATCGTGCACGTGGTTGGCCCCGAGCTCGGTTTGACGCAGCCGGGCATGACCATCGTGTGCGGCGACAGCCATACCAGCACGCACGGAGCCTTCGGCGCGCTGGCATTCGGTATCGGCACGTCGGAGGTTGAACATGTGCTGGCCACGCAGTCGCTGCCGCAACAGAGGCCGCGAACCATGCTGGTGCGCGTGGACGGGCGGCTTCCGCGCGGCATCACGGCAAAGGACCTGGCGCTGGGCATTATTGGCACAATCGGCACCGACGGAGGCACTGGTCATGTAATTGAGTATGCCGGAGAGGCGGTGCGCGCTCTCTCGATGGAGGGGCGCATGACGCTGTGCAACATGACCATCGAGGCAGGCGCCCGCGCCGGCCTGGTGTCACCGGATGAAACTACATTTGCCTATCTGAAGGGCCGGCCGTATGCGCCGCAGGGCGAGGATTGGGACCGGGCCATTTCGCACTGGGCAACACTAGCCACGGAAGCGGGCGCCGCATTCGATAGCGAGGTTCGCATCGCGGCCGAGCAGCTCGAACCTTATGTCACCTGGGGCACCAGCCCCGGAATGGTAGTTCCCGTAACAGGCGTGGTTCCGGGCCCCCAGGAGGCCGTCTCTGATTCGGAGCGGGAAGGCGTTCTGCGCGCGCTCGAGTATATGGGCCTCAGCCCCGGCACACGCGTTGACCAGATATCCATTGATCGCGTGTTCATTGGTTCATGCACGAACTCGCGGATCGAAGACCTGCGCGCCGCCGCACGCCTGGTGCGCGGCCACAAAGTCCACGCCAACGTGCGCGCCCTCGTGGTCCCTGGTTCTGAAGCCGTGAAGCGCGCTGCCGAGGCGGAGGGCCTGGATGAAATGTTTCGCAGCGCGGGCTTCGAATGGCGGGAACCGGGCTGTTCCATGTGCCTCGGCATGAACCCCGATACACTCGCCGAGGGCGAGCGCTGCGCCTCCACCAGCAATCGCAATTTCGAGGGACGCCAGGGCCGCGGCGGCCGCACCCACCTCGTCAGTCCCGAAATGGCGGCGGCGGCCGCCATCGCCGGGCACTTCGTGGATATTCGCCGATGGGAAGGAGCCGGGTGATGGAATCCTTCCGCAGCCATACCGGGCTGGTGGCGCCACTCGATCGCGCCAATGTGGATACCGACCAGATTATTCCCAAACAGTTCCTCAAGAGGATCGAGCGCACTGGATACGGCGAGTTCCTCTTTTTCGACTGGCGCTCCGATGCCGGCTTCATCCTGAACCGGCCCGAATACAGCAAGGCGAGCATTCTGCTGGCAGGCAGGAATTTCGGCTGCGGTTCTTCGCGGGAACATGCGCCGTGGGCGCTCCAGCAATACGGATTTCGCGTAATTATTGCGCCGTGCTTCGCCGATATCTTCGGCAATAATGCTTTGAAGAACGGGCTGCTCGCGGTTTCTCTGCAGGAGCCGGAGGTCACAACACTGTTTGAGCGCGCCGGCCGCGCAGCCCTCGAGTTAACGGTGAACCTCGAATCCTGCCGCGTCAGCGGCAAAGATTTCGACGCCCCGTTCACCATTGATTCATTCGCCCGGCACTGCCTGCTTCATGGCCTGGATGATATTGGCCTCACCCTACAGCACGAGAGCGAGATCGCGCAATTCGAAGCCGGGCGCCCGCTATGGATGCCAACCGTACATGGTGATTGAGTATTCCGCGTACAGACGATGGCTCGCTCCAACTTCCGCAGTTTTTGCGGAATGAGCTATCATCTGGCCCTCACGCATGAATGTTCCACTGACCCCGCTGCGATTCCTGCGACATGCCGAACATCACTTTGGCTGCCGGACCGCGGTGGTGTGCGGCGCTCATCGCTTTACCTATGCCGAGTTTGGCGATCGCGCAGCACGCCTCGGCGGGGCGCTGGTTCGGCTTGGCGCGCGCCCCGGCGACCGCGTTGCCTTCCTCAGCGGCAATTGCCACCGGCTGCTCGAGGCTTACTACGGTGTGCTCGAGGCCGGGGCGGTGCTTCTGCCGGTGAATGTCAGGCTCCGTCCAGCAGAGCTGGCATTCATTCTGAATGACTCGGAAGCTTCGATTCTGCTCTGCCAGCCTGAACTGATGGCCCTGGCTGCGGAGGTTCGCAGCCGGGCACCGGGATTGCGAGCCATTGTGCCGCTTGACGGCACGGGCGAATCGTATGAAAGCCTTTTGCAGGCCGCCCAGCCCCTTCGCCGTGACGTTATGGAAGTGGACGAAAACGCAGTTGCCGAGCTCTTCTACACCAGCGGCACCAGCGCCGATCCCAAAGGCGTAATGCTGAGCCACCGCAATATCTATCTGCACGCGTTGAATGTTGCCATATCGTTCGAAGCGCCCGCTCAGCCTGTCCATCTGCACACAATTCCGTTATTTCACGCAAACGGATGGGGTACGGCGCACACCGTAACGCTCGCGGGCGGCAAGCACGTCATGATCTCGCGCTACGACTGCGGTGAATTGCTGACCCTGATCGAAGCAGAGGGTGTGAAATCGTTCAGCCTGGTTCCGGCGATGGCGCTGGCGCTGCTCAATTCCGAGCACCTCGGCAGGCACGACCTGCGCAGCCTGCAGTGGATTTCAATGGGTGGCGCAGCTTCCTGGCCTTCATTGCTCAAGGCCATGGAGCGGGCGTTCGGGTGTTCCTGCTTTTCCGGGTACGGGCTGACGGAAACCTCGCCCGTTGTGGCGCTCAGCCGGAGCGAGCTCGGGGAGGAACGGGCGGAGGGCGCACGCTACGAATTCCAGGCCTCAACCGGAACCGCAATTCTCGGATCGGAGCTGCGGGTTGTAGATTCGTCAGATCACGATGTGCCGCCTGATGGCGCAACAGTGGGCGAGATCATAGCTCGCGGCGACGGCATCATGAGCGGCTACTGGAAGCAGCCCCAGGCCACGGCGGAGGCGATGCGGGGCGGCTGGTTCCACACCGGCGACCTGGCTGTTGTGAAGCCGGAAGGTCACCTGCTGATTGTGGATCGCAAGAAGGACATCATTATCAGCGGCGGCGAAAATGTATCGTCACTGGAAGTGGAGCGCGCGTTGGTCGAGCACCCGGCGGTCGGCGAGGCGGCGGTGATTGC
>JAFAIN010000181.1 GCA_019236695.1 Acidobacteriota bacterium | reverse complement strand
CCAATCACTCAGTAGAAAAATCACTGTCATCCTGAGCCCGCCACGGCGGGCGAAGGACCCCCACAGTGCTTACACCGCGACACCGCACGCAGATCCAACCGCCCCGCTCCTACACCCCGGTGCTCGATTCGCCGTCCAGTTCCAGGGTCCTCTATTGCGAGTTGAGTTTCTGCAGAGTCCGCCGCGGCGGACGAAGGCCCCCTCCCCTCAGGCTTTTCTGCTGAGCCACGTCGCATGTGGGGCAGAGAGATATAGCAACCTTACTTCCCCTTCAGCTGACCGCCCTTCGTGCTTGCCTTCGTGTCCTTCGTGTGTCGCAGTGCCTATCCGGGAACGCCAATATCCTCATTCCACAAGTCCGGATGCGCTGCAATGAACTCCTGCATCAGCCGAATGCAGGCATCATTTTGCAGCACGCTGCAAACCACGCCATTCGCCGCGAACAGATCCTCCGCCCCCATAAATGTGCGATTCTCGCCAATGATGATGCGCGGAATGCGGTGCAGCACGGCCGTTCCGGTACACATGATGCATGGGCTTAGCGTGCTTACCAGCGTGAGCTTGTGCCAGTCAGTCCGGCGCCCGGCATTGCGGATGCAGACCACCTCCGCATGGGCCGTCGAATCGCCGGTTTGAACCCTCAGATTGTGGCCGCGAGCAAGAATTCGCCCCGTGGAATCGGCCAGTACCGATCCAATCGGTATTCCCCCCTCTTCCAGACCGCGGCGAGCCTCAGCCAGGGCTTCGGCGAGAAGCTCGCACTCGAATGCTGGAAGAGGGCCTGTTGCCTCGTCAACGGATGGCGGCATAGGCGTTCGATTGTATCGTGCGGGCGCCGCACGTACCGGCCGGCCAACGCTGCCCCTGCATCCAAATCAGGTAGATGTATGCCCCGATAAGCGACTATGCCCTGATCGGTGACTGCCATTCGGCGGCCCTGGTCAGCCGCCACGCCTCCATTGATTGGGCCTGCCTCCCGCGCTTCGATTCGGCTGCATTTTTCCTCAAAGTGCTCGACGAACATCGTGGCGGGTTCTGTTCGGTCGAGCCTGCCGATTTATTATTCACCTCCCGCCATTACGTACCCCATACCAATATTCTGGAAACCACTTTTCACACCTCTCCGGGCCGATTCACCGTAACCGACTTCATGCCGCTCGACAGCCGGCACGACCAGAACGAAAAAGGCCAGGATGTTCATGCCGAGAGCTGCATCGCGCGGCGCTTCCACTGTAATTCGGGCGAAGCGCAATTCATCGTCCGTTTGAAGCCTACATTCGATTATGCCCGCGCGGCGCCGGCCGCCGTAACCGGCAGCAGCGAGTGCATCCTCTTCAGCGCCTCGCGCCATTTTTTGCAGGTGCACTCCACAGGCCACAGCCGTTTCGAGCACGGCCCCGGGGAGGCCATATTCAAGTACTCGCTTCGCAAAGGCGAAACCGCGTGGCTGGCCATCGGCTGCACCGGGCGGCAAATCACGGCCCCAATTCTGGAGCGTTGGCTGGCGAAAACCCTTGCCTACTGGCAGCGCTGGTCAGCAGGGATGAGCTATCGCGGCGAGAATTTCGAACTCGTGGAACGCAGCGCGCTGGCATTGAAGCTCCTGGTCTATGAGCCCAGCGGGGCCATCATTGCGGCGCCCACCTGTTCCCTTCCCGAATGGATCGGCGGCTCGCGCAACTGGGACTACCGTTATAACTGGCTGCGCGATTCCAGCTTCACGCTCATCGCCCTCATGGAGCTCGGTTATTTCGGCGAAGCACGCGACTTCATGCATTTCCTTCGCCGCGCCCTCACTGAGGGGCAAACAAAGGTCTTGTACTCGGTGGATGGCGGCACCGAGCAGGCGGAAAACGAACTCGCGCACTTGGAGGGCTACTGGCGGTCAAAGCCCGTGCGGATTGGCAATGGCGCCGCCAACCAGCGCCAGTTCGATGTCGCCGGCGAACTGATGCAATCCATCGCCCTGTACTGGCGTCATGAAGGCTTCGCGTCCAGCCGCAGTTCCTTCGAACACCAGTTCTGGCCGCTGGTGAAACACATTGCCGATCACGTGGCTGCGCATTGGCAGCAGCCGGACAATGGGATTTGGGAGGTCCGCGGCGGCCTGCGTCAGTTCGTCCATTCCAAAGGCCTGTGCTGGGTAGCGCTCGATCGCGCATTGCGCCTGGTTAAAACCTTTCGCATTCGTGGCGACTTTTCACGCTGGGAACTGGAGCGGACCGCTATCCACAAAGCCGTCCAGGCGCAAGGATTCAATCGGAACCTAAACTCTTACGTGCAGTCTTTCGGCGCGACCGAGATAGACGCCTCGTTGTTGCGGCTGCCCATCCTCGATTTCTTTGATGCTCGTGACCATAAGTGGCAGGCCACCATTCAGGCAATCGAGCGCCACCTGATGCAAAACGGGTTGGTTTACCGGTACAACCCGGCCGAAGACGGAATCGGGGAGCGCGAGGGCGCATTTCTGGCTTGTGGCTTCTGGCTCGTGGAAAATTATGTTCTTGCGGGCCGGCTCGAAGATGCCGAACGAATGCTCGAGCGCCTGGTGAAATGCGCCAACGATGTAGGCCTGCTCTCAGAGGAAGCCGATCCGCACACCAATCAATTGCTGGGCAACTTTCCCCAGGGTTTCTCGCATGTGGGGCTCATCAATGCCGCCCTTCGGCTGTCGGCGGCAAAGCGCGGCCGTCGCACCAGCACGGCCGAACTGATCGAAACCAGGGGATAATCAGGCTTCGTGGTAGGGACGCGGCCAGTGCGCCGGCGCTTTGCGGACGGCCGGCTCCACCCCTGGCTTTCCCGGCTCGTGCAATTTCAGCTCAGTAATTTCGGGCTCATCGGCGTCCCGGCCCCACGTCACGTTCATGTTCAGCTTGAAGCTTAGGGCTGCACCCAGCAAAACCGCGCCGGCCTGGTAACCGTTGGCGGCCAGCCGCCCCAGTCCTGATTTGGGCAGCATGGGGGTTTGGAAGAGAAAAGGGGTCAGGTAATGATTTGCGGCCCACACCATCACAACCGTTCCGGCCATCGCCAGCGAAGAACACAGGAAATAGCTGCCGTATCCGCTTACAAACCGCAGCCCCCTGCGGCGCCGGTCATGAAAAGTCCAGAAGTTATTTAAGACGTAATTAAAGGCGTTGGCCGCCACGTTCGCTACGGCGCTGGCCAGCGTCACCCCTGCCATGGCAAACAGAGGGTTGTAGATCAGCAGGTTGACGGCCATGCCAAGAGCGCCGACACACGTAAAGCACACCACGCGATGCGCAATTGTGCGGCGCCGGTGAAAGTGGAAAAACTTCAAAGGATTCTGACTCCGGGAGTTGGGGGCGTTTGATCCTACCTGGGCAGCGCCGGCGGAAGGCCGAAGCTGGCGCGCACGCATGATACCCCAAACCACCTTGAAATACCGCTAATTCCTTGGATGCCCGGCGGCAGACCCCGGCTTGGCCCGAAATGGCTCCCGCCCATTCAAGGAGGTACCCTCATTTTATCCCACATTTTGGGCTGCTAGAATAAGAGCTGCATGGTCTTGTCGTTCGTCCGCGAACTCCTTGCGGACGTGGAACATACCCCATCCTTCCAGCGCGCTGCGGCTATCCTCAAGGGGGCGTCGGTTGACCCCCCCGGGGGGAAGGCAGGCGCGGGGCGGCTGCGTCTGTCCGGACTCACCGCCACCGCCAAAGCGCTCCACCTCGCGCTGCTTCATCGCTCCACCGGCAAGCCTCTCCTGATCCTGGCCGCCGACAACCGGGCCGCTGAAGACCTTACGCGCCAGGTGCAGGCTTTCTGTGAACTGGCAGGCGTCGCCTCTCCCGATTCTGTCATGTGCCTGCCGTCGGTTGATGTGCTGCCCTACGAAAACCTTTCCCCTCATGCCGAAATCCAGGAGAAAAGAGCCAGCGGGCTTGTGCGCGTCGCAAATGGAACCGCCAGAATCGTTATCACCCCCGCGGTCGCCGCCGCCATGCGCCTTCGGCAGCCCGATTTCTATGCAGCATTGGAGCGGACTGTCAGGAAGGGCGATGCGCTCGACGTCGACGATATGGTTCGGCACTTGAATGCCGCCGGCTATACCCGCACGGATGTGGTCGAAATGGCCGGGGAATACGCCGTGCGGGGCGGCATTCTGGATGTTTATTCCCCCGAGCAGGACTTCCCGGTGCGCCTCGAGGTTTTCGGCGATGAGGTTGAATCCATTCGAAGATTTGATACCGGCACACAGCGTTCGCTCGCGGCCGTGGATGACGTGGAGTTGCTTCCCCTTACCGAGACGCCTGTGGACGAGGCGGTGCTGGCCGGCATTCATGCCCGGCTCTCGGGCCTTCGCGTGGCCGGCCCGGAAGAGATTATCGAGCGGGCGATTACCGAAGCCGGCGTCACCGCTTTTCCCGGATGGGAGCTGTATGCTCCCCTGGCATTTCAAGGCGAGCCGCGGGTACTGTTTGACCTTCTTCCGCAAGCGCTGGTTGCCGTTGACGAGCCGGCGCTGTGCACCCGCGAACTCAATGACTGGTGGGAGCGGCTTGAGCAGGCGCATGAACGCAGCGGTGTGGGCTCCCTGGCCCGTCCCGGCGAGCTCTTCTTCCACCCTGAGCTGTTGAAGGCCAGGCTTGCCGGCCTGCCCGGTCTCGACCTGGAGCAACTCCCGCTGGCCGCATCGGTGGGTGAATCCATCCATTTCGCTTCGCAGACCACGCCGCGCTTCCATAATTCCGTCCCGGCCATCGTCGAAGAAGTTCGCAGAATCACGCAGGAGGGCGGCCGCGCGCTCGTGTGCGCCGGCAACACCGGCGAGGTGGAACGCCTCGCCGACATCTTCACGGAATACGGCGTCATCTTTCGTCTGGGCACGCGCGCCGCGCGGCCCGGCGATAGCTACATGGAGGAAACCTCCTACCTCAGCGGCGACCTCGCCGGCGCCACCATCGCGAAAGCCTGCATCCCCAACGGTGTTGCCCTGCCCGGTTCAGGCCTGGTGATCTTCGGCTCCTGCGACCTTTTTGACGAATCCGAGCCGGTCGCGGTGGCCGGCTCCCGATCAAAATCGCGGGCCGCCGCCTTCATGTCCGATTTCCGTGACCTCCAGGCCGGCGACTTTGTGGTTCACGTGGAGCACGGCATCGGGCGCTATTCCGGTCTGAAAGAAATCCCGCAGGGCGATTCCATC
>JAFAIN010000171.1 GCA_019236695.1 Acidobacteriota bacterium | reverse complement strand
TATACTGGCCCTACTTCTCACTGCTTTTCGCGAAGCGGCCGCCGAGGTTGGACGAAACAATGGCTGTAAGCTCTCGTCGCTCTGTTTTTCTTACTCTCACCACAATCCTGGTTTGCGGGTTCCTGGGGCTGCTGTTCGGCCAGCGGGTAAATTCCTCCGCATCCAACGACATCAACGACAGCCTGCGGCAGTTCACCTCCGTTTACAGCATCGTGGAGCAGAACTATGCCGAGCCGTTGAAAGCCGATAAGGCCATCTACAACGGCGCCATTCCGGGCATGCTTCGCACGCTTGACCCGCATTCCAGCTTCTTTGATCCCAAGGCATACGCGCTGCTGCATGAGGATCAGGTGGGCAAGTATTACGGGGTCGGCATGTCGGTGGGGCCGCGCAACAACAAGATCATTGTGGTGGCGCCGTTTGTCGGCAGCCCGGCATATCGCGCCGGCCTGCGCCCGGGCGACGTGCTGCTGGCCGTGGACGGCAAGTCCACCGAGAACATGAACACCATCGAGGTGGCCGACCTTCTCAAGGGACCCAAGGGGACCACTGTGAAAGTTACGGTGCAGCGCGAAGGCATGGACCACCCGCTTGAATTTTCCATGCAGCGCGATGAAATCCCGCGCTACAGCGTTGATGTCCACGAGCTCATCCGGCCCGGCATCGGTTACATGCACATTGACAGCTTTACCGAAACCACCGGCCGCGAAGTGCAGGAGGCCCTTGACCAGTTCGGCGACATCCACGGCCTCATCATGGACCTGAGGGCCAACCCGGGCGGGCTGCTCAACGAAGCCGTTGAAGTTTCGGATAAATTCCTGCCCAAGGGCGCCGTCATCGTCTCGCACCACGGGCGCGCCTCCGCCGAGCATGTGTACCGCGCCACGCATGGCAGCGGCAGCCGCAGCTACCCCATTGTGGTGCTGGTGAACCGCAATACCGCGTCGGCAGCCGAAATCGTCTCCGGCGCGCTTCAGGATCACGACCGCGCGCTCATTGCCGGCGAAACCACTTTCGGCAAAGGCCTGGTCCAGACCGTGTATCCGCTGTCGAACGATACCGGCCTGGCGCTGACCACCGCCAAGTACTACACCCCCAGCGGCCGGCTGATCCAGCGCGAGTATGAGGGAGTGTCGCTGTTCGAGTACCTCAATCATCTGGAAAACGAAGACAAAAACCCGAACAAGGAACTGAAGACCACCGACAGCGGGCGCCAGGTTTATGGCGGCGGCGGCATTACCCCTGACGTAAAGATCGAAACCCCCAAGCTGAGCCCGTTCCAGGAGCGCTTGCTCAGCCATTACGCGTTCTTCAATTTTCCCCGCCAGTTCCTCCTGAACCGGCACATCAGCCGCAGCTTCGAGGTGGATGACAGCGTGGTGGACGCGTTCAAGAAGTTCCTGGGCTCGGAAAAAATCGGCTTTAGCGACCAGGAGTTCGCCCAGCAGATGGAGTGGGTGAAATCGAACCTGAAAAGCGAGCTGTTTGTCGCCGAGTTCGGTCAGGCCGCAGGCCTGCAGGTGAGGGCCGAAACCGATCCCGAGATTCAAAAGGCCATTGACCTGCTTCCCCAGGCGAAGGCGCTGCTGGAAAACGCGCGCAAAGTCATTGCCGAGCGCACTCAGCACGGCCTGACCGCGAACCGCTGAAGGGATTGGGCGGCTGGGGTTATCGGGCTGTTGGGCGATTGCCGAACCGCCTGTCCGCCACTGACGGCCCAACGACCCAACAAGTGAACGGCTCAATGCGGCGCAAGCGGCAGCCTTAATTGCAAGTAAGTGTCCAATCGTGCACAGCTTTCAGTTTTCCACTTATTGACTTTCGCGCCGTTCTGGAGATGATACGAGGAGAATCCTATGAAAGATTTATACGAAGTACTTCGCCTGAAGGAACAGGAATACAAGCGCATCAGCCGCGAAATTGAGGCTTTGCGCATAGCCGCCTCGCTGCTCTCCGAAGATCGCGAGCTTGCCCCGTCAGAAGTGGGTGTATCGCTGTCCCAGAACGCCGGTTCGCCGCCGCCGCGCTCGATTGAGCGCCCGGTCGAGCGGCCGGTTGAGCGGGTAGTGGAGCGCGCGGTGCTCGAGGAGCCGGTTTCGCGCTGGCCGTGATGGCGCGCAACCAGGCGCAATCGCTCGCGGGCGCGGCGGCTATGCACACCGCCGCCATGCGTAATGCGGCGCGAAGGCTCGCGCGTGCTCGCCACTGAGCGAAGGCCCCGGTTTCGGAACGATGTCAGAGAAAAGAATTAACGCGCGCCATACCCCCACCGCACTCGCATACGTCTCGGCCGGCTCGAGTAACGGCGGCATTCTGCTGAACGTAAGCGAGTCCGGATGCGCGCTGCAGCTCATTTCCCCTCCGCCGGCTTCTTCCCAGATCGGCCTGGAACTCGATTTGGGAAACGCCTTGCCGCGCGTTCCTGCAACCGGAAAAGTCATCTGGACCGATAAATCGGGCTGCACCGGAATTCGCTTTACCAGCCTTTCCGATGACGGCCGTGAAATCATCCGCCGGTTCATCGCCAGCGGCCCTGCGGAATTCGGCGATGATGAATTTGGACCGAACCTGCCGCTGAACATTTCCCCGGTAAATGGCCATGCTTCGGGGCCAACCGGGCAAGCCGGCACAGCACAGGAGCCGGGGTTTTTTGATGCGTTGGGGCCGAAGCCGCTGGAAGAGCGGCTGAAGGGGCTTTCAACCGGAGCCGCCTTCCTGGCCATTGCCGAGGAATGCCAGGTGGTCGCCGCCGCCACCGCCGTTGCCCTCGCTCTGCTTCAGGGCAAGGACATGGTGTGCTGCGCCAGCGCCGGAGCGGGCGCCCCGCCCAGCGGATCAAAGATTGATTTGAAATCTGAGCGCAGCTTCACCGCTCAGTGCGTGGCCGCCGGCACTATCCTGCGCTGTGTCGATTCACAAATTGATCCCCGCGTAAATTCGGCAGTGTGCCAGCGGCTGGGCATCCGCTCGGTGGCCGCCGTGCCGCTCATTTACCAGCGAACCGTGGTCGGCGTATTGGTGGCTTTCTCCTCCGAGCGCAACGCCTTCAGCGATGCCCACATTGCCGCGCTCGATCAACTCGGCGCGCTTTCGGTTGATTTTGCGGTTTCACGCAACGAGCTGGCGTTGCCGCCCCCGGCCCCCGCGCCCCGTGAACGCTGGGCAGCGGAGCCGCGGCAGGAGATACGGCGCTCGTCCGATTTTTCGCCGGCCCCGCCGTCTTCGGAAATTGCTTCGGTGGTGGCCCGCCACACCTCTCCTGAGCCCGCGTTTGCCGCGGCTCCCGCTGCGCTGCTCGACCCCCAACCAGCAGAGCGGGCCCACACCATTGGCCCCGGCACTGTGCCTGCATCTGCACTTGTTCTTGAACCGTTGCCTCCGCTCACCACGGCGCCCCCCGCCGCAATGGCCGGCCCGGCAGCAACGCCCGCCGTGGCGCCTGCGGCCGCTCCATCCCAGGCTGCCCCTGTGGAACCGATTCGAATGCCGGCGGCCGCCCAACCCGGCAACGCGAGCCCGGGAAACGGCAAGCCCGCAAGCGCCAGCCCGGTGAATGGCAGCAAAGAGCAACCGGCTCCAGCGCCGCCGGCAGCTGTGCCTGAACCGGCCAGACCCCAGGCTGCCCCGCCTGCAGCCGCCACTGCTGCGGCTAAAATTCCTGCACTCGCTCCCGAGCAGGCCGCACCGCGGCAGGATCAAAAAGATGACCTGCTGGCCACGGCAAAGGCTACCGGCGAAAAGCCGCCCGCGGCCGCTCGAACGCAGGCTGCGCCCCCAAGCAACGGCACGCCCGCACGAGTTGCGCAGCAGCCGGCGGCTCCCAGGCCCGTTCCGGCCCAAGCCAAGGCACAACCCAGGCCCGCGCCGGTGCAGAAGCCGGCTCCCCAGCCGGCAAAAACCGAGCCGGCGGCGGGCGCCAAGGGAGCTCAGCCGGAATCGCCGATGTTCAGTTCCGGCTCTGATGGAGTCCGGAAGGAGCCGTTCATTGCCGCGATCATCGTGGCGCTTGCGACGCTCGGCATAGTCGCCACCTGGCAATATCGCCTGCACTACGGCGGCAACGGGGATGCCGCCCCGCAGGTTACAGCGCCGGCGCAGCCTCCCGCCGCCACGCAGCAGCCGGAGACCGCACCGAGCAACCAGGCTCAGAGCAACCAGGCTCAGAATGATGCCAACACCGGCGCATCGCCTGATTCAACTCCAGATGCTTCCACGGGCGGGGGAGCACCGGTTGGGACAGCTGATTCCTCAAGCAGGCCGGTTAGCAGCACCGCGAACAAGGCTGCAGGCTCGGCGACCAAGCCGCCTCCTGCTGTGATCTCGCTGCCACCGGGTTCGGCGCAGAAGCATACGGGCGCCGGCCCCGAAATCACCGCACCGAGCATTACCCCTTCGAACCAGCTCTCAGCGGTGGCAAGCGAATCGGCGGCGTCGCTTCCTTCCCTCAGTGCCGGCTCCGGACCGGTAAAAGTTTCGAGCGTTGCCATCAATGACCGGCTGCTGCATAAGGTTGATCCCAAGTACCCGGAATCCGCACGCAAAGCCGGCATTACCGGCGCGGTCAGGTTGCGCTTGGAAATCGGCGCTGATGGGAAAGTAAAGTCGGCCACCATCCTCGATGGCCCGCAGGAACTCGCCTCCGCCGCCAAAGCCGCTGTGACCCAATGGCGGTACAGGCCTTACGTGGTGGACAAGAAGACCGTTCCGGTGGAGACCGAAGTCATCGTGAGGTTTACGGCAAAGTAGCGCCTGGGCAACTCTGCCCGGCAGGCGCTACATCCAGAGTAGGATGAGCTGCGGATCCCCCTTCCGCGCCCGCATCGAGCAGGTGGCAAATCAACGCCGGCCCAGCCTGCCTCTGTTCCGCTATACAGTTCTCGACGAGGAAACCGGCACCGTGGTATTCGATGGCGTGGCCGCCGATATGCGCGAAGCTGTCGATTCGGTGAACGCATGGCTCGAATTCCAGCAGAATTCAGCAGCCGCGTGAGGGAGCGAGGCAAAGAAAAGTTGAATGTGAAATGTTGAATGCCAAAAGTTCAAAACTTGTGGCTTACTTTTCAAATTTCACATTTCACATTTGAGATGGTTTTCGGTGAGGAAGAAAAGTTGAATGTGAAATGCTGAATGTCAAAAGTTCGAAACTTGTGGCTTTACTTTTCAAATTTCACATTTCACATTTGAGATCGTTCTCGGTTGGCTGCTGATGCGAAGTAGATTACGACTCCCGCGGCGGCGAGCCCGGCCGCAATAACGATGGGATTCAGGCCCGCCGCCGCTTCCCGCCTGCCGCGATCGAATGCCAGCGCGAGCATGGCCAGCGGCCCGGCGCCCATCAGCACAGCGACCGGCTTTCCTCCTGGGACGCGAAATGGGCGCGCCAGCCCGGGCTCGCGCCAGCGCAGCACCGCCAGCGCAACGAACTCCAGAATGAGCGCGGTTCCGTAGAGCAATACGTCAAGCAACACCAGGCGTTCGAAATTCAGCGCCAGGCACGCCGTCCACGCCGCCGAACAGACCATGATCGATACCCACGGGGCATCGCTTCGCCGCGTGCAGCGCGCCAGCGCCCGCGGCAGGTATCCCGCTTCAGCCATGGCCAGCGGCACTCGCGAATACGAAAGAACCAGCGCGTTGAACATGCCCAGCCCGCATACCATTCCGCCGAGCACCACGGCGACTGCCAGAGCCTCGCCCCCAAGCAACTTCCCTGCATCCACCCACGACCCGGTAGACCACTCTCCAACATTCATGCCATAGCGCGCCAGCCCGGCAACCGGAAGCACGTAGCAGGCAACGGTCAGCGCAAGCGCGCCCAAAATGCCGCGTGGATAATTCCGCTGCGGGCGGGCGACTTCGCCCGCCACCGTCGACGCGTTGTCCCAGCCCATGTAATTCCACATGGCGACCATACTGCCGCCGAGCAGGTCTACGGGGCGCGAAGCGGTTGTGTTCTGGCTTGCAGCCGGGTGGCGAAAAACAGCCAGAGCCGCAAGAGCGGCGAATGGACCAAGCAGCACAACGGCCAGGAGGATGGAACCGTCGCCCACCGCGCGCGCCCCGGCAATGTTCCACACCGCGCAACCGGCAATCATGAGCGCTCCGAGCAGGATGCCGGTATGACCCGCGGTGGCCGCCGGCCAGAGCCGGGCCAGGTAGAGCACGAACAGGGTTGGGTAAATCGCCATATCGAAGATGCTTGCCGCGAGCGACAGCCAGGCTTCCTGGAATCCCCAGAAGGGCCCCAGGCCGCGATTCACCCAGGCAAAGTAGCCGCCTTCCTCCGGGATCGCCGCGCCCAATTCGCCTACCAGCAGCGCTACCGGCAGGCTCCAGGCAATGGGAGTGAGGATCAGGATCAGGAGCGTGGCCGAGTAGCCGGATTTCTGCAGAATGTCTTCCAGCCCATACGGACCGCCGGATGCCATAAAGAAAGTGGCCGCAGCCAGCGCCGGCAGGGTGATGGCGCTGCTTCGCCGGAACCGGGTCATCCGGCCACCGCATCTTCCGAATGAGCATAGCGGCCGATGTGGCGCGCTCGCTCCAGGCGGTCTTTGCGCACCTGGTAGCGCCAGCGGACCAGCGAAAGGACGAGGACGGCAAGGAGGCAAAGTTCGATGTAAACCTTTTCACCATCCAGGTAGTCCACGCGCGCGCCTTTCAGATCGGGATCCGTAAACACGCCGTGCAGGAAAAGAGCAGCGGCCGCGGGATAGTTAAGCCAATGCAGCAACCGCCACCAGTGCCGGCCGACCCGCACCCGCAGAATCGAACTGGCGACTACGATTGCGAGCAGGTAAAGCGCGATTGCTCCCACCGTGTTCCACAGGGGCTGGTTGGGCGACCAAACCGGGATCAGCACATCGAGCATCCGGAAGCGCGGTTTCTTCAACCAGAGCAGCACGGCAGGGTGCAGCACCAGAAAAATGCTGGCGCCATATGCCGTCCAGCGGTGCAGCCGGAAAACATCGAAGCGGCGGTGCGGCCAGCATCGCACCGGGCTATAGCGCATGGCAATGAGCAGGCCGATGCAGAGATTGGCTGTGATGAATCCAACCGCGATCAAGCCCAGATCGGCCGAGAGGTCAAGAAGGGTCATGGAGATGGCGATCTGGAAATCGCAATGTTGGTATCGGACGGTTCAAACACCGCCGTTGAGCGGCTCTCACCAGCTCTCCTGCGGTTAAGTGAAGCTCAGCCTACACCACAAACGCGCGGCGGGCCACAAGGTTTTGGCGAAGGCGGCGGAGCGCCGGCATTCCTGAAATGCAGTGGGGCGAGGCGGGAGAACGCAGGGTGGAGCCACCTCGCCCCGTTCCTCCGGGGGACAGTTCCGGAGTGCCCGTCGAATTCGCCTCAGCCCTGCGCCGTTGTTCTCGGGAACAACGCGCAACCCGTTCGTGGCTGCGGGGAATGACAAGGCTCAATGCGATCCATATCATCACAGCACACCGCAATCGAGGCTTAATTGTTGGTAACAAAATGTAACAGTCGCTGAGGCTGCCGTTGCAGGGCATTTACACTTCTATCGCGTCATGCCGCGCATTCTTGTCATTGACGATGATGTGGATCTTTGCGCCCTGGTGAAGGAATACCTGGAGACGGAAAGTTTTCAGGTTGAAGCGGTGCACAGTGGGACGCGCGGGCTGGAGCGGGCGCGCACCGGCGAACATGCGCTGGTGGTGCTCGATGTCATGCTGCCCGGCATGAGCGGCTTTGAATTGCTGCGCACGCTGCGCGGAGCCTCGGAGATTCCAGTCCTCCTGCTGACGGCGCGCGGCGGCGACGTGGACCGCGTGGTGGGACTTGAACTCGGCGCCGACGATTACCTGGCCAAGCCTTTCAACCCGCGCGAGCTCGTGGCCCGCATCCACGCTATTCTTCGCCGTGTTCCCGATCCCGGCCGCTCGCGCATGAAGCTCGAACCG
>JAFAIN010000307.1 GCA_019236695.1 Acidobacteriota bacterium | reverse complement strand
AAGGCGAGATTCACGACGCAGAGGACACAGGGGACGCGGAATGGCGACTGGCAGTCTGCCTTTTTGGCTGACTGCGGTTTCCGCCAGGCAGCTGGGGAGCTAGCCAGACAGAAAGTTAATCAAAACCCTCTGTGTCCACCGCGTCCTCTGCGTCTGTGGTTGGGCTTTCTACCGGTCGTTTGAAGCTTTGGTCGCGGGCTCACTACCGGGCTTGTAGCGGCTAACGTAAGGAAACACGGGCGTGACTTCAAACAACAGCTTCTCGCTGGGACTGAGCAGCGGTACCGGCTTCGATTTCACCAACTCCACGCGATCGGACCACGGATCCAGATACAGGCGCGAGCCCATGGGCAGTGCAGGAATCTGCTGCACGTCACGCATCTTCAGTTGCGGCGCCGTGCTCTCCAGGGGCGAGTAGCGCAGCCGCCCATTTTCCACAATCAGCGTATTTCCCAGGTGCGCCTGGATAAGGTGGGGAAGCGTATGCTGCCGCAGCGCAACCGCACGCATAAAAACGCCGACATCGTTCAGCTTGTCTTTGTACGGCGAATTCTTCAGGTATTCGAGAGCTTTGGCGTCCGCCTCCGCCTCTTCCTCAGGCCGGTGATGGAAGTTCATTTTCCGGAAGGTTTGCTCGTCTGGAAACAGCATGCGATCGCTGAAAGCCCATTTCGTATCGAAATGGTGGCCCAGAGCCAGGTGCGCCAATTCATGCGCCAGTACGGCCGCAAGCGACGCCTCGTCGGGCAGCACGTCAATCAGCCCGCGGGTCAGCACGATCGTGTGGCCGATCGTGAACGACTCGAACGGCGTGGTCAGCATGATTCGGCAGTGGACCTCGGGGTGAATCTCAAGTTTGTTCGTAATCTCGAGGTTGTTGACCACCGTTTCGAGAATCTTGTCCACCTCTCCGGGCTGCGAAAGCAGGCCGGCGTGGGTCAGCCGATCAATTGCATTTTCTTCCGCCTGCTCCTGCCATGAGCGCTGGCTTTCCACCGGCGAAAGATTATGCCCCCCGTCGCTCTGGTCGTGAATGCCGGGCGGTTCAACTACCATCGCGGTCATCTCGCTGGGACTGTTCTGGCGCTTCAGGTCATAGCCCCACAGCCTGGTCAACGCTTTGAACCGCGCGTGGCCTGTTCCGAGCCGGTAAGCGAAGTCACTCTCTTCCGTGTAGATGTAAGCCGGCAGCCACACTCCCGGCTGCAGGTTCAGCCTCCAGCTATCGAAATGGAGGAACCGGTGGGCGTGCCGTGAACCAACGTACGTGCCGTTGAACCGCACCACGTTAAAATCCTGATCCTCCACCCAGATCCGCCCCAGGAAACGGCCCGCTCCGCTGCCGTTTCTGGGTGTAACGTCCATCACGATGCATCGCGTGTCGCCCAGGAACTCCCGCTTGAAGTAGCGGAACTGGTAGTGCTGCCGATCAAACGCCGTGTTATCGATCAGCGTCATTTGGGCAAAGCCGAGGGGCAGAAACTCGAGCGAGTAGAGAGAGCTGATTCTCTTGAGCATGCTGCCGAAAAAACCCGGCTGCGGCAGATAACTCTGGTCCTTCGCTCCCTCAGTGGTGAGCTGAAGGCGGCCGAGGAAGTAGTTGTCCGAAGATGGCGCGGCCGCGAGGTCGGCATCGTATTTCAAATCCTGAACGTAGGTCTCCACTAGAGGTGTGTATTTCTGCAGGCTCTTGACGAATTCGTGCTCACGCATGATCGTGCGGTCCACAGCCTGATCGAATGCGCCATTCGAGGTGAACTGGGGAGCAACCGGCGCCGTTTTAGCGGGCTCGCGTTCCGCCGCTGCGCTGGTAGATCCGCTGGCGTGCACGTCTGTGGCGGCATCAGGCGACGCATCGGCCTGCGGTACCTGGGCCTGAGAGGCAGGCCCGGTTGCAGCCGGCGCCGGAGGAAGCGCTGGCGGGCGCTGAGATTGCTGGCTGGCCGCCTGCGCCGAAACGGCGCCAACGAACAGGCCAACAAACAGAAAGAAGAGTTGCACGATTGAACGAAACGACCTTACTACACCCATGAACCCTCCCGACCCGGGGGTATTCGGAAGTTGAGCCATCCGGCACGCACACACGGCAAACCTGCCCTGAGCTTTTGGATGCAAAGATGCGGCCCGGGAGCAGCGTGCACCGGAATACCACATCTCAGCCGCTCAGCCCGCCAAGCCCCGTCTCCGGGCTTCTCTCCCGTCGCAGGTTGCTCTGCAGCCGGGCGCTGCGATTCGATCTGCTAACTTAGCTGCGTGTCACGAAGCCTGAAGGCGCATGTCCTGCTGGTATTGGTCACGGCCGTTTGGGGGGGGACATTTGTTCTGGTGAAGCAGGCCCTGCAGGATGCCTCCGCGCTCCTTCTCAATACGCTTCGAATGACCCTGGCTTCCGCGGCGCTCATCCTGATGTTTCGCGGGCGACTCCGGGGCCTGCGGAAATCCTTTGGCCCTGGCGTGCTGGTCGGGCTCTTTCTGTATGCCGGTTATGAATTCCAAACCAGCGGCTTGCGTTTCACCTCTCCATCCAAATCGGCTTTCATTACGGGGCTGTCCGTTGTGCTGGTCCCGGTCATCATGGCCGTGGGTTTTCATCGCCGTGCCAGCTTTTGGACCTGGGCCGGCGTGCTGCTGGCCTTCTGCGGGCTCTTCCTGATGACGGTGCCGGCTGGGCAGGGCTGGTCCGCGATCAATCGCGGTGACCTGCTCACGTTAGCCTGTGCGGTTGCGTTTGCCTTCCAGATCATCTTCGTTGGCCGGGCTACTTCGCATGAGTCGAGCGCATGCCCATACGAGCAGATTGCATTCCTACAGACGGCTACCGCCGCTGTGCTGATGGCCATAAGTTTCCCGTTGCTGGAAACCCCGCATGTTCTCTGGTCGCGGGCCGTAGTCACGGCCGTCCTGGTCACTGGACTGCTAGGTACCGCAGCCGCGTTCACCATTCAAGCGTGGGCGCAGCAATTCCTGCCGGCCACTCACACTGCTCTCATACTTGTGCTCGAGCCGGTGTTTACCTGGATTGCCTCATATACGTTTATGGGCGAGAAGGTCGGCAGCCGCTCGGCGGTGGGCGCCGGCCTGATCCTGGGAGGCATTTTGCTCGGGGAACTGGTAGGAGCGCGCAGGGAGTCCGGAATCAGCGCGCCAGGCGCCCACCCCCCAACTTTCCCGGCGACGTAATGCCACTGAAATGGGATTGGCTGCGTCTAACCAATGGGTTGCATGCTGCTCCGGCGCGCCCCGGTTGACAAATTCGGCACACGGCCGGATTACCCTGGAGTACCCGGCCTGAAACCAACGTTAATTGGCCAGGGCTTCACAACTTTGTATTATCCTGAAAGGTTTCGGAAATCAGCTCCAGCGATAGGGATTTGCACGGGGCTCGGCAGGTCCACTCTTTGGCCTGGCGGGGTGTTGAAGGAGGCAAGAAAGCTATGAACGAGCGCGCGCGCGCTTTTATCGGCCGGCTTCGCGGCCAGCGGTTTGGTTCTACGCTGCTGGTTCTGCTGACCCTGGCGGTGGGAATCCTGATTGGAACCGTGATTTCGAACAGCGTGAAAGGCGCGTCGAATCTCGGGCGCTTCTCCGATGCCACCGCGCTGCAGGCCCCGAATCCCAAGCAGCTTGGCAACGCGTTTACGGTGATCGCCAAGCAGATGGAGCCCGCCGTCGTCACCATATACACCGAAAGCGTGCCCAAACAGGTGCAGGCGCCCCAGGGAAGGCGGCGCCGCAACCAGAATCCTGATGATGAGCAGCAGAACCCGTTTGACGATTTTTTCAACCACTTTTTCGGCGGGCCGCAGGGACCCGGTGACCAGGGCGGCACCCCTGAGCGCGCTCTTGGTTCGGGCGTAATTGTAGATAACAAGGGATACATTGTTACGAATGCCCACGTAGTCGATGACGCTGACCGTATCCGCGTGAAATTCAAAGATGATCAGGAGCGATACACCGCGACCCTGGTTGGCAAGGATTCTGAAACCGACCTGGCGGTGCTGAAGATCGAACCGAAGGGGAAGACCCTTTCGAGCGCCCGGCTTGGCAATTCTGACGGAATGCAGGTTGGAGATTGGGTGCTGGCCATCGGCAGCCCCTTCGGCCAGGAGGAAACCGTAACGGCAGGCATCGTTTCGGCCAAGGGGCGCAACATTGTCCCGCGGAAGCAGTTCCAGTCCTTTATTCAGACCGATGCCGCCATCAATCCCGGCAACTCCGGCGGTCCGCTGGTCAACATGGATGGCGACGTAATCGGCATCAACACCGCCATTTTTACCGAGGGTTTTTCCCAAGGCTATATGGGCGTGGGCTTCGCCATGCCCTCCAATACAGTGCGTGACGTTTATAACCAGCTCATTTCTTCTGAACACCGCGTGGTTCGCGGCTCCATTGGCGTTACCTATAACGCCGAAGAGAACCCGGCCGTCGCCCGGGTGTATGGAATCAAGTCAGGCGTAACGATTTCAAGTGTGCAGAAGGGCGGCCCGTCGGAGGCTGCGGGTCTGAGGCCGGGCGACACTATAACCTCGGTGAACGGCCAACCCGTGAAGAACGGCGACGAGTTGGTTTCTGATATTACGAAGGTCAGGCCCGGGACCAAAGTTACGCTGGGCTACCTGGACCAGAACGGCGCACAAAAGCAGGCTTCCATAGTAGTGGCCGATCGCGCCAAGCTTTACGGCGAGAATGCCAACGATAATGAGCAAGCGCAGGAGCAGGGGCAGCCCGAGGAATCGAAACTGGGCGTAACCGCCAGGACACTCACTCCTGAAATGGCCGACCGCATGGACTTGCAGGGCACGAAGGGCGTCATCGTCTCCGATGTGAAGCCGGGCACGTTCGCTGATGATATTGGCCTGGAGCGAGGCATGGTGATTCTGCAGGTGAACAAGCAGCCGGTGAACAGTGAGGACGACTTCCGCCGGCTTACCGGCAAGTTCAAGAGCGGTGATGACATCGTTTTCCTGGTTCACACTGGCCGCGGCCCAACCGCGGGCAACATTTTCCTTGGCGGAAGGCTGCCGTAGGCCATTGATGATTCGCCAATGAAATCAACCACTTGCCCCGGACGATGGCCAGTCGCCGGGGCAAGCGCCATTTTAGGCCTTGACCGGTGGTAAGCCGGCTGGCAATCTTTGCATTTGTTTTTGTGCATCTGACTGGGAGATGATGCTGGAGTTATCCGGGGAGGCCAGATGTTTCTCCCATTGCTGATCAGGAAGTGAGCCGTTGATGTGCTTCGCTTGTCAGGGAAGCAAACTTTTTACAAGAGGTGTGTTGCTTGGGCGTGACATATGGCGTACATAAGCTGGCGATTGCCGCCATTTTAGTTGCGCTCCCCATAGCGGCCAGTTCCAAAAGCTCTCCTTCGAGCGGCTCCCAGCGCACTGCCAGAACGCACATCACGCGAACTTCGGCTGCCCATCGCAACGATTCGCGTTCCTCGAAGACCCGGAGACTGCGGGGCCAGCAGGCAATAGATCCTACCCGGGTTCGAGAGATCCAGTCAGCCTTGATTCGCGAGCGCTATCTCGAAGGCGACGCCAATGGAATCTGGGACACCCGCACCAAGGCGGCAATGACGCGCTTTCAGAACGATAACGGGTGGCAAACCAGGAAAGTTCCTGACTCGCGCGCCATCATCAAGCTGGGACTGGGGCCTGACCGCGCTGACCTGATCAATCCCGACACCGCATTCACCAAGCCGCAACCGACCGGAAAAGGCGGCGCTCAACAGCCTTAATACGTGAAGTAGTTTTGCGGTGCGCTTCGAGGGCTGAACCCAAGTGCCCTCGCATGCTGCGCGAGTCGAGTCTAAATGCCGAGTTTCTTGACTTCCTCGTTGTAGTACTTGCGGTACAGAATGTCCCATTCCTGGCTGCCCTCGAGAATGGTGCGGCGCTGGGATTCGATCTTCTGGCGGGCCGCAGCATCGATTTTGGCTTCTTCCTTCAGCAGTTCTTCCAGCAACCGGCGGGCTTCCTGTCGGATTGTGTTGCGGTCTTCAACGAATTCCACGGTGTCCATCTCGGCCAGAGCATCGGTGGTGGCGCGCGCCAGAACGTTGATCTTGTCACGGGAGAGGCGCAGTCCGCTCTGGACCTGCGGTTCGGGGCCGGGCATTACAGCACCGCCTTGTATTTGCGAACCAGTTCGTTCTTCACTTTCTTGAACATCTCCTGGTAGCTTGCGCCGCTCTTGCGCATCTCCTCCGAATAGGCCTGCAGAATGACGCGCACCTCATCATTGATGCGATCTTCGACCGCCATTTCCTCCTGCATGGCGCCATTGACGCGCTCGGTTGCGGCCTTCAGGTCCGTGGTTTCAATGAACTCACCCTCAACCAGCTTCCTGGTGAGTTCGCGCGCGAGATATCCGATGTATTCCCTGGAGAGAATCATGAGCAGAGCGGGAGAATTGAGTTTACAGCCTGCATTCACGTGTTCGCAACGCAATCCCCGGCGACGCTCGCGGGAGGAGTTGCAGGGGTGCGCCGCTGCCGGACTTGGCAGAAGAGTAGAATGAGGCATATATGCAGGACGATTTGAACACGCTGCGCGACGATATGATCGCCTTTATTGAGGGCCATGGGCTGCGGCGTTTTCACGGCTACGTGGATACAGACGAGGTTCCCACGGTTGGATGGGACGCGGCTGACAATCCCGAAGCCTGGAAGGATTTTGTGGAGCTGGCCAAGGCGGCCGGCGCCAGTTTCCTGACCATGAACGCAGTCATAATGGAGCGCCAGGATGTTGAGTACATCATTGAGACGCTCCGTAATTCTGCATTCGCCGACGAAGATGATATGGAAGATGCCCGCTGGCTGCGTGCCTACATCGGCAAGACCGGCTACGTCCAGCTTGGCTGGGCGCACGCCGGCATCATGTTCACCTTCGACGCTTCGACGGAATGGTACGACCGATACCAGCGGCTCAGCGAGATGGCGGAAGAGTTCGGCGGCATGGTCATCGATGGCGGGGAAGAGGAATCATGAGCATTGGGCTAAACGAACGCTGACCGCCAGGCTTTTCGAGACCCCCGTTTCCTTTACAGCTAAGCGATGCTTTGGGAGTTCCGGCCATGTGATGAAGCTGCTGCGGAGCGGCTCGCCGCCGGGGCCGCAGTGTCGCCGCTCGTGGCGCGCCTTCTGTGGACGCGCGGCATTTCGTCTGTCGAGGCGGCAGCCCGCTTTTTGACTCCTTCGATCGACCAGCTTCACTCGCCCTACCTGATGGCCGGCATGTCGCTTGCGGTAGAACGGATTACGGCTGCTATTGCCCGCCAGGAAAAAATCCTGCTGTACGGCGACTACGACGTGGATGGCACAACCGCCATCGTTGTGCTCAAGACTGCTATCGAGCTGTGCGGCGGGGCCGGCCTCGTGGAATTCCACGTTCCGCACCGAATTCGCGAGGGTTACGATCTCCGTGCCGACGTGCTGGAACGTGCCGCGGCAGGCGGCGTTCGCCTGGTCATCAGCGTCGACAGCGGCATTCGGGCTTTTCGAGCAGCCGACGCAGCCCGGCAAGCCGGTTTAGACCTCATCATTACGGATCACCACCTGCCCGAAGATACGGGAGAGGGCACGCCGCAGGTTCCGCAGGCTTTCGTTGTCCTGAATCCAAATCAAGGCGGCTGTTCTTACCCGTGCAAGGGGCTGTGCGGGGCCGGAGTCGCCTTCAAGGTCGCGCAGGCGCTCCTGGAAAAGGCCGGGCTGCAGCGCATGTTGCCTTCGTTCCTTAAGGTGATTGCGATTGCGACCATCGCCGATTCGGTTCCTCTCATTGGGGAGAATCGTGCCATCGCTGCACTCGGTCTGGCCGGTTTGCGCGATCCGCGAAACCTGGGGCTACGCGAGTTGATACACTCCGCCGGCCTTCCGCCCGGCCGCCCCCTGCGAACCGGCGATATTGCATTCCGCATTGCGCCGCGGCTGAACGCCGCCGGGAGGATGGACATAGCGCGCGATGTTGTCGAGCTGTTCGAAGCGCGCGACGCAGCTCGTGCCCGGGAGCTCGCGGCCAGGTTGAGCCAGTTGAATGTGGAGCGCCAGGGCGAGGAACAGCGGGTGCTCGAAAGCGTCAAGGAGCACATCGCCCGGGCGACTGACGCGGAGCGGCCTCCCTGTATCGTCGTAACCGGCGATGG
>JAFAIN010000214.1 GCA_019236695.1 Acidobacteriota bacterium | reverse complement strand
AGCTCGATGCGGAGAAGCTGCCGGCAGTCATATTTGTGACCGCCTTCGATACCTTTGCAGTGCGGGCTTTTGAAGCGCACGCTCTGGACTACCTCGTAAAGCCCGTGCATGAATCCCGTTTTGAGAAAGCCTTGCAGAGGGCGCGCGACAGCCCTTTCTCCCGGCAGGAGACATCGCGCAAGCTCTCACGCCTGCTCAAAATGAATGCCTTGCGGGCCCCGGAACCCCTGGCGCAGCCCGATCTCGCTCAACGGCTCGTGATTGTCTCCAACGGCGGGCATCTCATCCTTGACGTCAGCGAGGTTGAATGGATTGAAGGCGAGGATTACTATGCCGCCATTCACAGCGGCCGCAAACGCCATTTGATTCGCGAGTCCTTAACTTCCCTGGAAGCGCGGCTCGATCCTTCGCAGTTCGTGCGCATTCATCGCTCGGCCATCGTCAATCTGGCACACGTGCGCGAGATTAAGTCATCCATGGTGGGGCTGACCAGCCTCGCCCTTCGCGATGGAACGGAACTCCCCTTGAGCCGCCGCCGCCGCGCGCAAGTCGCAGCCGCGATCCGACGCTTTGCCGGGTGAATTCTGCTGCATCACCCCACAATAGGTCCATTCAGCAGGCGGCAGGCGTCATGCAGCCAACGGCGCACACATCAAAGATGCCCGTGCTAGCATTCGGCTCATCAATAACCGAAGGGTTTTCGTGCCTGGGGGCGAATGATGGATTTTCGATTCGTAATCGCAGTGCTGGCCGGCGGCTTGGCGACCTCGATGACGGACTGGTTCTTTATGGGCGATTGGATTTATAAGCGATTTGACAAACACCCGGAAATCTGGCGATTCGAAAAAGGCCAGGGAGAATCGAAAGGAATTGCCTGGTCTGTGGCCCTGCCCTTCCTGACTTGCGCCGTCTTCGACTTTCTATGCATTCGCCAGCGACCATTCACCCCATCTTCCACCTTCACCCTGGCTATCGGCGCCTGGATGGGAGTAGCGTTGCCGCTGATTGCCGCAAATGCTATCTGGATGAAGATAAGCGCTCCGATCGCAGCATTTTTCTCAATGGGATGGCTCGTGAAACTGTTGGTCGCGGGTTTGCTGTTAGTGGTGATTGAGCGATGACGTTTCGTGTGGATGTTGTAGAACGAGGAATGAAAAGTCAAGCTTGCGCTGGGATGGGTTCGTGAAGGTTACCCAACGCTTCGCCCTAGGCTAGTCTCTTCCGCCCGCATTCGCGGGCTCAATTCTGCGTCGGCGTCCCAGGGCTCACCCGCGCCGGGCTAAATGTGTGGGTCGCACCTACGGCGCTCGAATTCGGTCGTGCCCATTCCCAGCGCTTCCGCGCTGGGCTAAATGTGGGTCGCGCCTACGGCGCTCGAAACTCGTACCGCGTGCTATCCAGGGAACGTCTTCGCGGCTCGAGTTTCGTAACAGCCTCTTCCGCGCTGGGCTAAGTGTGTCGTCATCTTAGCGAGGAGCTTGATTGAGGCGCTGCGATAGCGCTCACGTACCTGCGTGAGGCTCCGACAACACAGCAAGGCTCGCTTCGACCCGGAGCCTGGTTCCCCCTACCCTATAATGAGGGCTCCCGATGAAACGCGTGCGCAAAGCGGTGTTCCCTGCCGCCGGCCTGGGAACCAGGTTCCTGCCGGCAACCAAGGCGCAGCCCAAAGAGATGCTGCCCATCGTCGATAAGCCGATCATTCAGTACGGGGTGGAGGAGGCGCTGGCGGCCGGCTGCGACCAGATCATCATCATCACCGGGCGCGGCAAGACGGCGATTGAAGACCACTTCGACGTCAGCTACGAACTGGAAAAGATGCTGGAGGAGCGCGGCAAGACGGAGTTGCTCAGCGTCGTCCACCAGATTTCCGACATGATCCACGTGGCCTACGTGCGGCAGAAGGAGGCGCTTGGCCTGGGGCATGCCGTGCTCATGGCCCGTGAACTCGTAGGTAACGAGCCTTTTGCCGTTCTGCTGGCTGATGACGTAATCGACGCTCCGGTCCCGTGCCTCAAGCAGATGATGGACGTTTATGAAGAGACCGGTGGATCGGTTCTGGCGACACAGAAAGTTTCCGGGCCGGCGATTTCCGCTTATGGCGTGCTTGATGCCACTCTCATGGATCATGCGCGGTTCGGCGGCCGGCTGTACCAGGTCAGCAACCTGGTGGAAAAGCCGAAGCTGGAAGAGGCGCCTTCTGACCTGGCGATTATCGGCCGCTACATCCTGACGCCGGCAATCTTCGAGATGCTGGAAGGCACGCCGCTGGGCGCGGGCGGCGAACTGCAACTCACCGACGGCATTCGGATGCTGCTTAGCCGGGAGAAGATCTACGGATACTGCTTCGATGGCAAGCGGCATGACGCCGGCGATAAGCTCGGGTTCCTGAAAGCCACGGTGGAGTTTGCTCTCAAGCGCCCCGGGCTCGGCGGTGAGTTCAGGAGCTACCTCAAGTCACTCGAGTTGTGAGCGCGGCGGCCCTGCCCCGAAGGTCACTACCCGCGCGGCATTTGTCGCGCTACAATGCAGCCCTTGGGGGTTGTTGCGCTCCCAGACAAAAACCTATGAAGGTCGTAGCGCTTTCCCTGTTCCTTGCCCTGATTCCCATAGCTCTTCTGGTGGCATTCTGGCTGAGTACGCCAACCGTATGGCCGCCCACCGACTGGACAGTTGATAACCTGTTCGGCAGCATCATTCTGCTCACATTGAGCGGCATCTTCGTGCTGAGCGCAGGGCTTGAGGTGCGGGCAGCCGGCGGGATGAAGAACCTGCTGGCGGCACAACGCGCGCACTCCAGCCCAGTGGTAGTGGAAGGCAAGCCGGTTTTGGGCGCGCTGGTGGAAACCGGCATGGTAGAAGACGTGCAGTACTTCGAATCGCCGG
Organism: Acidobacteriota bacterium; assembly: GCA_019236695.1. Classification (GTDB taxonomy): domain Bacteria; phylum Acidobacteriota; class Terriglobia; order Terriglobales; family Acidobacteriaceae; genus JAFAIN01. The sequence continues at coordinate 20,498 of JAFAIN010000214.1, read as the reverse complement.
TGGGCGGCATCAACAAGTGCATTGTGCTATTCCGGCCTGACGGTTCCGATTCGGCGCGGCTGCTCACCTTCTTCGATAACGTGAAAGAGCAGTTGCCCGTAGGCAAGCGCGTGCAAATCGCGTACCGGCCCGAAGGGGCCGCGCTGCAACTGCTCACGCGCAGCTACGTGTAGCGCCGGCGAAACCATCATCCACCACAGAGGCGCGGAGAAAAACGCGCCGGTTCTGCCGTGACCCTTTTGTCTCCGCGGCAAATGGAGCCGTAATACCGGCAAACGCTGTAGAATCAGCTTCAGCCCATGGCGCAAACCACTCAGGCACCGACGCGGCCTGCCGCGGAAGTAATCGAGCAGGCGGCGGTTTCGCAATCGGCCAGCGGCATCTGTTACTCCTCGGCCGGGGAAATTCCGCTCGGCTCCAGCGAGCTGGAGCGAATGGTCAATACGGTTCCACAGCCCATCGCCGCCGCGCTGGTGCGCAGAGCCTTCTATTTCGTCCCTCTCACCGTGAGCCAGGGCGAGGAGACGCTGATTGCCGATCGTTACGACGTGGCGCTGAGCGAGAGCGCGGTCTGCCACCGCAACCTCACGTGCGGCACCTCGCAGTGCGTCTTCATCTCCACGCGCCTGATGGATGACAAGTTCTCCATCGCCTTCGAGTTCTTCATCAATGTGGCGCACCTGTTTGTGGAGCAGGCTGTGGGTTCGGTACAGTTCAGCGAGCTTGCCTGGAAACAGGTGGAGGAGGGGATTCGCGGCGAGACCAGCCTGGATGCCTGGGAACTGCGCAAGCTTGGAACCTCAGGCGGGAACGAGAGCGAGCGGGCGCGCACCGAATACTTCGAAGCGGCTTTTGCCGATTCGATTGCAGTGTATATGCTGGCCACGTTTCTCGACGTGGATTACCACGACCTGCGCGAGCGCGACTACCCGCTGCTGGCGCCTGCGGCTCTGGGCGAACGGCTTCGCCTTATCCAGCAACTCTTCCCCGCGAACACGGGGTACGAGTTCGCGGTTTATTACCGCAGGAAACAGTAGGATCCGACGCCCACGAAAGGCTAGACGCAGAGGACGCTGCGGCCACAGAGGTGTTTGATTTCGTTTTCTCTTCTCTGCGTGCTCTGCGTCCTCTGCTCACGGTGCCGCCTACCGGCCGAACGAGAAGCCGATGGACGCGCCTACGCGGAAGACATTGTTGCTGGTGAAATCCACGTCGTTATTGCGCACGTAGTAATAATGGGCTTCGGGGCGGATGAAGACGCTCTTCATGATGTACAGCTTGATGCCGCCGCCAAAGTGCAGGTCGAAGTGGTTGCTGCTGACGTAGTTGGTGCAGCCGGTCACGCCGCAGCTCACAATGGTGTTCTGGTAAAACCGGGAGCTCAGGGCTCCAATTCCGGCCATCAGTTCGCCGCCTACGCGGCCGACCCGCGGCGCATAGATGGCATTAAAGTCCCACAAGATGGGCCGGAACGGCTGAAAGCCGTCGTACGCGTTGCGGGTAGCCCGCCAGTACACCTCTCCCTGGACTCCCACGTCCTTCTTGAACAGAAAGTCGCCGCTGATGCCCGGGAAGGCGCCGCCGCCGACCTGCTGAGTGGTTCCGGTGCTGGCGTTGTAGTTGGAGGTGGATTTCAGCGCGCTGACGCCGAATGCGAAATCAATGCCTTGCGCGAAGGCTGAGTGGCCAATCGCCAGGCACGCGAAGAACAACAGCACTGTTCCTATCTTTCTCAATTCTTCCTCCGGAATGAGCTGTGAATGCAAATGACAGAACTGCCTGAGCCCTCAACACTAAGACGTGCAGAGCCGCATTATGGCTGCCGAGCAGCAATAAACAAATGTAACCCATTCGGAGCAAGGAAGTTGCCACGCGGCCCGGTAACCAGTTGTGGTCCCGTTACAGCCGCTCGGCCGGTGCTGGAGCGATTTGAATTCTGACCTCAAGGGCCCCGAGCGCCGGATGAATGGCACGAACCACGGCCGTGCCGGCGGAGAACTGCGCCCGGATCCACACCGCCCCGCACCCGCCCACCAGCGCGAACGGATTATCGCCGATGAGCTGAACCGGGCCTTCCACGTGGAAGCGGATGGCGGCAGTGGCGTAGCGGCGCAGGTTGCCGTACTCATCGGCCACGCGGAAGGTGATGCGGGTGGAATCGGCGCCATCGGCACGTAATTGGTTGTCATCGGCGGCAACGATGAATTGCTGATCGAGGCCGCGGGATGAAAGATTGCGCTCCACAACCTTTTGCCCCGCGAGATAGCCCTCGATACGCATATCCGCATAGGGGACGCGCTCGAGGTCCACCTGGAACGGGGGATGCGGCAGGTTGGGATATGTGGCACGGTCGGGCTCGGCTTCGATGACACGATCGCGAACCACAATCTTCAGGCGGTCGCAGTTCGAGCAGATGATGGAATGGTTCATTTCGGCGCTCCAATCACCGCGTGCCGACCAGTCAAAAGCGGGCTCGAGGACAATGTCTTCGGCGGGATCGCATTGCGACCGGTAAAAATGCCCGGCCGGTTTGGGCAGCCGGAAGATGTCGCTTACGCCGTGGTAGCAAATGCGGTCGCCGGAACCGAAGTTGCCGTGCGTATCGTAATCGAAGGCGCACCAGCCGATGCCGCCGGCATACTGCGGATTGGAGCCGAGCTGGTTGTGCACGCGGGCGTGGCGGCGGATGTGCTCGGTGAGGCGATCGACGGCATCGTAGGGCTTGGTGGGATACGTGTGGCCGCAGAATTCCGTGTTGAGGTAGCGTGGGTGATTGGGCGGGAGCAGCGGCCACCCGAAATCATTCATGGTGAACACATCTTCCAGCAGCTCGGAATCCTGGTGGTCGCGGATGCCGCCGGTCTGGCGCGTGGGATCGAGCTGGTGGGCCATGGCGTTGGTTCGGGTGTAAAAATCATGATCGTCGCGCGATTCGTTGATGCGCACGCCCCAGAGCACAATCGAGGGATGATGGGCGTCACGCGTGACCATGCGGCGGACGTTATCAACCGAAATATCTTTCCACGCGGCATCGCCAATATGGTTCCAGCCGGGTATCTCTTCGAGCACCAGCAGGCCGAGCTCATCGCAGGCATCGAGGAAAGCGGGCGACTGCGGATAATGCGAGGTGCGCACGATGTTGATCTTCAGCTCACGCCTGAGTATCTCGGCATCGCGCCGCTGCACTCGGGCGGGCATGGCCTGCCCAACCCAGGGGAAGGTCTGGTGGCGATCGAGCCCGCGCAGCTTCACGACCTTGCCGTTGAGTTCGAAGCCATGATCGGTGAATTCAGCCTGGCGAAAGCCGAAGCGCCGGCGGTCTTCATCCACCACGCGGCCGCCACGGATAAGGCGGGCCACAAGCGTATAGAGCTGCGGCGATTCGAGAGACCATCGCTCCACCGGCCCTAAGTTCATAAGTCGCACCACGGGATCGAGCGGCGGCCTGGAAGCGTCGAGGGCGCCGGCCGCCTTGACGATCGAGCGCCCCTGATACAGCAACTCGGCCTCGAGCATCAGCGGCCCTTCCTGGCGGGCAGGGATCTGGTCGCCTCCTACCTGGCAGACCACATCCACCGAAGGGCTGTTGCTCATGACGTCCACAGGCCGGATGAAAAGCGAGTCGATAAACGTATATGCAACCGCTCGCAGCCGCACATCGCGATAAATGCCGCCAAACGTCAGGTAGTCAATAGAGCCGCCGAACGGAGGGATATCCGGCCGCTCAGTGGAGTCGAGTTCCACGGCGAGAATGTTCTCGGCTTTCCAATCCAAAAGCGGCGTAAGGTCGAACGAAAAAGGCGTGTAGCCGCCTTTGTACTCGCCCAGCAACCGGCCGTTCAGCCACACCTTGGCTGCCGTCATGGCGCCATCGAAATCCACGAACACCAGCCGGCCCTGCGCTTCCGCCGGCAAGCGAAACCGGCGGCGGTAGATGGAGACGAACTGATACAGCTTCTCGTCAAAGCTGTGCCAGGGCACAGGTTTATTGGTGTGCGGGATGGTGACCCGCTCGAAATGCGAGTCGTCGAAGCCGGGCGCAGTGTCGCCTTCGGCGCGCTGCGCGCTGAACCGCCAGTTGCGGTTCATGGGAAACAGGAGCCGGCCGGCCGCGGCATTCGCAGGGGCCTGGGTGAGTCCGGCATGCTGCAGCGCAAAGGCGCCCAGCGCGGCGCCTCCATTTTTCAAAAAATCACGACGATCCATGTTTTATGCCGCTCTCTCAGGCGCGGGCCCTCGATTTGTTCAGGTCGCGACGCACGAGCCTAAAATGCTGCTTCAATCAATGTGACCGACAATGGAGACCTCGCCAGGGCGTCGCTCCGGGACTGCGGTTCGGGCACCAGGGCTGAAGCCCTATTGTTGAGGGGCGAGAACTCACCGGGCTAAAGCCCGGTGCTCCCACCCATCGCTATCCACCCCAATTCTTCATAGCTTCGTCCGTGCTGGGTCAGGTTGGAAACGCGCTTACGGCGCTTGATTCGCCGCCAGATTTGACGCGCGGCAAAGATCATTTCGCCAACTGCTCGAATCTACGGAAAAAGCTGCCGGGCTTCCACTCCGGCCGGGCGTCATGATCGGCAATCTTGAGCGCCAGCGCGCGGACAATCTCCTCATACTTCGCGGCTGTGGCTTTATCGACCGGCTGGTTCAGGTCATCCGAAGGGGCGTGGTAGCGCTGGTGCAGCCAGGCCTGCTGAATCTCACGGTCGGCGCCTTCAAATCCCACTTTCATGTGCAGCGCCGGTATTCCCTGGCGGATGAAGCTGTACTGGTCAGAACGGATGAAGGTATTGCGCTGCGGTTCGGGATCCGGCTGCACCGGAACGCCCTGCCGGCCGGCCACCTCGCGCGCCCAGTCGCCCAGGTCCGATTCGTCGAGGCCCAAAACCGTCAGCACCTTCAGCGGGATGATGGGCAAAAACATGTCCATGTTCACGTTGGCCGCAATGCTGCTCTTCGGCACCGTGGGATGGGCGGCAAAATACCGCGAGCCCAGCAGCCCTTTTTCTTCCGCTGTGACCCACACGAACAGCATGGAGCGCCGCGGCCGGTCCTGAGATTTCGCAATCGACTGCGCAATATCGAGCAGCGCGGCGCTGCCGGATGCGTTGTCCATGGCGCCGTTGTAGATGCGATCACCGTTGATGGGCTCGCCGATGCCGAGATGGTCAAGGTGGGCCGTGACCACTACATATTCATTCTTGAGCTGCGGATCGGCGCCGGTGATCCTGGCGACCAGGTTGGCGCATTCCAGCGGCCGCTTCAGCAGCTCGGCACGGGCGCGAACCGAAACCGGCAGCACAAAATGCGGCAGCGGCTTCTTTTCCTTCGCCAGGCTCAACAATTCATCGAACGTGTGGCCTGAGCCCATAAAGAGCTTGCCGGCATGCTCCGGATTGAAGGTTATGGCAAGCTTCTCGCCCACGGTCTCATCGAACTCGGGATCGGCCAGCGTCATGCTCGGCTGTGTGCGGCTCAGCGACATTCGGGGCCACGGGATATCCATGTTCGCCGGATTCGGAATGCTGATGACGCCGATCGCTCCGGCGGCTTTCAGTGCGCGCCAGCGCTCACCGGCCGAGGAGGCATGCGAGGCCAGCGCTCCCGGAATTTCCGCCGGCTGGCCGGCGAGCGTAACGACTACTTTGCCCTTCAAATCCTGGCCGGCGAGGTCGTCATATCCCTTTTCCGGAATGCTGAGCCCATAGCCGACAAATGCCAGCGGGGCTTCGACCGATGCCGCCAGATCCACGCGGGTAGAGAAATAGGCGTCATCGCCCAGCGCCAGCGGCTCGGGCTTGCCGCTCCGCACCAGGGCCAGGCTGGAATGGGCTTCGTTGATGCTGCGCTCGATGAATTTCACCGGCTGGTAAAAGCCGCTGCTGCCAGCCGGCTGCAGGCCGGCCGCCTTGAGCTGATCTACCACGAAAGCCTGTGCCCGTTTCAGGCCGGGGCTGCCGGTTTGCCGCCCTTCCATGTTGTCATCCGCGAGGACCGAAACGTAGTGCCACCAGGCGCTCCCGTCGAAATGCATTGGCTGGTCTGCGGCGGCGCAGAAAGCTGTAACCAGCAAACACAAAATGATTCTTCGTCTCAGCATGTTGCAAAGCCCTCCTGCGTTTCGCTCTACTCCGGTTCGACGGTCATAGGCGGTGATACCTGCCGCGTCGGTCCTCCGGCCAGCACATCGTAGAGCGGGTAAGCCGGCCTGATTGGCCCCGCTTCATTCACGGCAGTGATGGCCAGGATGCGAATGTGCTCGTTATCAGGCAATGTGATCTCTTTCGCGCCGGCGGGCACATCGAGCGGGTAGGCGAACAGGTATGAGTATTCGTATGCCTGGTTGCTGCCATCGTCCCCATGCCGGTGCGAGGCGAACCACGCAACATCGGCTCGCTTGATGAAGCCCGGCACAAGCTGGCCGGTAAATTCCATTGCCGTCACGGTTCGGGTGGCGGGCGCGCCCGGCGGCAGCGGCCCGGCATTTGCAGGCCGGTTGATTGGCACCTGGCGGGAACGCATCTGCCACAGGCGGTCATCCCATTGCCCGACGAATCCGGTCCAGTTCTGCACGATCAGTTCGACTGCCTGGCTTCCTGCCTTGAAGGTGGCGGGAACATCGGCGTTCGGCAGCCGCGGCGCGCCGTCGTAATTCGATCCGCCGCTGTAGGACGCGGCAAGAAGATAGACGCGATTAAAATTCCCGGCAGGCAAGGCAATCCTCTGCCCCATGGCGGTTACAGCGTTGGGCGTGCCTTTGCCTGCCGGCGCGAGGGAAAAGCGAACTCCGGCAAAACTGAGTTCGTTGGGGAGCATCTCGGCCGGCAGAGCATTGCCCTGCGGCGCATTCACCGCCTGACTGGAACAATCGAAGCAGCCTGTACCCGGGCGACCGTCAGCGGTGGCCACTGAAGCGTCATAGTGCAGCGCCACAGGTTGGGAAACCGGCAGGGGGGCGCGCGCCGCCGCCGCGCCAAGCCTCACCGCAAATGTCCGCGGCTGCCATGGAGAGAAAGCCGCAACCAGCGCGCCCTGTTTCAGGCCGGCCGGACCCACGCTTTGTTCCTGGGCGTTGACTTCGCGCGCTGCCGTGAGCGGCGCCGCAAACGCAACCTGCACCTCCGGCTGCTGCTGCCCGCTGATGTCAACCAGGCGCACGATGGTTTCATCGCTCTCTTCCGCCTTCTTCACCGCCAGCACACGTACCCGGCGGCTCGAGGTCTTCAGCAGGCTGAAGCTCCGGCCGAGTTTGCCCGCGTGTTTTGCGGAAATGAAGGCAAACAGCGGGGTATTCAGCGAGTAGGCTTGCCAGTCGCCCTCACCCTTGCGCCAATCGCCTTCGTGGCCGGCCAGGCCATAGACAATATCGTGGTGCCCGATATCCTGCGTCCCCTGATCGGCGTATCCGCCACGCGTGCCCGGGGTACGGATCAGCGTAAGGCGGATGGTGTGGTCATCCGGCTTATCAGATCCATATTTCTTGTCGGTCAACACCGTGGCGCCATAAGCGCCGCTCTGGTCGGTCAAATCGATCCATTGATGAGTGGCAACTTCGAACTGGCGCTCCTCCTCGTTGGGCCGTTCCACCACGCCTACATCCCAGTTGTATGTAGCTTTGGGATTGGCCGCAGCCAGCGGGAACACGGCTTTGAGGTTGGCGTTCTTCGTTTGCCAGTCGGTTGAAGTAACGAACTCCACTCGCTCCCCGGCGGCTCCGGCTCCCAGACGCACCGTCTGCGAGAATCGGGAGCCTTCTGTCTGGCGCGTAACCTCGATGGCGACCCGGGCCGGCCCACTTTCTACAATCCGTATTTCCGGCGTGCCGCTGACGTAATCGCGCGGAGCGCGCTGTTCATCCTCGAAATCCATATTCCATGCCGGCCAGTGCTCGGGGTTGTCGGTCGAAATAGCCAGGCGAAGCGGGCCGGAGAGCAGTTCGCGATCGAGTTTCTTATCGAAGATGCTGAACACATCGCCATTGTGATCGAGGCTTACGCGGTAGCGGGCATTCTCCAGCGAAGACTCCGCTACCTTAAGTTCCGAAGCTGCGGCCGCTCCGGCGCCCTGCTGCACGTCATACACGGCATAGCCGACCGAGGGCACGCGGGCAACGAACAGCACGGATACGCTGCCGCCGGGGTGGGTCACCACTTGCGAAGGCGTCTCCTGCCCATCGGGGCCGATTACGCGTGCGGCCGTGAAATCTCCCGGCGCCTCGGCTTCCACTACTCCGGCCCGCTCGATGTTCAACGGATTGAACACCACTACCGGGGTTCCCTGCGCCTGGGTATCCATTACGGAGGCCACCGCTTCCGTGCCGCTCGTAAGCACGCCGGCAAACTGATTCATGGCCAGCACGTCATCATTCCACGCATATTCGTAGGACTTCGGAGTTGCCGTGCCCGCCATAATGTCGTGGAACTGGCCGCCCAGCACTAGCCGCCACGCCCGATTCAACCGCTCCTGCGGGTAGGCTCGCCCGCCCAGCCAGGCGGCCGCAACCGACGCCTTCTCGGCTGCATCGGCCAGGAGCTCGTTTTCGCGGTTCCAGCGCTTTTGATAACCCTCGGAGGTGATGGACCCGGCGGAGTGGTTGATCAGCTCAAGGTCGCCTTTGTAGCGCGGCATGCGCGCGGTTTCGCCGGGCTTGATATCGAGAAACATCTGGTCCGCATTGGACTGCAGCACGCGCAGCGGTCCCGTGCCGCAGCACGGATAATCGGGACCCGGCGAATACAACTCCTGTTTCCCGGTGTTGCGGTCGCGGCGCAGCGGCACAGGCGGCAGCGGCATGGACGCGCGGGTTTGAATCGCTTCCAGCAGCCTGACGGAACTCTCGTGCGGCGAGCCGCCTGTATCGCCGGTGCCGACATAGTGGTAATCGGCATACACGCCCGTCACTTTGCCATTGAAGTCAACCCGCGCCGGCCAGTCCCAAACGTATTCGCCGCCCTCTTCATTGTTCGGGATGGGAGCATTGCTGCGGCTGAGGTCCGCATAAACCTGGGTGCCGTAGCTGGAAGGATTCAGCGCGGCAATCACTGTTTTGCCATCCGTGCCTTCCCATATTCCTACATTGAACGGAATGCCCTCGGGAGTTCTCTCGGGCGAATCAGGCCCGCCTACGCGGGGCGCCGGCTGCCATCCGGAAGACAGCTTCTGCGTGGAAAACCCTTTGATACCGGCGTGCGCCAGTATGGAAGGCAACGAGGCCGGGAACCCGAAGCAATCGGGCAGCATGTACTCGTTTGAGTACTTGCCGAATTCGCGGCGGAAAAATTCGTTTCCGTAGAGCACCTGGCGGAAAATGCTCTCGGCCGATGGGGAATTCACGTCACTCTCTTCGATTGAGGAGCCCGCCGGGAACCACCGCCCCAGGGCGACGTAGCGCTTCAACCGCGCGAAATCCTCAGGGAAATACTCTTTCATCATGGCATAGCGATTCGCCCCGGTGAAATTGAAGACGTAGTGCGGATATTTCTCGAATAGCGCGAAGTTGTTGCGCAGTGTTTTGGTCAGATATTCGTTGATGACCTGGGGATATTCCCAACGCCACTCCGTATCGAGGTGAGCGTAGTTGACGACATAAAGCGTAGGGGTTTTGGCCAGATCGGGAACGGCGGCGCGCGCTGCGCCGGCTGGCTTTGCGGGCGCCGCCGGCGCGGCCGGTTTCGCCTGCGCCGTGGCCGCGCCACCAACCAGGAGGATGATGGAAGCGAATGCAAGAACCTTCAACGGAAAACCCTCCACCGTGAATTCAGGAAGCTGAGGCAGAAATGTAAACAGGTGCGGCAAGGCGGCGTCAACTGCAATCAGGCTCTAATGCTCTGAGCCTAAGCTCTCAGCCTTAAGCTCTCAGCCGAAGCGCTTCTCTCCTATAATGGCAGGCCTGCATGTCGACATTGCTTGAAGGAAGAGTTGCGCTGGTCACCGGCGCCTCGCAGGGGATCGGCCGCGCGTGTGCCGAGGAACTGGCGCGCTCGGGGGCAAAGGTGGCGCTGGCCGCGCGCAGCGAACAAAAACTGGCGGAAGTTGCCCGGGAAATTGCCGGGAATGGCGGAACTGCTGCCGCTTTTCGCATGGATGTAGCCAGCGAAGAGGAGATCAAGGCCGCGGTCAAAGCGGCATCTGCGCACTTCGGCAAGATCGACATCCTGGTGAACAACGCCGGCATTACGCGCGACCAACTGGTCCTGCGCATGAAGCGCGCCGATTGGGATGAGGTGCTGGCGACCAACCTCACCGGCGCATTTCTCTGCATCCAGGCCGTGATTGGCGGAATGCTGCGGCAGCGCTGGGGGCGCATCGTCAATGTTGCCAGCATTAACGGCCAGATTGGCCAGGCTGGGCAGGCCAACTATTCGGCCTCGAAGGCCGGCCTGATCGGCCTAACCATGGCGGTTGCGCGCGAAGTGGGATCGCGCAGCGTAACGGTGAATGCGGTGGCGCCCGGCTACATAGAAACTGCCATGACGGCGGAACTGCCGGCCGAACTGAAGGAAACCATGCTGCGAATGGCGCCACTCGGCCGCGCCGGCACCGACGCCGACGTGGCGCGCGCGGTCCGTTTCCTTGCCTCAGATGACGCCGCCTACATCACGGGGCATGTGCTCAACGTGAATGGCGGCATGCTGATGGGCTGAAAGACACCATGAAAGCCACCATTTTTTCGCTCGCCGTCCTGTTGCTGGGCACTGCCCTCGGTCAACCGCATGAGAGCGCCGAAGCTTCAGCGATTCGCCAGGTGCTCACCGACCAGGCTGCCGCCTGGAACCGCTCGGACCTGGAATCCTTCATGCGCGGCTATGCCCGAAGCCCCGAGCTGACGTTTTACTCCGGGGGAACCATCACGGCCGGCTGGGAGAAAACGCTCGAGCGATATCGCACGCGCTATCAAACCCAGGGCCGGCAGATGGGGAAGCTGACTTTCTCGGAGCTCGAGATTCATGTGGTCGCGCCCGACGCTGCCTGGGTCGGCGGGCGCTGGCGGCTGGAGATGGCGGATGGAACGCACCCGGGAGGGTTGTTCACGCTGGTGTTCCGCAAGCTGCCCGAAGGCTGGCGGATCATCCACGATCACACGTCGAACGAGTGAACCGGGCCGCTATTTCCTCTTTCTCTGCAGCTCGCGGTAGAGTTCGTCGCGGGACATGCCTGTGTGTTTCGCCAGGTTCCTGAGAGCTGAGTTCTCGTCGAGCCCGCTTTTCATCAGCTCATCCATTTGTTCCGCGATGCCCGGGCTGGCGTGCCGTACCGGTTTAAGCGGCTTTCCGATGAGCAGCACGATTTCGCCGCGGACGCTGGGGCGTTTGCGGAACTGCTCAAGCACCTCCCCGGCGCTGCCCCGCACGAACTCCTCATGCACCTTGGTCAGCTCGCGCGCAACCACTACCGGACGGTTGGCGCCCAGAATGACGGCCACGTCTTCGAGGCATTCCAGCAGCCGGTGGGGAGCTTCATAGAAGATTGCGGTGTCCTGAAGGCCCGCCAGGGCTTCCAGCACAGTGCGCCGCTCGCCCCGGCGCGCCGGTAGAAAACCCTGAAACGTGAAACGGACAGTGGGGAGGCCGCTCGCCACCAGGGCGGCCATGAAAGCGGTTGCACCCGGAACCGGAATAACCCTGATGCCATTCTGAATGGCGGCATGGACCAGGCGATAGCCGGGGTCGGAGACCGCCGGCATTCCGGCATCGCTGATCAGTGCAACCCGAGCGCCGGCTTTCAAGCGCTCAACCAGTTCCTGGGCTCGCTCTGCTTCATTGTGCTCGTGATAACTGACGGCCGGCACCGGGATTCCATAGTGGTCGAGCAGCTTGCGGCTATGGCGCGTGTCCTCGCACGCAATCACGTCGGCCTGCTTCAATACATCGAGGGCACGAAGCGTTACGTCGCCGAGGTTGCCGATGGGGGTGGCTACGAGATACAGAGCAGGCTGAAGTAGTGGGGCTTGCTGGTTCAGCGCTTACTCCGATTTTTTGCTTTCGGTTTTGGATTCCGTTTTGGGCTTTGATTCGCCGGCCTTGTCGCCGCCGCCGGAATCGGCGGGCGCATCCTTTTTTCCCGTGGCGCCGCCCGAGGATTTTCGGGCGTAGTCGGTCACATACCATCCCGAGCCCTTGAACTGCACGGCCGGCGCCGAGAGCACCTGCGCGACCGGCGCGCCGCATTGCGGGCAGGATTCAGCCGGAGGGTCAGAAAACTTCTGGATGCATTCAAAACGGTGCTTGCACTTCGTGCATTCGTATTCGTAGAGGGGCAAACAAACTCCTGGGCGATTGAAGCTCGCAAAGGCGGCTGCTCTCGATTTTAGGAAGCTCAGGCAAGTGCGTCAATTCCGGGTAGTCCGCACCCCGCTGCTCGGCATGTCGGAAGTGGTGCTGCACTTCCTGCCCGGCGGCCAAATGCATGACGCAGAGGACACAGAGAGCGCAGAGGAGTTCAGGCATGGACGGAGTTCTCACCGCGGAGGCGCGGAGGAAAAGTTAGCCGCGGTGCGCGGATTCTGGATGATGACCCGGCGCCGCGACGTTGCCCGATGCCTGCGAGCCGCCGTCCGTGCCCCTCGCGCCCTTTGTGCGACCGTGGTGGCCTTGTGGTTGGCCTTTTGGCCTTTTGCCTTTCCGTTACGCGGCTTTGCGCGAGCTGCCCGGCTTTTTCGGAACTTTGGCGCCCTTCTGGCGCGCCTTGCTCAATCCGATCGCAATTGCCTGTTTCCGGTTTTTTACCGGGTGCTTGCCCGATTTCATGTGGTGCATTTCGGTGCGCACTTCCTGCTGCGCTTTTTTGCCGTACTTCCGCCCGCTCGACTTCCTGCTGCTCGATTTCTTTGTGGCCATTGCTGTTCTCCCTGCTGATGAGACGCCGGCCCGGCAGCATCGAGTTGCGTGCAGCATTCCATCCAGGTTTCCGGCACAGCGGGGTTCACACGAAGTTCACGAAGGACGCACGAAGGGCACGAAACCTTTTATTTCCGGCCTTCCGTGGTTCAGCCGTCTGCTTTCAACAGCGCCGCGGCGGCGCGCAGCGCGTTCAGGTATGGCTCCGCGGCGGGATCGGCGTTGCCGAGGAATCCGCTGCGGGTGAGCACGGCGCGCAGCCGGCCGGCTTCGAGCAGGGCAATACGATCCGAAACCGCGAGCGCTTCCTGAGCATCATGGGTCACAAAAACAGCCGTGGCCTGAAGCATCTGGACCAGGCGGCGAAACTCAACCTGCAATGCCGTGCGGGTGGCGGGATCAAGCGCGCCAAAGGGCTCATCGAGCAGCAGAATGGGCGGCCCGAGCGCCAGGGCGCGCGCCATTCCCACGCGCTGGCGCTGGCCACCGGAGAGCTCGTCGGGGTAGCGGCCGGCGAACTCGCGGTAAGGCAGGTTCACCAGTTCGAGCAGCTCGCGCACCCGGGCTTCCATCCGCTCGCGCGGCCAGCGCTCCAGCCTCGGCAAAAGCGAAATATTTTCCCCCACGGTGTAATGGGGCAGCAGCCCGATTTCCTGTATGGCGTAGCCAATGGAGCGCCGCAGTTCAATCCTGTCCCAGGTTGCAGTGGAGCGGCCGTTCACCAGCACTTCACCGGCGGTCGGCATCAAAAGCGCGTTGATGAGCTTAAGGGCAGTAGTCTTGCCGGAGCCGCTCGGGCCGAGCAGCGCAAGCGTCTCCCCGCGGCGCACCGCAAGCGACAGCCGGTCAAGAATCAGCTTGCCGCCGGCCTGGTAGCCGGCGGCGGCAAATTCGATGGCATGCATCTTCTTCCCTACGGCCGAGTCAGGGCTGCTTGGGTGCGGGCGTGGAAGCGCCCGCAGGCGCCGGGCGCGGAGCCTCTCCCGCTGCGGGCGGGAGCGGCGGCATGTCGGCGGCGGCGAACCGCGGCAGCATTTGATCGCGCATGGCCAGCTCGTAGATGGCGGCAGCGACGATGATGGCCGACTTTTTGGCGTCATCCTCGATAATGCGCTCGTAAGTATCGAGGTTGGTGTGCCACGTTGCGCTCTGGTACTCGATCGGATCCTGCGCCAATCCGATTCCCGGCAGCCCGGCGCGCGAGAATGACGTGCTGTCGGTTCCACCCAGCCGGCGGCTCTTGTTGGCGATGGCGCCCGCCAGTCCCAGATCTGCAAAAGGGGCCAGCGCGGTTCGCAGGATGGCTGCATCTTCGGGCGGGCCAAATACGCTGGCGCCGCGGATGCGTCCCGTGCCGGAATCCACGTTCAGATACGCAACCAGGCTGGAAAACTCCGGCTTGGGCTCCTCGGCGGTCCCGAAGTGTTGCGCCACATAAGCCTGCGAACCGAGCAGCCCCTCTTCTTCGCCGCTCCACAGCGCCACACGGATGGTGCGCCGCGGGTGAACGCCCAGGGCCAGAAGGATACGCGCGGCTTCCATCATCACCGCGCAGCCGATGGCGTTGTCGGTGGCGCCCGTCGCCGAATGCCATGAATCCAGATGGCCACCCAGCATGACGACTTCAGCCTTCCGGTCGGTACCCGGAATCTCGGCGACCGTGTTATACGACGTCTTGCCCTCGGGGTAGGTGCGATTCTGAATGTTGAATTCCAGCGTCACAGGCGAGCCATCCGCGAGAATGCGGGCGATGCGGCCATAATCCTCATTGCGCATTACCACCGTGGGCGGCGCTTTAGTCAGGTCATACGTCCGGTTCTGGAAGGCGCGAATCTGGCCGTGTTCGCGGTGGGCATCGTTCACGCGAAGCAGCGCTCCCGCGGCAATGAGGAATGCGTCCACCTGCTCGTTGATCTGCGCAGCCGTCAGCAGGTTGGGATCGGGCGCAGGCGGCGCCTGCCCGGGCCGCGGCCCGAACTGGCCGGCGTTGGGATTGTTGGGATCGAAGCGCTCGGCAGCCGTTTTGTCATCAAGCCGGTGGTTCACCGGATCGAGATTCACCGGCACCGGCGCTCCCTTGCCCACCAGGACAACTCTGCCCTTCACCTGTGCTTTCACGGATTCCAGGTACGCGGCAAGTTGTTCTTTGGTTGGCTTCTCGGGGGGATCGATGAGCATCGCCTGGGCGGTTACGGTGCCCTGCGTGCCGGGCGTCCAGGCCAGCACCTTGAAATAGAGCTGATCGTGGATGGGCGAAAGCGCGTAGCCGCTGGCGCGTTCGTTGGTCCAGCCGGGATGCCCGAAATCCCACGGCTCGAGATGGCCGTTCTGCATGCCCCACGAACTCATTTCCTTGATGGCCCATTCCGCCGCCGCCTTTTGGTTAGGCGAGCCGGTAAGGCGCGGCCCGTAGACATCCGCAAGGAAGTGCATGGTGTGCATGATCTGGGAGTGCTCCATCTCTTCCTGGCGAATACGCGCGTTGATGTCGGCGGAGCCGGCAGTTTGCGGGAACGCGGAAACCGGCAACAACAGGCAAAGTGCGAATAGCGGAAGGCGCATAAGGCTCCTGAAAGCCGCAGAATCGGCGGAAAGATTTTAATGCAGAAGCGGCTTTCCGCAGCAAACATTCGCGCCAGACAAACCCGCGGAGAGTTGCCGTTTGCCTTTTGCCCCTTGCCTTCCCCGACGCGGCTTCCATGTTTAAATGATTCCGCATGCGCAGGCGCCCTGGAGCAGCTTCCGACAGAAAAAACGGCTTCCCGCATTTCATGCTCAAGGAAATCTACGAGCAGCCTGAAGCGCTGCGCCGCCTGTTAGGGCAATCAATGGCCCAGGGCGGGCGCGGGCAGCTCGAGCTGCCCGGTTTTGGCCTGAGCGCCGCGCAGATCAGGCGGATCCGGCGAATCACGATTGCGGCCAGCGGGTCGAGCCGGCACGCAGGCATGGCCGGCGAATTCATGATCGAGCGCATGGCGGGCTTGGATGTTGAAGTCGATTTCGCCAGCCAGTATTGCTATCGCGACCCGATTGTGGGACCGGGGGAACTTGCGATCCTCATTTCCCAATCGGGCACCACGGTCGATACGATGGCAGCTCTGCGGCTTGCCCGCGCCCGGGGCGCGCTGACGCTGGGCATCTGCAACGTTGCCGGCACGCCGCTGACCCGCGAAGCCGACGCCACCCTGCTCACCTGCGCGGGTGAAGAAGTAGCCATCGCCGCCACCAAGAGCTTCATTACACAATTGGCGGCACTGCTGCTTTTTTCGGGATATCTGGCCGGGCGCCGTAGCACCATCAACGCCCAGACCGGAAACGCCATCGCCGAACTCATGCGGCTGCCCTGCTACGTTGAGGCGGCGCTTGAAAAAGCGGCCCAGTGCCGCCGGCTGGCCGCCGCCTTCCAGCGCTATGAAGGTTTCATCTATGCCGGCCGCGACATTGACTATCCCATTGCCATGGAAGGCGCGCTCAAGCTGAAGGAGGTGTCGTACCTGCATGCCGAGGGATATCCCACGGGCGAGTTGAAACATGGTCCTACCGCGCTCCTCAACCGGCAACTCCCAATCGTGATCCTGGCAACGCATCGCAGCGGCGATGCCGAATCGCAGCTCCGCTACCGCAAGACGGTCGCCAACATCCGCGAGTATGTGGCCCGCCGCATCCCGGTTCTGGCGGTCATCACGGCCGGCGACCGCCTCATCCCAAGGCTCACGCGGCACGTGGTCGCCGTTCCGGATGTCCCGGTGCTGCTGCAGCCCATCGTCGAAGTGGTGCCGCTGCAATTGCTGGCCTACTACGTGGCAGTGCTGCGCGGGCGCGATGTGGATCGGCCCCGCAACCTCTCGAAATCAGTGGTGGTGGAATAAGGCATGCCGTTTCCCTGCAGCTCGCGCCCCACCTGGGCTGAAATTTCTGTGGGCGCGCTGCGGCGTAACTTTCAGCGCATGCGGCAGCTCACCGGGCCGGGCGTAACGGTATGCGGCGTAGTGAAGGCCGATGCCTACGGCCATGGCGCAATCGAGTGCTCGCGCGCGCTCGAGGCCGAAGGCGCGGAGTGGCTGGGCGTGACCTGCACGGATGAAGGAGTGCGGCTGCGCCGGGCCGGCATCCAGAGCCGCATCCTGATTATGACCGGCTGCTGGCGTGGCGAAGAAGCCGATGCCGTCCGGTACCGGCTCACTCCGGCAGTGTGGCAGGAAGAAGCAGTTGCCCGGCTGCATCACGCAGCCGCAGAGCAAGAGTGCGAGGTTCCAATTCACATCAAGGTTGATACCGGGATGTCGCGTCTGGGAGCGCCGGTAGAAGCAGTTGAGCAGCTCTGCCGCAGGTTGCACGGCCTTCCGCGCGTGCGTGTGGAAGGGGCGCTCACCCATCTGGCCGCATCCGAAGTTCTCGATGGCGGCAGCCAGCGCCAGCTCGCGGCTTTCGAAACCGCGTTGAACATTTTAAGGAACCACGGTTTTGATCCGCCAATCGTGGATGCGGCCAACAGCTCGGCCATGGTCGCGCTGCCGCAGGCGCGATACAACTTTGTGAGGCCGGGAATCTCGCTCTATGGCTACTACCTGCCGTTTTCCGCGAAGGGCGAAGCCATACCGCAGCCGGCGCCGCCGGCCGTTGAGCCGGTATTGAGCTGGAAAACGCGAGTGACCGGCATGCGCAACGTTTCGCGGGGCACTGCCATCGGCTACGGACGCACTTACCACGCGGAACGCGCCATGACGGTTGCGGTGTTGCCCGTGGGGTACGCGGATGGCCTGAACCGCAAGCTTTCGTCCAAGGGGCGTGTTCTGGTTCGAGGGGCGGAGGCGCCGATTACCGGCCGCGTTTCCATGGACCTGACGCTCATTGACGTCTCGAGCATTCCGGGCGTTGAGATTGGCGACGAAGTTACGCTACTGGGCCGCAGCGGCCCGCACGCCATTGACGCGTGGGAGCACGCGCGCCACTCCGGCACCATTCCGTACGAAGTTCTTTGCGCCATCTCCGCCCGCGTCCCGCGCATTTTTGTTCCGTAAGCTGAAACGTTCCCTCGAACCACAGGAAAGTTTCGACTTTCGGGAATTCGTCTTCTTAATCAGTGCTACGAAATAATGTTGCATTTTCCTGACATTGAGAGGGGCGCGGCGCTGATACATTGCAACAGGGCTTCCCCTTAGCTGGATACAGGCGTTTATCGGTGCCGGGTTAAGGGAGTTTGCGGATTCATCACGGGTCGATGAGCCCGTAAATTGCCCGCAGCCTGGCCGGACGATGTGCAGAACGCGCACCGGCTTCGGCAGGCTGAACGCTTCGGCAGTTCGTAGCAGCGCGCCGCTGACTCTGCCGATACCCGAAAAAGGGCTGAACGTTCCGAGCCCGGGACCCGGCAATCCACTATCAGAGGGACAATTCGTTTTGAGAAAACACCTTGGGATATTCTGCGCGTTTTTTGCGCTCGGCGGAGCCGCGATGGCGTCCATCACCGTAAGCTCACCCGCCAATGGCGCCACAGTCGGCAGTCCAACCCAATTCACAGCCTCAGCCACGTCGCCATACCCCGTGACGGCGATGATGATCTACGTAGATAACGTATCGGTTTACACAACCTACACGGCCAGCCTGAACACTTCCCTCGCGCTCGCACCCGGAGCGCATTACGTGGTCGTGCAGTCATGGGATTCCACAGGCGCGGTGCAGAAGGCGCCGCTCAACATCAACGTGGCGGGCAGTGCGCCGGCCGGAACTACCATCGCCGACATCGATCAGCGCTCCGGCTGGCAGAACTGCACGGTTTGCGCGGGAGCCGGGGGAAACGGTACAGCGGCCTCGTTCTCGCTGACGCAAAACGTTGCCAGCCCATCCATGGACGGCAGGGCAGCGCACTTCTGGCTGGGCGGCTCCACGCCTTACAGCGACGCGCTGTGGTGGAACCAGCTTGGCGCGGAACCCAACGCCAGGCACTTTGTTTATGACGTGTACTTCTATTACACGAATCCCAATGCTCCGCAGGCGCTGGAGTTTGACGTGAATCAGTCGGTGGGAGGCATCAAGTACATCTTCGGAACGCAGTGCGATATTCGAGGCTCGCATCAGTGGGACGTTTGGGATGGCGCGAGCAAGCACTGGGTTGCGACCGGCATCGCCTGCCCCGCCCCGCCCACTTACAGGTGGAATCACCTGACATGGGAGTTTTACCGCAGCGGCACTAACCAGGGCACGTTCGTCGCAATTACGCTGAACGGCGTGAAGACTTACGTGAACAGAACCTTCAACCAGATCCCGAGCAGCACCAATGAACTGAACGTCGCCTTCCAGATGGACGGCAATTATGCTCAGCAGGCGTACGACGTGTGGCTCGACAAGATCTCACTGACCTACTGGTAGAAACTCAGTCCCCAAGTTACGTTTGGGCAACAAGGGTCCGGTTCGCGCGGACCCTTGCTCATTTTTACGCCGCGTTCTCGCCCGGGTCATCTTTCCGGTAAACCTTCTCTGCCTCCTTAATTTCGCCATCCACCTGCTCGGGATCGGGCATTTCGAACTCCGGATCGCGGCGCAGTTCCCGGCGAAGCCGCTCATCTTCTTTATTGCTGTCTCTGTTTTCCACTCTTTCCTGCTTTTCAGGCATGGCTAACCTCCGCAAGAGTTAAGATGCCCAGCCGAGGCGCGCCGCAAGTACTGCGCGGCACGGGGTGAGGGGATACAGTCGGCGAGGCGAGCCGATGCGTGTTACTGAGCATTACGCGCGTCCAGTTCGGCGCCCCCGGAATGCTCTCCTCTGCAAGAGTTTGCATCTCAGCCGGGCGATGGGCCATTTGTCGAAGCGCAAAGTCGTTTGTTTTCATTGCGGCCCCGCAAGCTGGCTGGCCATTCGCCTGCACAACCAAGGCTGCGTTCGCATAGGAGAAAACATGCTCAGTACAGAAATGCATCAGAACCCAGCGCTCCGCGAAAAGCTGGAAGAAATTGTCCGCAACAACGACCGGGCGCTGGCCAGCGCGGCGGCCCGAATGAATGCGGACCTTGCACGCAGCTTGCGGGTCTCACGATTCCTGACCGTGCTCGCACTGGCGGTATGCGCTCTTGTGGTTTTTGTGGTGCACCACCAGGGCAACACGATTACGACCCAGCAACAGCTCATCCGGCAGTTGTTCCAGGATAACCAGGAGCTGTTCCAGTACCGGCTGAAGAATCCGCCAATGGAGCAACGAGGCACCGAACAGCCCACGAAGAACACGCCGGCTTCGGGCGCGGAAAAGAACCCTGCCCTGCGCGCGGACGGTTGCCGGAACGGCGTGTGCGTGTAACACAATTTAATCCTTCCTCCACATCCCGGCTGGATGGCTGAAGGGGCACACGCAGTTTGCCCTTCAGCCATCCAGCCACCAGCCAGTTCGCAGGTGCGATACTGAATGCATGTCGCCTGCGCCGCTTCCTACGCCGGATCCCCGGTCGGTGGATGTGAACCTGACGTCGGGAACGGGCGTCGATATCGACTGGTCCGACGGCCACCACAGCCACTACACATTCACCTTCCTGCGCGATGCGTGCCCCTGTGCACTCTGCTCGGAAGAGCGGCGCAACGAGGGGCGCCGGGCGGGCGAGTCGCCGCACTCGAAACCCGGCGAACTGCCGATGTTCCGGCCGGCGCCAAAGCCCACGCATGCGGAACCG
>JAFAIN010000043.1 GCA_019236695.1 Acidobacteriota bacterium | reverse complement strand
GCAGCTTCACCGTTGGCCGGCCACTGACAGGTTCACGGCAGCGGGGGGCTCTTGCGATCAGCCGCCTCGCATTCGTCAGTCTGCTTGTAACGGATGAGGCGCGATTGGTCGGAAAAGAAAGTTCGCACTCCGGTTAGGCCGCATTGCAATGGCGCCGCATGCGCCGCATACGCATACATCTCCTTCGGAGTGGCAATCGTGACGTTGAAAGCGTAACCGTTCTTCCGGCCGGATGACGTCGCCTGGTCGAGAATGCATGCGGTCGAGGGGCTCGGAGTGCACGGAACCGTGCCGCCCAGCGCTGCCAGCGTGGTGAACCCGGCTTGCGGGTACATTCGGATGTACGCCGCCTGCGCACGATTGATCTGGCCAACCACAGCAATAGCGGCGTTTTCATTCGCGCTGATGCGCGCTGCGCGCATGTTCACGAACCCGATCGAGCAAACAATCGCGAGCAGCGCCAGGCCAATGAGCAATTCAATCCGGGACGTCTCTACGTTTTCCATTCGTTTTACCGGCCAGCGGCGGCGCGAGCTGCCAGCTCGCGCCGCTGTTGTTCCGCCTGCATCTGGTCCACCAGCGCATTGATGTGTGGCGGATAGATGGCGCCGCGCCATTCGCGGTTCAGCCACTGCGGGCTTAGGGATGTGATGGTGCTCCACGTGGCCAGCGCCTCGTCAGGCTTGTTCTGCGCCCAGTGAGAGATTGCCAGCGCCCATTCGGGCGTGTCTTCAACGCCGCGGTACGCGCCCGCAGCAGGAAATCCCTGCAGTGAATAATCGCCGGCTTCGAGCCTTACCCAGGCCAGGTTGGCCTGCAGTTCATCATCACCCGGCCGCAGGCGCAGGGCGGACTGCAACAGCGCCGCGGCATCCTCCACACGGTGCGCGCGGAAGTACCACCAGCCAAGACGCCCCAGCACTTCCGGCGAAATCGCACCTCGTTCGGCTTCGCGCTGCAGAATCAGAGCCGGCGCATCCCGGCGACCCATAACGGCCAGGCCCGCCAGTTCGGAGTCCACGTCTGGCGGCGGTACCTTCACCTGTTTCGCGGTCGCCAGGGCTTCTTGAAATTCCCGGTACGCAGTTGCCGGGTGAGCGCTCGCCAGGGCATCAGCCAATGCACCGAGCACCGAAACATCATCCACTTCCCTGCCGCGAATTACTCTTTCGTAGGCGGCCGCGGCTTCCACAAAACGGCCTGCCGCAAATTCGGAATCCGCCAGCACGCGCTCGGCGCTCGCCGAATCATCCAGCGCTGCGCTGAGTTGCGCCATCTCCGCAGCCGCAGAAAAGTTCTTGTCATTGAGCAGGCTCAATGCCCTGTTTAAGTCATCGGCGGCGAACTGCTCGGAACGTGCGGGATAAAGGCGGCGAAGTGTGGCTGCGGTCGCAATCCCTTCCGCAGCCTTTCCGCTGCCGAACTGTGCCTCGGCCAGGAGGGCCAGGAGCCCCGGCTGATTGGGCTGAAGCTCGAGCAGGGCCTGCACTAACGTTGTACCCTCGTCATATTTCGCTTGAGCAATCAGGCCCCGGGCCCGTTCTTCCGCCCATGCCTCAACGGCCGCGGCCGCTGTGGCATCCTCCGACAGCAATGCCAGGTAGGCTGCCTTCGCCCCTGCCAGGTCGCGCAGCGCAAACTTTGACTTGCTCGCGACCTCAAGTGCAGGCTTGTGCCCGGGTTTCATTTCCAGCGAGCGGCCGGCAAGCTCCGCGGCTTGATCGAATTTGCCTCGCAGCAGCAGATCGGAAGCGTGCCAGGCAAGGAAGATGTAACTGATTCCCAGGCTACGCTCGGGATTTGCCGCAAGAGACGGCTGGGCAGCAATCAGAGCTTCGATCTGGCGGATTCGATCTGCCGGCGCCGGGTGCGAGCGAAAGTACCCGGTGAGGACGTCGGCGGCTACCCGGCTCAGTTCCTGTTGCGGCGACCGCGCGTCGGCCGCGTTTTTGGGAAACAAACCATCCAGCGTTTTGAATATGCGAACTGCGCCGGCCGCGGAGTAGCCCGCGCGCGCCGCGAGCAGCACTCCTTCGCGATCGGCTTCCAATTCCTGATCCTTGCTGTAGCCCGCCTCAAACACCTGGATCGGTATACCAAGCAGCGATCCCAGCGGGATCCTGCGAAGAGCCGCTTCCGCCTGGAGGCGTTCCGCGCAGTGGTAGTGGTCGATGTGCTCCATCTCGTGCCCCAGTACTGCGGCCAGCTCGTCGTCTGTTTCCATGCGCTCCACTA
>JAFAIN010000033.1 GCA_019236695.1 Acidobacteriota bacterium | reverse complement strand
TGCGCGCCCAGGGGCACGATGTGGGCAAGTCGCTGGTCGAGCAGGACAAGGTTGAAGTGGCGCGCGAGACGCTCGAAGCCGCCCGACGGGTGAGCGACCGCACCGGGCTGCGCTTCCTCCTTCCCGTAGATCACGTGGCGGCTCCAGAAATCAGGCCGGATGCGCGGGCCACCAGCGTTTTGCCCGGGGAGCCGATTCCTGCCGGCCAGATGGCGCTCGACATTGGGCCGCGCACCATTGACCTGTTCGTGCAGGAAATCGAACTGGCTCGCACCATTGTGTGGAATGGACCGATGGGCGTTTTTGAAGCTCCGCCATTCGCCAACGGCACCACCGAAATTGCCGAGGCTGTGGCCGGCAATGCATCTGCCACTTCCATCATCGGCGGCGGTGATACGGTGGCGGCAGTGCAGCAGTCCGGCGTCGCCGGTTGCATTACGCACATTTCCACCGGTGGCGGCGCCTCGCTCGAATTCCTGGAAGGCCGCAAGCTGCCGGGCGTCGAAGCCCTTACCGATAAGTAAGCCCCCTCATATGCGAAAGAAAGTGATCGCCGCCAACTGGAAGCTCTATAAGACTCCCAAAGAAACCCGCGATTTTTTCTTGGCTTTTCTGCCGCACGTGCAGGGACACACCCGCGACGAAATTGTTGTGTGCCCGCCTTTCGTGGATATCTTTGCGGCAGTTGTCGCCGTACAGGCCAGCGACATTGCGATTGGCATTGGGGCCCAGGACCTGTACTGGAGGAGCGAAGGCGCCTTTACGGGCGAGGTCTCGGCGCCCATGTTGCGGGGCGCCGGGTGCACCCACGTCATCATCGGCCACTCCGAGCGCCGGCAGCACTTCGGTGAGACGGATGACAGCGTGAACGCAAAACTGAAATCTGCGCTGCTTGCCGGCCTGGTTCCGATTGTGTGTGTAGGCGAAGTGATAGAGGAGCGCGAAGCCGGGTTGACCGAAGAGGTTCTGCGCCGCCAATGCACCCGCGCTTTCGCGGAAATCGCGGCGGAAGACGCGCGGCCCATTACCGTGGCATACGAGCCGGTGTGGGCTATTGGCACGGGCCGGACCGCCACCCCCGAGCTGGCTGCTGAGGCGCATCGGGTTATTCGCTCAGAGGCGGCCAAGGCGTTCGGGCAAACCGCCGCTGCCCAATTGCGAATCCTTTACGGAGGCAGCGTGAAACCCGAGAACGCCGCCGCGCTGATGGCGGAAGAGGAAATCGATGGCGCGCTGGTCGGAGGCGCTTCCCTTGACCCAAAGTCGTTTGCCGCAATCGTCAAATACCAGGGTTGAAGTGGGGTAAGCCGGGGTGCGTGCGAACGTGAATCAGGCGCCTGCTTCACTGTTCCCCACCGATTTCGAGTTTCTGCACGCGCCAATTCAACAGCTCGGCCACGTAGATCTCGTTTTCTGAAGGGCAAGCCATCTCATGGATCCAGCCAAACTGCCTGGGCTGCTTGCCCGATTCTCCCAGCATGCCGAGCAGCCTGCCATCGAGTGAGAGCTTATAGATACGGCCAGGGAAGGCATCGGACGCGTAAAGGACCTGGCGGGGGCCCGGGGTTATGCAGATGGCCCAGGGCGCTCCGGGAGCCATTGTGCCGGTGGTGGAGGTTGGGCGGTTGCCGATTGCGGGGCGCGCATTCTCCGGGACCGGCGCATCAATCGTGATCTGGCGGAGGAAATTTCCATCGGCGTCAAACACCTGGATACGGCGGTTGCCGCGATCGGCCACATAAACATTGTTCTGCGCATCCACGGCGATGCTGTGCGGCACGCTGAACTGCCCGGGCTGGCTGCCCGGCTCGCCCCACGACTTCACCCAGTTGCCGTTGGCATCGAATTTCGCGATGCGTGAGTTGATGTAGCCGTCGCTGATGTAGGTGTTTCCGGCCGAATCCCAGGCCATATCGGTCACCTGGCGAAACATCCCGTCCACCGGAGGTAAAGGCGGGTGGGCATGCTTCAGCGGCCCCGTACCCTCGTCGCTTGCTTCCTGCTTTCGCCCAAATACCATTACGACCCGCCCCGCAGCGTTGAATTTAACTACCATGTCCGACCCTTTGTCTGCCACCCAGATGTTGCCCCGGGGATCCACCTTCACCGCATGAGCGAATGACCATGCATAAAGATTGTGGCCGATCTCCCGAACAAAGCGGCCATCCGGAGAAAATTCCAGCAATTGTGCTGCAGCCGCTCCGTACGCCGGGCCGGAAGTATTCCCCCGGGAGAAGACAAAGATATGGCGCGCGGAATTTACCGCGACTCCGGCAACCTCTCCCAGGTGCAGATCGGCGGGCGGGTGCAAGAGGTCGGGAACCGAGCGGTAGGGAATCTGCGGCACCGTTTGCGCAGTCGCCAGCGCGCCGAGCAGGAACAGGACAGCGGCAATCCGCATGCGGAAAAGACTCGAAACGTTGTTCATGAGCAGTCCTTGGGGAATGCCATAGTAACGCACCCATTCTGCGTGAGGCGCAGAATCGCGCCCGTGGGAGAAATCTTTGGCTCCCGCCCGCCGCAAGTGAGGCAACACACAGGAAGCCTGAAGCTGGCGGTTGAATAGCAACATCGCTGAATGGCTGCACCGCACACGCGAAAGCATTCACCAGAGTTGTCCCGAAGCATTCCTGGCCGGAGTTCAGATCTTGGGCCTTAATGAATTCCGCTGGGCGGGAGGTTTGATTGGGCTGCATCCTGCATCTATGCAGGTAATGGCGAAGATCAAAGCCGGCGCCGTTCCGGCCGCGGCTCTCAAGCAGGCGTTCCCGCCCATCCGTCTTCCAATACAGCCCCCATTTCCGCCGATGGAGGCCAGGCTGGTCTCTGAAATTCCAAGCGGGCCGGAATGGGTGTACGAGCCCAAATGGGACGGCTTTCGCTGCCTTGCATTCCGCCGGAGCAGGGAAGTGCTGCTGCAATCCAAAGCCGGACAACCGCTGGGCCGATACTTCCCGGAGCTGGCGCAGGCGTTCCTCGAACTTGCACCCGGCCAATTCGTGCTTGACGGAGAAATCGTGATTGTTCGTGGCGGCACTCTGTCGTTTGACGACCTGTTGCTGCGCATTCATCCGGCGGCAAGCCGTATCCGAAGGCTGGCGCAGGAAACGCCGGCATCATTCCTTTGCTTCGATCTTCTGGTGGACGAAACAGGCAAATCACTGGCCGGCCTGCCGCTCTCAGAGCGGCGGCGCGAACTTCAAAAGTTCTTCCTCCGAATTCGAAACAGCACGTCGATCCGGCTTTCGCCATCGACGCCCGACCGCAGCCAGGCATTGCGCTGGGCGAGCGAAGGGGCAACCAGCGGACTCGACGGCGTTATGGCAAAGCGTGCGGATTTGCCCTACGCCTCAGCCGAGCGAACAGCGATGCAGAAGGTCAAGCGAATCCGCACCGCCGATTGCGTGGTTGGCGGTTTTCGGTATGCCGCGAAAGGGCGTGCCATCGGTTCGCTGCTCCTGGGGCTGTACAACGAAGCCGGCAGGCTGGATCACATCGGCTTTACGTCGAGCTTCACCGCCGGGCAAAGATATGAGTTGAAGCGCATTGTCGAGCCGCTCACGGGCGGCGAAGGATTCTCAGGAAAAGCACCGGGCGGCCCGAGCCGATGGAGTACGGAACGCCGTGGTGAGTGGGAGCCGCTTGCGCCCAAACTGGTGTGCGAGGTTCGCTACGATTATTTCTCGGGCGGGCGATTTCGCCACGGCGCCAAATTCCTGCGATGGCGCCCCGAGAAACTGCCCCGGCAGTGCACGTTTTCGCAGGTGCGCGAACCCGCGGGCGCGGTGGACATTTCGGCTCTGCTCGCGGCGTGACCGGCGCCCTCTTACGCTGCCTGGGTTCGCACCCGGTAAGGAATGCCGAGAGCGGCGCGAACCACATCCTCCACATCCCCGCTTGAGCAGCAGTCGCTGGCGCCCGCATCGAGCGATGCAGCCCACATCTGCTCATCGGGAACACGGTGCGTGCAGACCACGGTGAGATTGTTGAACTCGTCGCGCAGCCCGGAAATGCTCCCCAGCGGAACCGTTTCCAGGTCGGCTATGACCACCTGGGGGCAGTGCTCGCGAATAGCGCTTCTCAGCTCATCCGAGCTGCTCGCCACGATTACGCCGCGGGCATGCTCGTGCAACCCGCGCGCGAGCACGGCGCACCGGGTCGAATCGGAATTGGCGATAACTACGGTTGGCCTTTCCATGCGGATCTCCACGTCTGGTTAACGCTTGGTTGTCTGGCTGGACGTGAGTTCTTCGAAGGGCTCGGCCTGGATTCTGCCGTTCTGCTTGAGCAGGATCTCGACCTTGCCTTCCGCATCTTCGAGCTCCTTGCGGCACGCGGTTGAGAGCTTGATGCCCTCTTCAAAGAGTGTTACTGCGCGTTCCAGCGGAATGTCACCGCGTTCCAGTTCGGCCAGAATATCTTCCAGCCGCTGCAGGCACTCTTCGAATTTCGGCAATCACCGCTCCAGCGGTCCCGGCAATCGGGACCAGGGTTACGCTTTCAAACTCATATTCTAAGTCAGTTGGAGCAGCAAATTTGCATTTTCTGCAGCAGCCGTTTGCGTTTCGGATGCGCCCCCGCCCGGAATGTTGTCCCACGCCTGATTACGAGAGGGCACGTCGCTGGCGTGCGGCTTCATAGAGCAGGACGGCAGCGGCGATGCCGGCGTTCAGAGATTCCACTCTGGGCTCGTGTGGAATGGCAACAAAGCCATCGGCTGCTGCCGCCAGATGCCGCCCGAGGCCGGCGCCTTCGTTGCCGACCAGCAGCGCCAGCCCGCCGGTGAGATCGGCCTGGTGAGCTGGCGTGCCGCGGTGCGATGATGTGCCCAGCACGCGCATGCCTTGTTCGCGCAGGGCCTCGAGTGCATGATTCAGCGCAACCCGGATCACCGGGAGCCGGAACAGCGACCCGGCCGCGGCTCTCACCGCCTTGCTGTTGTATGGGCTCACTGTCCCTTCCGCTGCGAGCAAACCGTTTGCTCCGAACGCCTCAGCCGAGCGCACCATGGTCCCGAGGTTGCCGGGGTCCTGTACTCCGGCAGCAATCACGATGAGCGGGTGGGCGGCCCGAAGTATGTCTTTTAGCTCCCATTGCCTTACCTGAACCAGCGCGGCTATCCCCTGGGGTGCCTCCGTTTGCACGGTAGCGGCAAACACGTCGGCCGGCACCAGCAGCGCCTCGGCATGCGATGAAACCTGCGGCAGCAGGCGTTCCGCACGCTGCTCGGCTCCCTGGCTCACGAATACGGCCTTGAGCCGCAAGCCGCTGCGAAGCGCTTCTTCCACCAGCCGGACGCCTTCGATTGCGCAGCAGCCGTCCTCCGTAAGGGCGGCCTGCGCAAACGCCTGCCTCAGTTCCTTGATTAGGGCATTCTGCCGGCTGGCAACTCGCCGGAGCATCGAAGGGGCTTGTCGTTCTGTCCTGAGCGAAGCCATAACTCACCAGCTCAACGCAAATGCTTACAGCCTATCGCGATGCCCGGCTGGCGTGAACCGCGAGCCGCGCCCGCTACCCTCTGGCAAGGCCAGCAATTAACAGCGAAAATGATAGATTAGTTGCTCGCACCCACCGTCGAGGGACAGTTGAGAGCCGAAATTGTCAGAATCAACAGCGCCGAACCTGAGCACCGCCTGGTCTCATACGTAGCGCAACAGATCCGGTCGGGCAAGGCCGTTGGCATGCCCACCGATACTTTTTATGGCCTTGCGGTCGATCCGTTTAACCTGCGCGCTGTCGATACAGTGTACGAAATCAAGTCGCGCTCTCATCACAAACCGTTGTCGCTGCTCATCGAGAGCGTTGACCAGGCAGAGGAGTTGACGCGCCCCATGCCATCGGAGTTCTACGCGCTGGCTCGGCGCTTCTGGCCGGGGCCGCTGACCATCATAGTCCGGGCTGCGCCGCGCCTTCCGCTCAAGGTAACCGCCAATACGGGCAACGTCGCGCTCCGGGTTCCGGCTGCTCCCATCCCCATGGCCGTGATCCATGAGTCGGGCATTCCGATCACCGCAACCTCGGCCAACATCAGCGGCGCTGCGGAGTGCACCAGCGCAGCCGGTGTGCAGGAGCAACTGGGCGACCGCATTCCGCTGATCGTCGATGGCGGCGAATCGCCGCGTAGCGTCGCCTCCACAATTGTGGATCTCACTAATTCCGATGGCTGGCGAATGTTGCGGGAAGGGGCTGTACCCGCACAGGAGATTTCGGAACTGCTCGGATCGTAATGTCGAGCTCGACCCACCCACCTGCTCGCGCCCGCCGACTCGCAAAGCCTCTGCTGACTGGCCTGCTGCTGCTCCTGCTCGCCTATATCGCAGCCATCAGCGTGCTGGTTGTTCGCCAGCGCCAGCGCGACGAAGCTCGCCCGGCGGATGCGATTGTGGTTTTCGGAGCTGCGGAATACGCCGGGCGCCCGTCGCCGGTTTTTCGCGCGCGGCTCGATCATGCCTATGACCTCTATGAGCGCGGCCTGGCCCCCTTCGTGATCGCCACCGGCGGAGGAGGCAACGACCCGCGTTTCACGGAGGGCGGTGTCGGGGTCGGGTATCTTGAACGGCGCGGCATCCCGGGCAACCGCTTGCTCGCCGAGACCGGCGCGCGCAATACGGATGCCTCGGCGGAGCGTGTTGCCGTAATCATGCGAGCTCACGGCATGGGCAGTTGCATCGCCGTCAGCGACGGGTATCACCTTTTCCGTATCAAGCGCATGATGGCGAGTCAGGGCGTTGAAGCCTTCGGTTCGCCTCGGGCCGAAGCCCGCTCACTGGGCCGCTGGCGTGCCGCGCAGCTCGTTGCTCGTGAAGTCCTGAGCTTTACGCTGTGGCGGCTGCATATTAGGTGAGCGAGATGCCAGGATAGCTGAATCGCTGTATGGCTGGATAGCTTGATGGCCTCGTTCTGAACATCGAACGAGTTGTGAAATCGGTGCAGGAACGCGTACCAGCCATGCGGGTATTCAGCCGAGTCAATGGCCGGCTGAAAGCGCGTTGTGCCGCCGCAGTATCTCCAGCGTGCGCTCTATGGGCAGGGCTTCAACCGTGTGCCCATTGCCGGTGATCGTGTCGGCTTTAAAAAGCGAGTTGTAAATGGCCTCCTCGGTTGCTTCGATCGTTGCTTCAAACAGTGGTGACATGGCCTCGTTTCCCAGCAGCATCACCTGCACGCCCCGGGGTGAACTGCCGGCGCTCATCCTGATTCGCACTTGCGGAGAAGCAGAGAAGGCTATCGCGTAGTCTCCGCTGCCATTCGAGCCCGAGGAACCGGTGCGAGCCAGGCCCATGATTGCCCGTTGCGCCATGCGCCTGAGGTTGCGGGCATCCACCGGCGCGTCGGTGGCGACCACGATCATGCAGGAACCATCGGGAGAGCTGAACGCAGGGAGAGAAGAAGTGGGGGCAGGAGAGGACCCCTGGCCGGTTTCGCTCTTCAGGTAGTACCGGCCCAGTTCCTGCCCTACGGGCGCTCCGTTAATCGTCAACACGCCGCCAAAATTGCTCTGCACCAGCACTCCTACGGTGTAGCCTCCCAGGCTCTCCGGGATGTGGCGCGACGCAGTGCCGATTCCGCCTTTGAACCCGAAAGCCACCGTGCCGGTGCCGGCCCCCACCGCGCCCTCCTCAACCGGCCCGGCCTTTGCGTTGCGGATCGCGGCGAAAACGTCATCGTGGCCGAGCGGCCGCGAGCGGATGTCATTGAGATATCCGTCATTGGTTTCTCCCACCAAAGGGTTTACCGATTGCACGCGCTCATTGCCGGGCTGCGCCAGGACGTGGTCAAGCAAGGCATCGGCCACGCGCGGCAGATTCAAGGTCGAGGTCAACAGAATCGGGGTCTCGATTTCCCCCAATTCATAAACCTGGCTGTATCCCATCAGCTTGCCGAAACCATTACCGATGAAGATGGCGCCCGGCACTTTCTCCTGAAATACGTTGCCGGCGTGAGGAAGAATCGCCGTTACCCCGGTTCGAATGTTCTCTCCGCGGATGACGGTCACCTGCCCCACGAGAACGCCCGGCACGTCCGTTATGGCATCGAGCGGCCCCGAAGGCAGCACGCCGACCATGATTCCGGCCTCGCGAACTCGCGGCCGCGCTGTTTGAGGTGACGCCTGCTGCGACATGGCTGCGACAAGCATAAGGCTCAACACTGCTGGTGTTTGGTTCATCGGTAACCCAATTTCGAGGCGCGGCAATTCTACAGTTCCGCGAAATCGTTTGACATGGGCTTCGCCATTGCTCTACAGTTCGGCGGCAAACGCCTGCAACTCGCTAGATTGGAGAAGAGTATGGCTCATACGGCCGGGACAAACCTCTCGTGCCCCCATTTCAAGAAAGGCATCGCAAATGCACTCAAGGCTCTGAAGGCGATCGAGGGCCTAGAGGCTCCTAAAGTCAGAAAGCAGACCAGGAGACTCAGCCAGATGCTGTGGGCTGTTGATAAATATGTAAAAAGCCAGAACTTTTACACCCGGTCGTCCGCTGCTATTCCCAAGCGGCGAACTTGAGCGCTCCCGCGTATGGTTCGGGAACTGCCGTGAAAACACCACACAATTTACTGCTGCGGCGCAGCCCTAACCTGGTTTTCTACTGGGAGGGGAACCAGCTCATCATCGACAACTACGAGCGGCGCGTGGCCGTAAAGGCTGGTCCAATCGCCCTTGAGCTGCTCCGGTTTTTCTCAAAGCCGCGGTGTACCCGTGACATTATTCAGGCATTGCCCGGCGAACCCGCGGAAACCCTCAACCATGCAGCGCAGGAACTGCTGGCGCATCGCCTCATTGAGCCTATTGATGATCGCAACCGCGCGCAGGAGCGCGCCCTTCGTAGTTGGAGCTGCTGGGGCATCGAGGCCCGCTACTTTCATTCGGCAACCAAAGACGTTCCCTATGTTCCTGCGGAACGGGCAGTGGATTTCGAGCGCAGTCAAAGGATTTCCAGCACCCCTCGGAGGGGATTCAAGCGTTATGCAAGGGGTGTGAAGGTGCCTCTTCGTCCACCGCAACTGCAGCCTTCTGCCGGCTTCCTCGACGTGCTCTCCAGTCGCCGGACGCAGCGCGATTTTGACGGACGGCCAATCACGCTTCAGCAACTCTCTACTCTGCTGAAGCTCACCTGGGGCATAAGCGGTTGGGTGAACGATCCGGTTGCCGGCCGCCTGGCATTGAAGACCAGCCCTTCTGGTGGGGCTTGCCATCCTATTGAGGCCTATGTCGCCGTTCACAATGTGTCAGGCCTCAAGCAAGGGCTATACCATTACTCCGCGGTGGAGCATTGCCTGCACGCCATACGCTTTTTTCCGGCAAAACGACGGGCCAGCCGCTATTGCGCCGGCCAGTGGTGGACAGAAAAAGCGGCTGCGCTGTTCTTCATGACCGCAGTGTTCGAGCGAAGTATGTGGCGATACCAGCACAGCCGGGCTCTGAGGGTCATCTACATGGAGGCCGGGCACCTGTGCCAGACCTTCTGCCTTACGGCTACCGCGCTCGGCTTGGCCCCGTTTTGCACCGCCGCACTTGCGGATTCCCTCATTGAGCGCGACCTTGGGATTGATGGAATCCGTGAGTCAGTGCTGTATGCCGCCGCTGCCGGACATGCCACGACCGAAAAGTTCAAGACGCAGAGGGCCTGAGGCCGCTGAGGAACACAAAAGCCGACTT
Organism: Acidobacteriota bacterium; assembly: GCA_019236695.1. Lineage (GTDB taxonomy): Bacteria > Acidobacteriota > Terriglobia > Terriglobales > Acidobacteriaceae > JAFAIN01. Next base: position 626 of record JAFAIN010000033.1, on the reverse strand, counting down.
GATTCTCAGTAATTCGCCGGAATCACCTGCGCAAAGGGCTTGAACTGGGCGCGATTGTTCTCCCAAGCCAGCTTTAGCCCCTGCAGCAACGCCTGGTATTCCGCGTTCGTACGCAATGATTGCAGATTCGGATCCACCAAAAACCAGGGATAGTTGGGGTGAACCTTCGCCAATTTCCGAAGGACTGGAATCGATCTTGACGGTTGATTCTCGAGCGCCCAGCCTTCAGCCAGCCACATTTTCACATCGAGAGAGCGGCTGGCCACAGGCATTGCCTCAAGCCGCCGAAGCAGTGCTCGAGCCTGCTCATGAGCGCCGCGCCGGCTGAGAATCCAGCCGTGGATGAACTCGAGCTGCGAGTACTCAGGTTTTTCGACTCGGGAACTGGCGTACTGAAGAACCTGCTCGGCTTCATCCATTCGCCCCTTCAGGTAGAGGATCCACGCCCGCCGCTTAAGCACCCCAAGGTTGTCGGGCTCGATGGAGGCGGCGCTCTCATTCTCCTTCCATGCCTCATCGAGGCGGCCGAGCATGATGAGTGTCTCCGCCGCGTTAACCATCGGATAGAGATAGAGCGGATCAGCGTCGCCGGCGCGAAGGAATGCCGCGAGAGAGTCGGAGAGCAT
>JAFAIN010000013.1 GCA_019236695.1 Acidobacteriota bacterium | reverse complement strand
TCCAGCCGTGCTTTTTGCGCCTTCCACGAGCAGGCCCTTTTCTAGATGGAGCAGAGCGTGGGCACGCTCCGCGGCCAGCGGGTCATGGGTAACGAGGAGCATGGTTTTGCCATGGTCGCTCACCAGCCGGGAGAGCAATTCCATGATTTCATCGGCACTCCTGCGGTCGAGATCGCCGGTGGGCTCATCGCAGAGCAGGAACGTTGGGTCGGCGACGATGGCGCGAGCGATGCCGACGCGCTGCTCCTGGCCGCCGGAAAGCTGGCGCGGGAAATGGTGCATGCGATCCTTCAAGCCGACCAGCTCGAGCGCGAGCTCCACATGGGTGCGGCGCTCCTGCTTCGAAAGGCTGGTGAGCAGGAGCGGCAGTTCGACATTCTGAAAAGCAGTGAGGACGGGGATGAGGTTGTACATCTGAAAGATGAACCCGACGTGCCGGGCACGCCAGGCCGTGAGGCGGCTGCTCGACATGCTGGTAATCTCATCGCCGGCTACCGTAATGCTGCCGCGGGTGGGCACATCCAGCCCGCCGAGAAGGTTGAGCAGCGTGGTCTTTCCCGAGCCGCTTGGGCCCATAAAGGCGACAAAGTCGCCCTTGTCCACGTCGAGATTCAGCCCCTGCAGCACGTGAATCTCCTCGCTGCCGCGCTGGTAACGCTTGTCGAGGTCGCGCACCGAAATCAGGCTCTTGCCGGCGCCGCTGCCATCTACTCGGATCATTGATTCATCTCCGCACCCCACAAGGCGGGGTTATCTCCGCAACTCCACGTGCTGGCCATCTTTCAGGCCTTCGAACCCGCTGACCACTACCTGATCGCCTTCATTGAGCCCGGCAATCACCTGCTGATCACCGCCTTCAGCGGCGCCGAGTTTAACGGCGCGGCGCTCCACCTTTCCCTCCCGGTAAAGGAAGACAACCTGCCGGCCGGCATCGTCGTGTATGGCTTCCTTGGGCACGAAGAGAATGCGCGTTCCCTTCTTTGATTCAACGCCGGCGCCGGACTGCGCCAACTGATCGCCCAGGAACGTTACCTTCACGCCCATGTCGGGCAGGATTCGCGGATCGAGCCGGTCAAACGAAATGCGCACCTTGACGGTGGCCTTCTGGCGGTCAGCGGTGGGGATGATGGTGCGCACCTTCGAAGGAATTTGCCAATCGGGATAGGCGTCGAGAATGGAAGTAACCGGCATGCCGGGCTGGACGCGCGCAATGTAGGCTTCGTTGACGTCCACTTCAACTTCGATCGATTTCATATCAACCAGGGTGGCGATGCCGGTGCGGGTGAAGCCGCCGCCGGCCGAAATGGGCGAAACCATCTCGCCGACCTGGGCATCCTTGGAGACCACCATGCCGTCGAAGGGGGCCCGGACAATGCAGTTATCCACATCCTGCTGCGCGACCACGACTTTGGCGGCGGCGGCCTGCACCTGCTCCTGGGTAAGGGAGATTTTCGCCTTCAGGCTGTCGGCCGTGGTGCGGGCCAGGTCAAGCGACTGAGTGCTGGCGACGCGGTTGCGTTCGAGTTCCTGGGTACGGCGGAGTTCGCGTTCGGCGTTGGCGAGCTGCACTTCGAGATCCTGCAGCGCGGCAGATGTGGCTTCGCGGTCGGCCTTTGCCGAGGCGAGGCGCACCTGGTAATCGGAATCGTCAAGCCGGGCAAGAATCTGGCCTTCGCGGGCCCGCATGCCCTCTTCCGCATCCATTTCGGTAACCCGGGCCGTAATCTTGGCCGCAATGGTGGCGCGGCGCCGCGGGGTGACGTATCCGCTGGCATTCAGCAGGGCCACGCGTTCGCTGGCGGCGCCCCCGCGCACGGCCGAAACCTGCACCAGAGCCGGGCGGCTTTTGGCGGCGAGCATGAGGGCCGCAACAATCACAATGCCGCCGAATACCGCCGCAAACCAGCCCCACCTGCCGCTGCGGCGCGCACGCACCTTTTCCTCGATGCGAAGCGCGGCCAGGTTCGGGGCTTTGGCTGAGGCTGGAGAATCCATGTGAATCCGACAATCGAAAACAAATGCAGATCCCTCACTCGGTTCGGGATGACACGTAGAACGCACCTAATGGAAAATGTCTACCTGTCCCGTGGCTTGCTGATACCGGCGTGAGTTGGTCGTATAACTCTATCAGCTTCGGCAAGGACAGGAAAATTAAAGAGCGGTGGCCCCAAATTGGCGCGGGCAAGAGCGGGGGGAGGGTGCGCGAATGCGACTGTAGTGCCGGCGATGTCCACAGATTCCGCGCGTCGCTCCCAATGAACACCCCTAGCGGCCAGAGCGTCTCCCGCCATGCCGAGGGCAGAAGCTAAGTGACGTGGGGCCCGCTGCGAGCGGGCCTGATTGAAGGTCAACCCAGGCGAGCTTCGCTCGCCCTGTCCGGCCGAGGGCGGCCGGACCCACGTCGTTCCTCGCCGAGCACAACTGTTCATTCCATGTGGCAACCCACATCCGCGCGGGTTGGGAGCTCAGAATGACACCACTAGTGTGGGATACGGCGGGAAGGCGCGTAGCCGTTTGCGGTGAACCAGGTGACGGCGCGGCGGAGTGCATCGTCAACGGGAGCGGAGCAGAAGCCGAGGTCGCGGCCGGCCCTGGCGGAGCTGGCCCACATTTTCTTTCGCGCCATGCGCACGGAATCCACAGTTGCGCGGGGCTCCCGGTGAAGCAGGTAGCCGTTCACTGCAGTATCGAATACTGCGGCTGCCAGGGCCAGGGCAATGGGAACGCGGACCCGCGGCGAGGGCAGGCCGGTGAAAGCTGCCAGGCGATCGAGCAGTTGCTTGAGGGTCAGGTTTTCACCGCCAAGGATGTAGCGCTCGCCCGTCTTGCCCTTTTCGAAGGCCAGCAGATGACCGCGCGCCACATCGCCAACGTCAACCAGGTTCAATCCGGTATCGACATAAGCCGGGAACTTGCGCTTTAAGAAGTCAACGATGATGCGGCCGGTGGGAGTGGGCTTGATGTCGCGCTCGCCCACCGGAGTGGTTGGATTGACAACCACAACGTCTGCGCCTTCCCGGGCAGCCTGGAGGGCCGATTGCTCGGCCATAAACTTCGAGCGCTTGTAATGGCCGACCATATCGGCCAGGGACACGGGAGAACTCTCGGTAGCGAGCGCGCCGTTGCGGGTGAAACCGATGGTGGCAACGCTGCTGGTGACAATGATCCTGCGGACGCCGGCGGAGCGCGCAGCGCGAATAAGGGCGCGCGTGCCTTCCACATTGCACCGGTACATGGATTCCGGGTCGCGAACCCAGAGCCGGTAATCGGCGGCGACGTGGAATACCGCTTCACAACCTGCCATGGCGCCGGAGAGGGAGCCAGGCTGCAGCAGGTCGCCGAGCACACGGTCGGCGGCGAGATCATCGACGCTGCGGGTATCGCTGTGCCGGCGGACAAGCAAGCGCAGCTCCGCACCGGCGGCGAGCAGGGCGCGGGCCACATGGGTACCGACAAAGCCGGTTGCGCCGGTGACGAAAGCCTTCATGAAGTCAGCTAAGCAGTAAGCTCTAAGCTGTAAGCTCCAAGCCTTAAGCTCCGGATTTTGGCAGTTCCGGTGCTTATTCTTCCGCCCGCTTGGCGGGCCTCCGGTGCCACCGCAACATACGCGACAGAGTTCAACTACTCGAGGCGCTCTGGTTCGAGGGCGATTCCCTTTTCGCCGGCGGCGCGCTTTTCCCAGTATTTGCGAACCCATGCCTGCCAGCTCTTGCCGGCTGCGGTATCGCGCCCGGTAAACTCCAGAGCGGCAATGTCGGAGTAGGCGATGGAAATTTTTTCCCGCGAATCGGCGGGGATGAGGCGAACCGAAGAGCCGGCAAGGGTAGGCCCGGTGCGGCGATCGAAGATGTAGCCTTCCAGGCGGCGGCCGTCCTTTGTGGTGATGGTGATGTCACCGCGATAATCGAAGGCCTGCTCGAGGGCATGGCGAAGTTCGTCGTCGCCGGCAAGCGACGGCACCCAACCTTCCAGCTTTTCGTGCCGCGCGCCCTCGGCAACCTCAAGCTCGTCGGGGTTCCGGGTGGCGGAGTTCCCGGCTTCAGGGTTGGTTACGTCGCGCGGGGCTCTGCCGGTCATGATCAGTTCGGCCCTTCCGCGGGAACGGAGCCGTTAATCTGGATGAGCGGGTTATAGGCATGCACCGGACGGACGGGCTCACTCAACAGCTCGTGAGCTTCGCTATCGCGATAGCGGGCAAACAGGGTGGCGCGAACGGTGGCCGCGAACCCGCGAAGCGAATGGAATGTGTGATCAACCGCGGAGGCCTCATATCCGGAGTGAACCATGCAGTTGGCGCACTTCGGGTTACCCGATTCCGTGCCGTATTTCTGCCACTCGGTTTCGGCCATCAGCTCGGCAAAGGAATCGGCGTAGCCGTCCTGCAGCAGGTAACAGGGTTTCTGCCAGCCGAAAATGTTGTAAGTAGGCATGCCCCAGGGGGTGCAGGCGTAGGTGCGGCGGCCCATGAGAAATTCCAGGAACAGGGGCGACATGTTGAAGCGCCATGCGGGCTTGCGGTTCGAAAGGATGGCGCGGAAGAGGCGGCGGGTTCGGGCGCGCCCGAGGAAGTGCTGCTGGTCGGGAGCTTTGTCATAGCTGTAGCCGGGCGACAGCATCATTCCTTCAATGCCGAGCTCCATCATCTCGTCGAAGAAGGCGCGAACGCTGTTGGGATCAGCGCCATCGAAGAGCGTGGTGTTGGTGGTGACGCGAAAGCCGCGCCGCAAAGCTTCCCGGATGCCTTCCACCGCGAGCTCATATCCCCCTTCGCGGCACACTGAAAAATCGTGGTGCTCGCGCTCGCCATCGAGGTGAACGCTGAACGTAAGGTATTTGGAAGGGGTGAAGAGATCGAGCTTTTCTTTCAGCAGCAGCGCATTGGTGCACAGGTAGATGTATTTCCTGCGCTGGACGAGGCCGGCCACGATTTCGGCAATCTGAGGATGCATGAGGGGCTCGCCGCCGGGGATGCTCACGATAGGGGCGCCGCATTCCTCGACCGCGCGAAAGCACTCTTCGGGCGTCAACTGCTTCTTCAGGATGTGCGCGGGATACTGGATCTTGCCGCAGCCGGCGCAGGCCAGGTTGCAGCGAAACAGCGGCTCGAGCATCAGGACGAGGGGATAACGCCTGCGCCTGCCGAGCTTCTGTTTTATGACGTAGCTGGCAACCGTCCACGATTGTGAGATGGGAACCGGCATTCTTTCAGGAACCCTTCCTTCGCGAGTTCGGCTTCGGGGTTAAAGCGACTTCAAAAATGCTGTGTCCCGCACGAAATACAGATCCCTCGCTCCGCTTGGGATGACACAAATAGAGGGCAGATACCTCACTGCGTTCGGGTTGACACAAATGGAGTTTCAGTTTTCGCCTCCGCCGTTCATCGCCTTTGCGTAAGTGGTAAGCGCGAGCAGCGGGAAGTAGATCTCGTAGAGATAGTACTTGAGATAAAAGACACGCGGGAACCCGGTGCCGGTGTACCAGGGTACGACCCACGACCCATCCTTACGCTGATTGCGCAACAGGTATGCAACTCCCCGGGCCACCGAATCGCTCCGCGTATCGCCGGCCGCAAGCAAACCCAGCACCGCCCAGGCCGCCTGTGAAGGCGTGCTCGGGCCTACTCCCCTGGTGGAGGGATCGTCATACGAGCCGCAGGCTTCACCCCAGCCGCCATCGGAATTCTGCACCATGCGAATCCACTCGGCTGCCTGCTGGATGTAAGGCTCATGATGATCCACGTCCATGGCCTGCAGCCCGCGCAGCACCAGCATGGTGCCGTAAATGTAATTCACGCCCCACCGGCCGAACCAGGAGCCATCGCTCTCCTGCGAATGGCGAACGAAACTCAGAGCGCGCTGCACGGTTTTTTCGCTGCGATCGCGCCCATAGGCAGCCAGCATCTCCAAGACCCTGCCGGTTATATCAACTGTAGGCGGGTCAAGCATGGCATTGTGATCGGCAAATGGAATGTGCTGGAAGACCATCTTGTCATTGTCTTTGTCGAACGCGGCCCAACCTCCCTGCCGGCACTGCATGGAGAGCAGCCAGTCCAGCGCGCGATTGCAGGATTCATGCTGGTAGCGGTCATTGGCGTGTTCCACCCTGCTCAGCGCGAGCAGAACCATGGCCGTATCATCTACATCCGGATAAAACTCGTTGTTGTACTCGAAGTACCATCCGGCGGGGGCAGCCTTTGGATTTTTGAATGCCCAATCGCCTTTGTGGGTGACCTGCTTTTTCAGAATCCAATCAGCGGCGGCAACCATTCGCGGATCATCTTTGGCCACGCCTGATTCAGCCAGCGCGAACAGGGCGTATGCGGTATCCCACACCGGGCATTTGCAGGGCTGCATGCGGAAGGTATCACCTTCTTCGATGCCCAGGGCCTCGAACTCATCGGTAGCACGAATCATCTGCGGATCATCGAGGGAATACCCGAGGCAGCGCAGCGCGATGATGGAGTTCATGATGCCCGGATAAATGGCGCCAAGACCATCGCTCATCTCGAAGCGTTCGAGCATCCATTCTTCGGCCGCCTTCAGGGCGATGGAGCGCAGCGGCCGAACGTGGACGCGCTCAAACCAGTGGGTGAGGCGGTCCAGCGCAAGAAAGAAGTTGCGCCAACTGACAATCCGCTCTGACCACTTGAGGTAGAGGTCCTCCTCATTTTGTCCGCCAACATACAGCTCGTCGATACCCACCTCGGGCGGGATCTTCTTAAAAGGCTTTTTGGCGTAGGCGATCGAAAGCGGCACCAGGATGGCGCGCGACCAGGAGGAGATTTCGTAGAGATTGAACCAGAACCAGCGCGGGAACAGCACAATTTCAGGCGGAATGGCCGGTACGGCTTCGTAGCTGAACTGCCCGAAGAAGCACAAGTAGAGCTTGGTAAACGTGTTGACCTGGGTGACGCCGCCCAGTTCGAGGATCTTGCGCCGGGCCTGCTGCAGCACTTCATGATCGGCCGAGTAGCCGGCCAGCTTGAGGCCGAAGTACGCTTTGACGGAAGCGCTGATGTTCGAGGGCCCGCCTTCGTAAATGGGCCAGCCGCCATCCGCGTTTTGCCGGTTGATGATGTCGTTCGCGGCTTTCCGGATCCGCTCAGGCCGGCCGGTGCCCAGGAGCGCGTGGAGGAGGATGTAGTCGGATTGCAGAGTGGTATCGGCGCCGAGTTCGCCGCACCAGTAACCCTCTTCCGACTGCAATGAAAAAAGATAATTGCGCGCGGCGCCTACTGCGACGGCAACACGGCTCTTGAGGTCATCAATCTTGCCAAACAGGATCTGGGCGGGGCGGAAAGGGTTTCCGGCGGCGTCGGCCCGATTTATGTCGGCGTTCTCCATTCGTCGTTAACGATGCGCGAGGCTTTGGGCCACCACGCATTAATCCTTAATCATCAATCATTAATCATTAATCATTAATCCATGGCGGCCGGCGCAGGGGCTGCCGCAATTGCCTCCACAATTTCGGGCGGCAGGCCAAAGCGCACATTCTCAGGCATGACTTCGAGCTCGCGCAGGTTCGTATAACCCTGATGGCGAAGGAAGTCCACAACCTCTTCGACCAGGCACTCGGGAGCGGATGCGCCCGCGGTCAACGCAATGGTCGTGATGCCTGCCAGCCACTCCGGTTTAATCGCACGGTAGTTCTCGATAAGATACGAGGGCGTGCCCAGGTTGCGCGACACTTCCACAAGCCGGTTGGAGTTCGAGCTGTTATCGGACCCGACGACCAGCACCAGGCCGGCCTCATGCGCCACCTCTTTAACCGCGACCTGGCGGTTCTCGGTGGCGTAACAAATGTCCTGCGCGGCCGGACCCTTGATATTGGGGAACTTGCGCTGCAGGGCTTCGATGATATCGCGAGCCTCATCAAGGCTCAGAGTGGTTTGAGTGAGGTAGGCAACGCGATTGGGATCGGGGACGGTGAGGCGCTCCACTTCGGCGGCCGAGCCGACAACCTGAGTGGCATTGGGCGCTTCGCCCAGCGTGCCAATGATTTCATCATGATCGCGATGGCCGATGAGGATGAGCGAATAACCTTCACGGGCGAACTTAACGGCCTCAACGTGGACTTTGGTGACCAGCGGGCAGGTTGCGTCAATGACCCGGAGGTGGCGGAGCAGGCTGGCGTCGCGCACTTCAGGCGAGACTCCATGGGCACTATAAATGACGCGCTCACCCGGGGGCACTTCCTCAACGCTATCGACAAAAATCGCGCCTTTTGCGGTTAACTCCTCCACGACGTAGCGGTTATGGACAATTTCCTTACGTACGTAGATGGGAGGACCGAAGGCGTCAAGGGCAATGCGAACGATATCAATGGCGCGAACCACACCGGCGCAGAAGCCGCGCGGCTTCAGCAGAAGGAGGGTCTTCTGTTCAGATTGCATCTCGTTGTTCAGTATAGCCTCTCCTGGTTCTCTGCCGGGAGCACTCCTTGCGCCCAAGGGCTAGCAGGTTGGGTGAAGTTAACCGAAATTCAGTTGTAAGGTCAATGCAAACGCCTGAAAGGGCAGGAATTGGCAGCCAGTGCAGGGATTTGGAAGGCCAGTGGGTTCACGGGGAGAAAGCTTCACACGAAGGGCACGAAGAGATCACGAAGGACGATAGCGACCTACTTGCGAGTTCAAGCGTTGGTTTTCAGCATCTGCTCGGCGTGACGCAGAGAGCCTTCGGTGGTCTTTGCGCCGCTCATCATGCGCGCCAGCTCTTCAGCCCGCTCGCTGAGGTCGAGGAGCCGGATGGAAGTGCGAGTTCGCCCGGCGCGCTCCTGCTTCTCAATGCGGTAGTGGTGGTCGGCAAAGGATGCAATCTGCGGAAGATGGGTGACGCAGAGCACCTGATCGCGGGCAGCAAGCGTCTTCAGCTTTCTGCCGACCGCCTCGGCGGCGCGGCCACCGATGCCGACATCAATTTCATCGAAAACCAGGGTACGGGCCGCTTGCCGGTTTCGGCTGCCATTCCGCTTTGCGGCTCCTCGCTCCACGGTGACTTTGAGCGCAAGGAGGGCGCGGGACAATTCTCCTCCTGAAGCCACGCGCTCCAGAGGACCAAGGGGCTCGCCGGCGTTCGCAGCCATCAGGAAATCCACGGAATCGAAACCGCCAGCGCTCCAGTTCTGCTGGTTATCGGCCCCCCGAACTTCGACCTTGAACCGGGCTCGCATGGCCAACTCGTTCAGTTCGGATTCCACGAGCCTTTCGAGCTCCCGGGCGCCGGCAAACCTGACGCGGGAGAGGGCTCGCGCCTGATCGAG
>JAFAIN010000009.1 GCA_019236695.1 Acidobacteriota bacterium | reverse complement strand
GATGGCACCACGGACCAGTATGGCCACGGCACGCACGTAGCCGGCATTATCGCGGGCACGGGGAGTCGATCCTCCGGCGCCGGCTACTCGGAAACATTCTCCGGCATCGCGCCCGCCGCAAAGATTGTGAGCCTTCGGGTTCTCGACCAGAACGGCAGCGGCACCGATGCCGACGTGATCTCGGCCATCAATACCGCCATCCAGCTCAAGAGCAAGTACAACATCCGCGTCATCAACCTCTCGCTTGGCCGGCCAGTGTTTGAAAGCTACGCTCAAGACCCGCTCTGCCAGGCCGTGGAGCGCGCCTGGAACGCGGGCATCGTCGTGGTGGTAGCCGCCGGTAACTACGGCCGCGCCGCCGCAACGAACGGCTATGGCACCATTACGGCCCCCGGCAACGATCCTTACGTCATCACCGTCGGCGCCATGAAGGACAATGGCACGCCCCAGCGCAACGATGACACCATTGCCAGTTACAGTTCGAAGGGCCCCACGCTGTTTGATCACATCATCAAGCCTGACCTGGTTGCCCCCGGAAACCGTATCGTCTCAGTGGATGCGCCCGGTTCGTACTTCGAACACGTTCCTTCGACCAACATTGCTCAGAATGCCTACACCATCCAGGGAGCCAGCGCAGTCTCCACTTCGTACCGGATCATGAGTGGCACCAGCATGGCGGCGCCGGTTGTATCGGGCGCGGTGGCACTCATGTTGCAGCAGTCGCCGGCGCTTACGCCTGACCAGGTAAAGGTTCGGCTGATGGAAAGCGCCTCCAAGAGCTTTCCTGCGTTCAGCACGGCCACCGATCCGCAGACCGGAGTCACCTACACCAGCCAGTATGACGCGTTCACCGTCGGCGCCGGCTATCTGGACATTAACGCGGCGCTGTCAGACACCAACCTCACCCATGGGCCGGCGCTCTCGCCGGCTGCGAAATTCAATTCCAACGGCAACGTGACCATGGTGATTGCCCCGGGCTCCGCGTTCGCCAACTCCATCATGTGGGGTGCCTCCGTCAGCAAGGCAGAATCCATCGTGTGGGGAGCGAACGTGGTGAACTCGAATTCCCTGCTGTGGGGCGCTTCTATCCTTTGGGGAACGAACACTGATCACGGCTTCAGCATCCTGTGGGGCGCCTCCAGCGACAGCAGCTCCAGCATCCTGTGGGGCGCGAATGGCGACAATAGCACCAGCATTCTGTGGAGCGCTTCGGACCTGACCACACTTGCCAACGGCGAGAACTAACAGACTCGCCTCTCAGCGGGTGACGGCCGGACCGGGCCGCCACCCGCTTTCTGCCTGCTCTCCTGCGCCGCGCCGGAACCCGTTCGTTATAATCAACCGTTAATCCCAGCGACGGAGCACCTAATGGCGCAACCCGTAATGGCATCGATGCCGGCATTGAAGGATTCCTTTGTTCAACTGAGGGCGCGCATGGATAAGGCGGTGGATGATTTTCGCCGCGACATGGCCGCTACCCGGACAGGGCGCGCTTCCGTACACATGCTCGATGGGGTGAAGGTCGAATACTACGGCGAGATGCTGCCCTTGAACCAGATTGCCCAGGTGCACGCGCCCGAGGCGCAGTTGATTACGGTGCAGCCTTTCGATCCCACCGCCATGCCCGCCATCGAAAAGGCGGTTCGCAGCGGCGACCTGGGGCTCAATCCCAACAATGACGGGAAACTGATCCGTATACCCGTGCCGCCGCTCACCGAAGAACGCCGCAAAGAGATGGTCAAACATCTGCATAAAGTGCTCGAAGACCATCGCACCGCCGTGCGCAACATCCGGCGCGATGGGCTCGAGGCCATTAAGAAGGCCCAGAAAGACAAAAAAATCACGGAAGATGACGAGCGCCGCGCCATCGACGATCTGCAGAAGCTGACCGATGAAGAAATCAGGAAAATGGAAGAGATGAGCAAGAACAAGGAAAAAGAAGTGCTCCAGGTCTAGGAAAGGCGGAGCGCAGTCCCGCTGCGCAGCCGTGCGATGTTTTCTGCCGCGAAAATCGAATATCTCGCATGCCCCGGAAGATGGGGACGGCATCTGTTCTAAGGCAGGCTCAACATGCGGAAAATTGCAATCGCCGCCGGCCTGGTGGTCGCGATCATTCTGATCGCCGTCATTTTGGCGCCGTTTCTTATTGACGCAAACACTTATCGCGGCCGCATCGAGGCGCTGCTGAGCTCCCAGCTTGGCCGGCGCGTTACGCTCGGAAACCTCAGCTTTCGGCTGCTGCCGCTGAATTTCAAGGCTGACAGCCTGGTGATCGCAGAAGATCCCCGCTTTGCCGCCGGGCAGCCTTTTGCGCGATGCGCCGAGGTCAGCGTCAGCCCGCGCCTTCTGCCGCTCCTCCACCATGACATTGATATCTCGTCCCTCGAGTTGCGGCGGCCAGCCATTGAGCTCATTCGGAATGCACAGGGAACCTGGAACTTCGCCAGTCTCGGCAGTGGGGCCGCTCGCTCCGACCAGGCCGGGCAGCAGCCCTCCGCACAGAATTTTCAACTGGGTTCTTTGGTTATCACCGACGGCAAGCTGACGGTGCAGGACCTTCGACAGAAGCGCCCGGCCGCAGTTTATGACCATATCGATGTGGAGGTCAGCAACTTTGCGCCCGCGAGCCGCTTTCCGGTGCGGGTATCGCTTCACCTGCCGGGCAGCGGCAGCGAGCTCGTAGAGCTTGCGGCAACCGCCGGCCCCATGGGCGCGGATGCATCTCGCATACCGGTGGATGGAACGCTTACGCTCAAGCAGGTTTCTCTTGCCGCCTTGCGCAGCTTTGCCGGATCAGGCGCCCTGGCTGCGGCCGACGCTACGCTCGATGGCAGCGCCAGGCTGCAGAGCCAGGATGGGCGCCTGGCATCCTCCGGAAACTTCACTGCCCGCAATGTCGTCGTAAACGGAAAGCCGTTGGCCCAGCCGGTTGGCCTGGATTACAGCCTGGCCCAAGATCCCGGTAGCGACCTGCTGCACATCAGCGAAGCAATCGTGAAAGTCGGTTCCACTCCCATCCACCTCTCTGGCCAGGTGAACCTCAAGCCCGAGACCGCGGAGCTGAACCTGCACGTAAGAGCCGCCGATGCGCCCCTGGCTGATGTTGCCCAGCTCGCTGCGGCCGCCGGCGCTTCGCTGCCCCCGGGCGCCGCCATGCAGGGCCGCATGAACCTCGATGTGACCGTGGTCGGCCCCGCCGATGCGCCCGAACTCAATGGCAGCATCTCTGCCCAGAATGCTCAACTTAACGGCATCCCGCATCCCCTCTCGATCAAGCAGCTTTCCCTCGCTCTGCAGCCGCATCCGGGCGAACCTGCCGCACGCCTTGCAGCGCCCGATCCCATGGCGCGCATGTTGAACGGCAACATGAACCTGAACCTGGCTGATGGCCAGATCGGCAATCTGAATTTCCTTCGCGAAGCCGCCAGCGCGGGCAAGTTCCTGCTCGGAACGCAAAGCTCCGGAAACCTTACGCAACTGCTGAAGGTCACCGGCAATTTCAACCTGGTGAATGGAGTCGCCGCTACGAATGACCTGCAGGCCGTGCTGGCCGATGGCCCAAGCGCTGCCGCAACCGGCACAATCGATATGGTTCGCCAGTTGCTGAACCTGCGCGTCACGGCGGTGCTTCCGCCCGCGCTGGCCCAAAAGGCCGGCGCTGGCGGGTTGGGCGGCGCTCTGCAGACCGTCCTGGCCAATCCCAAAGGCGAACTCGTCGTGCCCCTGCTGGTCAGCGGCACCTTCGAACACCCCAGCTTCGCCCCAGACCTGCAGCAAATGGCGCAGATGCGCCTCAAGAACCTCGCGCCCACGCTCGACAATCCGGGCGCACTCAGCCAGGTCCTTTCCGGAAAATCTTCTGCGCTGGGGCAGGCGCTCGGCACGCTCGGCAAAGGGCAGCAGAGCGGCAATCAACCAAATCAGGGCGCGGCTGGCCTGCTGAATTCCATCCTCGGCGGCAAGAAAAAGCCGCCACAATAATTTGTAATTTCGTAATTTTTAATTTCGTAAATTACCAATTTCGAAATTACGAAATCCCCACAGTGGTAGACTTTGAGCCTCAGGAGAAGATCCCATGTCACTTCGGATCAACGATACTGCTCCCGATTTCACTGCTGAAACCACGCACGGAACCATTCGCTTTCATGAATGGATTGGCAATGGGTGGGCGGTGCTTTTCTCCCATCCCAAGGATTTCACTCCGGTGTGCACCACCGAACTCGGCTACATGGCGGGGCTGCAGCCGGAATTTGCGCGCCGCAATACCAAAATTATCGGCCTCAGCGTCGATCCCGTAGCCAACCACTCACGCTGGCAGGCCGATATTGAAGAAACCCAGGGCCACCGCGTCAATTACCCGATGATCGGCGATCCCGAACTGAAGATCGCCAAGCTCTACGGCATGCTGCCCGCCGAGGCCGGCGAGAGCTCGGAAGGCCGCACCGCCGCCGATAATGCCACCGTGCGCACCGTCTTCGTAGTCGGCCCTGACAAGAAGATCAAGCTGCAGCTCAGTTATCCCATGAGCACCGGCCGGAATTTCGATGAGATTCTGCGCGTCATCGATTCGCTCCAGCTCACCGCCGCGCATAAAGTCGCCACTCCCGTGAACTGGCAGCAGGGTGACGATGTCATCATCCTGACCTCGGTTTCCGACGAAGAGGCAAAGCAGAAATTTCCCCAGGGCTGGAAGACGCTGAAGCCGTACCTGCGGGTAGTGGAGCAGCCGGGCGAGACAAAGACCGCAAAGGCAAGCTGACCGGACTGCTTTGTGGGCCAAAGGCTCTTCAAGCTGAAAGCCGAAAGCTGAGAGCTGAGAGCTGAGAGCTGAGAGCTTTGTTATGTTCTTCCACCAGTTCTATCTCGGCTGCCTGGCGCACGCTTCCTATATGCTCGGTTCGGGGGGAACGGCGGCGGTTGTCGATCCCCAGCGCGATGTGGAGATTTATCTGGAAGAGGCCCGCCGCCAGGGCCTCCGCATCGCTTACGTCATTGAGACTCACCTGCACGCTGACTTCGTCTCCGGGCATCGTGAGCTGGCTACCCGCACCGGCGCTGAAATTTATGTTGGCCGCGCGGCGCAGGCCGCGTTCCCCCATCATGCCGTCGAGGAAGGTGACGAGCTTCGCTTCGGCTCCTGCGCCCTGAGTTTCCTCGAAACCCCGGGACACACGCTGGAAAGCCTTTGCGTGCTCGTAACCGATCTCGAGAAATCGGCTGAGCCCTTCGCCGTACTCACCGGCGACACGCTTTTTATCGGCGATGTGGGGCGCCCCGACCTGTCGCCCAGCCACACTCCGCAACAGCTCGCGGCCCTGTTGTATGACAGCCTGCACCGCAAGCTGCTTGCGCTGCCCGATTCGGTTCTGGTTTACCCGGCCCACGGAGCAGGTTCGCTCTGCGGCCGAAACATCAGTGCCGAGAGCAGTTCCACCATTGGCCGGCAGCGCGCGACCAACTATGCGCTTCGTCCCATGCCCAAAGAAGACTTCGTGAGGATCCTCACGGCCGAGTTTGCCGCGCGCCCCGGCTACTTCGCCCGCGATGCGGAAATTAATCGCCAGGGCGCAGCCGCTCTAGCCGAGCTTCCTCCGTTGCGCGCCATGTCACCCGGGCAAGTTGCCGAGTGTGGCAATTCGGTAATCCTTCTCGATACCCGCCCGGCCGCACTGTATGGCGCGGGCCATGTCCCTGGAGCCTTGAACATAGGCCTGGGCGGGCAGTTTGCCTCCTGGGCGGCCACGGTTCTTGGGCTTGATCGGCCCATCATCCTCATAGCTGAAGACGCGGAAAGGGTTGCGGAATCGCGCATGCGCCTGGCGCGCGTGGGCGTAGAAAAGGTAATTGGGTATCTCGAGGGCGGCGTGGAAGCCTGGCGGCGCGCCGGACAGCCGTGGGCCGCAGTTCCCCAGATCTCGGTCGAGCAACTGGCTGCGGAGTTGCACCAGCATCCCGGTGGAATGCAGGTGCTCGATGTTCGCCGCGCCGCGGAGTGGAATGCCGGCCACATTGAAGGCGCTGTGCACCGGCCGCTTGACACGCTGTGCCTCGAGGGCGATGGCGAGTTCCTCGATCGCACTCGCCCGGTTGCGGTGCACTGCAAAGGCGGCTATCGCAGCTCCATTGCCTCCGGCATTCTGAAGCGCGCCGGCTTCCAGGATGTCAGCAATGTGGTGGGCGGCTTTGATGCATGGCAGGTGGCGGGATTGCCGAAGGTTTGAACCCACACCCGCATCGCCCCGCCCGGTCACTGTATGTGACGTGGGTCCGGCCGCCCTCGGCCGGACACGCGGCCTGAAAGGCCGCCCAAGGATTGCCTTTCACGTTTCTGCCGATGCTCACTTCAGGCGCGCTTCGCACGCCCAGTCCGGCCGAGGGCGGCCGGACCCACGTTACTTGTGCCGACATGGGGCTGCGCCCTCAGTGCGCGTCGGCGTGGTAGGGAACTGAAGCGCCCATTTTCTCGGCCACGTGCACAGCGAAATTGGCGGCCGTGCCGATGACCCCTTTGTACTTGGGCACGCGGTAGAGCGCCGATGACATCTCGGGATGGCCGGCTACAAAAGCTCTCAGCTCATCGGCCGATTTGCCGATTTTCTCCAGCACTTCCCGGTATTCCGTCTTGGCCTTTACCTTGGCTTCGCCCAGCGCCATCTGCACGCGGGAGTGGGCATTGATTTCGCCCTCGCCGGACGTTTCGATGGGCAGGAAGATCATTTCCTTGTAGTGCGCCACCACGGCCGACTGCGCTCCGTCGGATTGCGTCGAGGGCATGCAGCCGAACGGCTTCAGCGAGAGCACCATGTGCGCCAGTTCCTTGTTCGAATAGAAAATATTCTTCGCGACCTCCAGGTGCCCTTCTCCGCCGCCCGCGCGCGAGTTGTAGTAGGGATGGCCAAGGCGCTGCAGTTCGTACTGGTTCACCAGGCGGTGCGCGGTGCCGCCCAGCGCATCGACAATTTTGTGGTATTCGCGCGCGAAAATCACCTCCGCCACTTTCAGCTTCATCAGCCGCTGGCGGTAATTCATTTCAACCTTCGCCTGCTTGTCAATGCGCCATCTGGGCGGCGCCACCGCGCCTTCCTGCAGGCCCTTGGTGTCCTTAATCTTCTGCACCACCTGGTGGATCATGTACATGATCCAGGTGCCGATGGGCTCAACAATGAGCTGTGCGCCCTCGCGGTTCAGGAACTGGAACATGTTGAAGTTTCCGTCGCCTTCCGTGGTTTGCGCCCAGAATTCGCCCGTAATTTTCACGATCGGCTTCACCCGGAACCGGTCAACCTGGATCGAGTTAAAACGGTCGCGGCAGTGGTTGAGCGCCTTCACGTAGTCGGGGCTGTAGAGCTGCTCCAAAAATTTGCCCAGGTAATTGATGGTGCCCTTCATGGGCAGCTTGCCGGCCATCGCTCCCAGGCGGTCTTCCACCGACCACGGCGATTTCTTCTTCAATACTTCGTGCACGTAATCGATTAATTCATCCAGCACTGCATCCGTTTCGCCGGCGTTCACCTCGAAGGGCCTGATCTGGTGCGCCACTTCATTCATTACGTCGCCCATGTTCAGGCCGTTGAGCAGGTTCAGGAAGAAATCGAGATTCATGTTCAGCCCCGCTTCCGCCTGCGACTGATCAATGCCGCCCGATTGCTGGAACAGCATCACGCGAAATCCGTCATACCCCGAATTGCGCAGCGCAAGGCGATATTCGGCTTCATACATCCCGAAGCGGCAGGGGCCGCAGGCGCCGGCGGTCAGGAAAACATAATTGTTGATCAGGTCTTCGCGCCGCACGCCGCTTTCTTCCATCTTCTGCAGGTACTGCACCAGGTTTCCCACGGTGAAATACGTGGGATTGCACTGCCCATTGTTTCCGTATTCCTTCCCGAGCTGGAACGCCTTCACGTCGGGCGTGGGCACCACTTCCGTCTTGTAGCCCAAACCTTCCAGCGCGCCGTGCACCAGCTTCTCGTGCTTCCAGGTGAGCCCACCGAACAGCAGCGTGGTTTTATGGCGCTGGGCGGCCGTAAAAGGCCGCTCCACCGGCTTATGGAAATGGTGCGCCTGGCGTTGAACCACGCCGGCCTCGTGCTCCAGGCGAGCGCGCTCTTCCGCCACACGCCGGCGGATCTGCTCTTCCACCGAGGTAATTTGAATGAGGCCGGGGGCGGAGGTCTGAGGAAGCGTGGAAGTGCTCATGGTTCTCCCGTGGCGCAGCTTGGCGACACACTGGCGCGACCCAATATTCTCCGCCGAACCCGGCAAGCCAGGCGATGGGTTTGTAGCGAATGGCGCCAAACAGCGGTTGAAACGGCAAATCACTGAATCCACGGGAGCTGGAGCAGGTTCCCGAATCGCGCCTCGCCCCGGGAACCGGAGCAAAAATTCGGCAATTCGGCAATTCCGCAGTTCGGCAATCAGTTAACCGGCTGTTGTTCGTAGTTCCGGATAAAGTCCTCCACGCTGCGCACATAAATATCGGCCAGGTCGACCACCGGCCTCCGCTCCATCAGCAGGTCGGCTGCCTCAATCAGCGACCAGCCGGTCGCGCGAAGCACCGCCAGCGCCATCATGGGCGCACGGTGCACTCCAGCGGCGCAATGAATGTAGAGCCGCGAGCCAGGTCGGTTGAGGGCGCCCAGCGCAAACTCCACACCCCGCCGAAACAGCGCGGCCGGCTTGTGCTGGAAGTCATCGTCCGTAGGATTCCACAACACCGAAATGCCATGGGCTGCGGCGAGTTCGGTGTCATCGAACTCAATCTGCATGTCGATAATGTGAGTGAATCCCTGGCGGGCAATCTCGGCCATGTTCTCGGCCGTCCAGATGCCCCCGCCCACCGCCATGCGATCCGTAATCCAGGAAAAATCAATCAAGCTTCACCTTACCAGATGGCAGACCTCATCTTGAAGGAAGAGCCGGAAGGATAAATTCACCGCGGAGACACGGAGGCGCAGGAGGTAACTTTCAGCGCTCAGCTATCAGCGATCAGCCGGAGCACTTTGGCTGAAAGCTGATAGCTGAAAGCTGAAAGCTCCGCCTTTCTCTGCGTATCCGCGCCTCCTGCTGTGAATGTTTTGCCGGTCCGCCGGGAGCCCCCGCAAATTTTCCGAAGAACCGGAAAATATTGCTGAGCAGCAACTTAGGAGTTGCACTACGAGCCTGCTAAGCCATTGTGATTGCATCATTTGTCAAGGGCTCGATTATGGCCAGTTGCGTGCATTTACACGAGGTTGAAGTTTCCCTGGAGGTGTCGCCATGGCCGAAGTGGCACGCAATTATGATGAGAGCGGGGAGTACTGGAAGCCGGTAACGGCAGAGCGCAGAAACACCGCCAGCGACGTCTGCCAGGCTTGCGGCACCGATTACCCTCTGGGGGCGCGCTTCTGCTATGTCTGCGGGGCCGAGCGAACTTCATCCGGCCGCAGTAGAAATTTCAGCCGGTTCCTTGATATCGCCGTGCTGCGCAGCGCTCTCGGACTTCCCACTCTATCCCTGGTCGCCTTCTTCGCCGGCATTGCCTGCATGATCGCCGCTTGCCTGGTCGGGTTCATTTACAGCGCAACCACGCTCATCGATTGGCAGGCTGTTCAGCTCTGGCGCGTCGAATGGCTGCTGGCCGGCATAGCAGCTTTCCTGCTGGGGAACCTCCTGAAGAATAGCTCTAAAGTGTAAGCTCCGGCTTTTGGGCCGCAGCTCTTTCTTCCTATCTGGGCAGCCCGCCGGCTTTTTGCCCTTTGCCCTTTGCCCTTTGTTTTCTGCCTCTTGCCTTTCTGGTCTGCCGTCCGTTTCCGAACATTTGGTTCTGCTTCTGATGCGCTCCTCCCCGTCCCGGTTTGGGCCTGCCTGTGACAACTTGTCCCACCACGCCGCGCTTGGACAAGCTGTCTCTCGCCAAGCCGCCTTCATCCACGCATAACATCATGTTTTCAAATACTTACAGTCGAGCAGCTTTGGCCATTGCCCTGCATTACAGCAGGTGTTCGCGGAACCACAGGAGACTG
>JAFAIN010000113.1 GCA_019236695.1 Acidobacteriota bacterium | reverse complement strand
CGAACTCACACAACACCTGGCGACACGCCCCGCATGGCGAGCAGGCTGCATACGCCTTGTTCGCCACGGCAATGGCTTTCAGTTTGAATTGCGCACCTTCAGCCGCAACAGCGGCAAAAACTGCATTTCGCTCGGCGCATATAGTCAGTCCATAAGAAGCGTTTTCGACGTTGCAGCCGGTATAAATATTTCCCGATTCCCCGAGCAGCGCTGCGCCCACAAAAAAGTTGGAATAAGGAGCGTAGGCACGCAGCATGGCAGCCTCTGCCGCCGCCACGAGCCGCTCGCGAATTGAGATACTGATTCTTTCCTTCATGCCGACATCTCGTGTGGCCAAGCTGGTGGGATTCGGCGCCGGCCTGAGCGCCGTGGGCCAAAACTACCTGATTAAAGGCGAGATTGGTTGAGGCGTCAAGCAGCTTTCGCTTTGGGATGGCACGAATCCTGCAACTTTCTTGCAACTCCGAGCGTCGAAGAACCGCCATGTGGACGATTCTTCTTCTCATCTGCTCGAACATTTTCATGACCGTCGCCTGGTACGGCCACTTGAAGTTTGAACATCAGGCACTTTGGAAGGTCATCATCATCAGTTGGGGCATCGCATTCCTGGAATATTGTTTCCAGGTGCCCGCCAATCGCCTGGGCTACGGCCATTTCAGCGTAGTGCAGCTCAAGGTGATTCAGGAAGTCATTACCCTTTCCGTGTTCGGTGTTTTCGCCGCCTTCTACTTCGGCACGCACATCCGGTGGAACCATGGCGTAGCGGCCGTGCTGCTGGTGAGCGCGGCATTTTTCATCTTCCACAAATGGTGAGCTTTTCATCTACCTGCCGTCGTCTCTAACTGCCTCCCCCTGCGAAGCAGGTGCCGCATCTTCTAGAATGTCCGATTCCATGCAACGGCCGATGCGCATTGCGATTGATACCGGCGGGACCTTTACCGACTGCGTCTTCCTGCGCAATGGGCAGCTTGAGGTCCTGAAAGTGTTTTCAACCCCCGCTGATCCGGGTGAGGCCATCCTGGGCGCGGTTCGCGAGATTGGGCCTGGAGCAAACGCCAACATTCGGCACGGCACCACGGTTGGCACGAATACGCTGCTGGAACGCAAAGGCGCACGTGTTGCCTTCATAACGACCGCGGGCTTCGAAGATACCCTGGCCATTGGCCGCCAGGCGCGCGCCAATCTCTATGACTGGTTTCATACGCCCGCGCCGCCTTTAGCCCCTGCGGAATTGCGTTTTGGTTTTCCCGAGCGCTTGAGCGCCGACGGTGCGGTGCTGCGCTCTCCTTCTGCGAGTGATTTACGCGAAATCATCGATCGCGTGCGCGCGGCCCAGCCCGAATCGGTGGCCGTCTCACTGCTGTTCAGCTTCGCCAATCCCCGGCACGAGCAGTTACTCAGCGGGGCGCTCGCCGCCCTTGGCCTGCCGGTGTCGCTTTCACACGAGATATTGCCGGAGTTTCGCGAATATGAGCGCGCTTCTACCGTGGTGGTGAATGCCTACCTGGCGCCGCGCATGGGGCGATACATTGCCGGACTGGAGCGGCGCGCGGCTTCTGAATTCCCCGGCACAAAATTGCACGTGATGCAGTCCTCCGGAGGCATCGTCTCCGCTGCCACCGCGGCGCGCGAGCCGGTGCGCACCGTGCTCTCAGGTCCGGCCGGCGGCGTGGTCGGCGCCTATCACGTTGCCCGACTCGCCGGCTTCGAGCGCATCATCGGCTTTGACATGGGCGGCACGTCCACGGATGTGTGCCTGGTTGATCGTTCCGGTCCGAAGACCACCAATGAAGCCATGGTTTCGGGCCTGCCGGTTGGGGTTCCAATGCTCGATATTCATACCGTGGGGGCGGGCGGCGGCTCACTGGCGCGTTTCGATTCCGGCGGCGCGTTGCGGGTGGGGCCGCAATCAGCCGGAGCTGATCCCGGACCCATCTGCTATGGGCGCGGAACAGAGCCTACTGTGACCGATGCCAATCTGGTTCTTGGTCGTCTCGACCCGCAGCACTTCCTTGGCGGGCGAGTGAAGCTCGACGCGGATCGGGCTTTTCACTACGTTGACGAAGCTCGCGGCGACATGCGCGATGCCGTCACTTTCGCTTCCGGCATTGTGCGTCTCGCCGAAGCCACCATGGAAAAAGCCATTCGCGTCATCTCGGTGGAGCGCGGCTTTGATCCTCGCGATTTCACTCTGGTGGCATTCGGCGGCGCCGGCCCGCTGCACGCCTGCGCCCTGGCATCAGGCCTGCGGATTCCGCGCGTGCTCGTGCCGCAGATGCCGGGAGCGCTCTCCGCCCTCGGCATTCTGATTTCTGATGTCGTCAAGGATTACTCCCGCACCGTCATGCTGCCTCCGGGTTCAAGCGAACTTGAGAGGCATTTCCGCGAGCTTGCAGCGCAGGCGCGGCGCGAGTTTTCCGCCGAGCACCTGCGAGGCACTGCATTTCGCTCGCTCGATCTTCGCTACGTCGGCCAGGGCTTTGAACTCAATGTGGCGGCGGGACCTCGCTCCCTGACTCAATTCCATACCGCGCATGCAGCCCGCTTCGGATACGCAGACCCGAAACGTCCGGCGGAGGTGGTGAACGTCAGGTTGCGCATGATGGCGCCGGCTGAGCCGGTCAGGTTTCGAAAAACGGCGCTGCGCAAAGGCGATGCCCGGCTGGCGGTGATCAAGGAATCCAAGGTGCATTTTGCCGGCCGCGCGCTACGCGCCCCGCTCTACCAGCGCGAGCATTTGCGGCCGGGAGACGTTTTCCG
>JAFAIN010000010.1 GCA_019236695.1 Acidobacteriota bacterium | reverse complement strand
CCTGTTTGGAGGTGGTGCCGCCGAAAGTGGCCACAACGCTGCCGACGAAGCGGTCATAATCCTCCGGAGCGACATAGACGTGCGTCGTGTCGTATTGCGGCCCGACGGCCACGTTAGGCGTAGTTGCCACTGGATGCTTCGCCGCCGGTGCCTGCTGACAGACGGAGACGCGGGCACTTCCAAACAACAGAACAACCGAGAGAACGGCCAACGAGAATGCTCGGATCAATCGCATCGGAATCTCCTTTCATCACGGTGCTTTGTCAGCTCCCCACAAGACGCGGGGAACACGTGTCGCACACCAGCGCCGCCAATTACTTCCTGACGTAGTCCGCGTCCTAAGCGGCCGGGTTCGTGGCATCATGCCTCCTCAAGAGATTTCAGCGCGACCTGCATCGGTCCCGTAAACGAGGCGAGGGTTACGAGCGCTTGATCCAAGTGATGCGGATCATTTTTCAGCTTGCGTGTACGTCTCCCGTTATTTCCGGCGTCTGGTGCAAGCACTAGAATCGCACCTATGCGTCGCGCCAGGCGTTTTGTTTGTTTCACTGCCGTGCTGTTTACGGTGGGTGCCTATGCCCAGCCGGTTTTGCAAGCGAGGATTGCTGCCATAGCTGCCGATGCTCAGGGCACCGTCTCGGTCTCATGCATGCTTATGGGAAGCGTGCTGAATTGTGATCTGCATCCGCACAATCACTCGCCTATGCAGTCGGTTTTCAAGCTCCCGCTCGCCCTTACCGTCCTCCATCTTGCCGATACCGGAAAGCTCCTGCCAACCCAGCGCCCCGGCGAACCGATCGACATCACCCTCGATCGCACAGCGCGCTTCCTGCCGGATGACCGCATTCCGCATACTTGGAGCCCATTGCAGAATCGCTACCCGGAAGCCAATGTTGACGTCTCCCTGCGGGAACTGCTCACCCTCACCGTCGGCCAGAGCGACAACGCCGCCAGCGAGGTTCTGCTGCGAATCGTCGGCGGCCCCTCCGTCGTTCAGCAATACATTCGCTCCCTGGGCATTGCGGAGTTTCAGTTGCAGGATGGCGAACACGGCCTCAATCGCGATCGCAGCGCTCAATACCGCAACTGGATGTCTCCCGCGGCCGCAGTGCAACTGTTGCAGCTTCTTCTAGGGAAGCCACCGCTTTCGCATGCCGCCAACGATTTCCTCTTGCAGACGCTAGCCGCGACCACGACGGGGCCGAATCGCATGCGCGCCGGGATTCCATCTGGCACGACCCTGGCCCACAAAACCGGCTCATCGAGCGAGCACAACGGCATGGCTGAAGCCACCAACGATATCGGCCTGATCACGTTGCCTGATGGCCGCCGGATGGCTGTAGCAGTGTTCGTCACCGACGCTCGGGCCAACGAAGCTACGCGTGAGCGCGTCATCGCCGGGATCACCCGCGCCATCTACGACGAGGCGGTCCGCACTTCTGCGACTGCCTGGCAACCCACGCCAGGACATACCCAAATTCCGCTATGGCCTGGCTCCGTTCCGGATGCACAGCCTGTCCCGGCGACGGAATTCGTGGAGATAACGAAAGAGATGGTGGCTGGGAAGCCGTATTTTTGGGCCAGCAACATCACGCGGCCCACAATGACCGTCTATTCGCCGGTAGGGAAAAATACCGGCGTCGCCGTGGTGGTGTTTCCGGGCGGCGGCTTCGAAGGATTGGCGATCGATTTGGAAGGCACCGAGGTCTGTGACTGGCTGACGTCGGAAGGGATCACCTGCGTGCTGCTCAAATATCGCGTGCCGAGCCTTCCATTCGACTGGCAGTGCAAATGCCGCCCCAACGATCTCGCGATCTCGACCTTAGCGCTGAAGGACGCCCAGAGAACGATGGGGCTTGTACGATCGCGCGCTGCGGAGTGGCATATCGATCCGCACAAGATCGGGGTACTCGGATTTTCGGCGGGCGGGTATCTGGTTGCGGAGGTCAGCACCCGATTTGGCCGGCGACTGTATGCGCCTGTGGATGCGGCTGACAAAGAAAGCTGCCGGCCAGATTTTGCCGTGGCGGTTTATCCGGGGCATTTACGGGTCGGCGACCGTGGTTACAGACTGAATCCCAACATTCCGGTCACGCGGGAAACACCGCCAACGTTTTTGCTGCAGGCTGAGGATGACAATGTGGACGGGGTGAATCAATCAGTGGCTTACTACCTTGCCCTGAAGAATGCCGGGGTTCCCGTGGAGATGCATCTCTACGCCCAGGGTGGGCATGCATTTGGGCTGCGGCGCACGAACTCTCCGATCACCGAATGGCCTCTGTTGGTCGAAAAATGGCTGAAGACCCTGGGAGTGGTTTCGGAGTAACTGGCTTGTCTTAACGTCGGCTCACATCGCGTTGTTTTCCAAGTTTTCACTTCCACAGACCCTATCTGAAATTCCACAAACCCCGACATTAACCCCGTCCCACCGGATGGCTGGCGCACCGTTATACACCCAGCGGCCACACGTTAATAGCAGCACGTCCACGCAGGCCAAGGTATCGTTGTAGGCCGATGAGTTTCCGGGCCGCCGTGTACATCCTGATGCCGTTGCTGGCCGCAGTGCTCTCCAGGCCGGAACAGGCCAAGGCTCCAGCCCCCGCCGCGCAGAACCCATCGCCCATGACGGACACGACACGCGCGCACAAGCGTGTGCCTCAGACCGAACTCGCTGGCAAGCGTTACCAGCTCACACTGGGTGGGCTGTTTGTTCCGGCTGGCATGCGCCTGCAGCACCAAGTGCCGCTGGTGGTGCATTTCCACGGCGCAGCCTGGCTTGCGGAACGCAGCGCTCTTCTAGGGCGCGGCAAGAGCGTGGTTCTGGTCGTCAATCTCGGAGCTGGGTCAGGGGTCTACCGGCAGGCATTCGAGAATCCCAATCGGTTTAGCCAACTGCTTGATGAGGCCGCCCGCGCACTGAATCCTGACCAGCCGCCCATTTTTCATCCTTTGATGGTGAGCAGCTTCAGTGCTGGTTATGGCGCTGTACGGCAGTTGCTGTCTGATTCGGCCACCCGCAATCGCATCGATGATGTGGTGCTGGCTGATGGCCTTCACACCAGCTACGTTCCTGATGGCGCGCCAGGGCCTCTCGATCCGGCGCCGCTTGCGCCCTTCCTGGACTTCGCCCACGAGGCCATCGCGGGCCACAAGTGCATGATCATCACGCACTCTGAAATCTTCCCCGGCACCTTTGCCAGCACGACCGAGACGGCGGATTATCTGCTCAACGCCCTCGGCCTGCAGCGGCACGCGGTCGTTCGGTGGGGGCCGATGGGCATGCAGCAACTCAGCGAAGTGAACTCTGGCCGCTTCCACCTGCTCGGCTTCGCTGGTAACAGCGCACCAGACCACATCGATCACTTTCACGCGCTAGAGAACTGGCTGAGGCGGTGCCGCTGACGCCTGCGCCGCAATCATGCACTCTCCGTCCCCGACCGGATCAGGCGTTCGGAAACCGGACGGGCCACCCTTACCCAACTCCGCGGCGCAGTCACCACTCCAACACCGCAAACTCGTCGCAGGCCCGCAGCCGCACTTCCATTGCCTCAACCACTTCCCGCACGTCGGGTGGCAGCGGCAGTTTCAACAACTCCGCGCAGCCCTTCGCCGCCCGGCCTGGGTCGTCGGTCTCGCCCGTGTCCACGAAGCTAACCAGCTCGGCGTCCACTTCGTCCTTGTGGTCGAGCACGAAGTTAGCCAAGTCCTCTAGTCCCTGGTTTGTCGCCACCTGCCCGAGCGATCCGTGCTTCGACTTTAGCTCTATTGTCATCGGCCCCTTGTCAGTCCAGCGTTCCCCTGAACCCATTCCGCTTATGGCCTCGCAGCAGGCACACCACCGCAATCGGCTTCATTCCCCATCGCTCGGCCCGCGCCAGTTGAAAAGTTCAGCAACCGTGTTCGTAGGAATTTCAGCCAGCGGCAACAGCGCCTGCGCCGTGTTCGGTGCCGGCCTCCGCAATGCGAACCGGCAGGAATATCTTGTGAACGCGCTGCTCCAGTTGGCTCCGACCGTGGAGACCGAGGCGGTGGTTCATCTCTTGCAGAGGAAAAGACCACGCCGCCGCGTCCTTGGGGCAGACTGGCGGCCTTCCATCGCGCAATAGCCTGCCAGCCCAATGGTCGCCACAGAAATAAATGAACAGGAGGCGTGCAGGAATCTTGTGCTCGTTCAGGAAGTGCAGATGCGCCAACCTGTTCGCGTATTGATAATACGGCTCCAACCAGCGCTCCACGCCAACCGCAAAGCTGTGGGCATCGATTGTTGACTCCAGCGCAGCCCTGATCTTGGCGATCCCGCTCTTCCGCCGTTCCTCCTCGGGGTCGCCGTTCATCTCCTCCTTCCTGGCGCCGCAACTGCTTCGTAGCTCCTCGACGTGGGCTTTGGCTTCCACGAGCAGGAATTCGATCCCGGCATCCGTTTCCAGCCGGCCAACCGCGTCCCAGTTCGGCACGTTGCCCGATTGTGGCCAAAACTCCTGCCAAGCAGATTTCAGCGAAGCCGAATCAGCGAAGGCCACGCCTTTCCATTCGGCGTCAAGCTTCTCGCCGCTGTCGCTGGGAAAGTCGAGCCACTCGATGACCCGCCCGCCTGTTGCGGCCTCGGTCTTTCGGTTGAGGACGTTTCGGTGATAGCCGAGGTATCGCAGCAGATGGAATTCGCTGCCGTAGCCGTTTCCCATCTTCGCCATATTGCAGCCTCCTTTTCGCAGCAAATAGTGTCAAGCCCGAAATTCTATCCCGTGTGCCACTGCTTGCGGCGCCTGCCGCGCGCCTTGCCGACACGTTCATGGTTGGTGATTGCCATCATGAGGCTTCCCCTCCCTGCGCGCGCAGAGCACGCAGAGCATCAAGCAGCGGCGGAACATCCTCGGTTACGGTCCTCCAAACTATCTTGGCGTCAACGTCGGCGTAACCGTGAATGAGCCGGTTGCGCATCGAGATGATCGTGATCCGTGGGATTTCCGGCGCCGACCTCCGGAGCTCGGCCGAGAGCTGGCCCGCCGCTTCGCCAAAGACTTCCAGCGCGCGGACCAGCGCATAAAGCAGCAGGCGGTCGCTATCGAGGTCGCCGCGCGACCGACCGGCGACGAATCGCAACATGTCTTCGGCGGCGTCGATCATGTGCTGGAGGCGACCCGCGTCGTCAGGTCGCATACTGCACCTCAGCCGTCCGCATCACTTCATCTCGGAAGTACTTGCTCAGCTCTCCCGGAGTGCGCAGATCAACCCTGCGGCCACCGAGCATGGCCGAGAGCTCACGCTCCATCTCTAGAAGCCCGAAGTAACCAGGCGTGCATCCGGGTTCGAACTCCACCAATAGGTCAATATCGCTATCCCCGCGAGATGTCCCCTTGAGCACGGATCCGAACAGCGAGAGCTTCCGGATACCGTTCCGGAGGCAGAACGCGGCAAGATGTTGCGGCTCGACTGGCAGACGGTGATTCATGCTTCCTTCCCAAGCGAGAGCTGTTCTGCCTGCGGAGTACTGAATTGGTGCGCCAAGCGCAAATCTCCGGCCAGCTTTGCACCAGCGGACTGCGTCCCACCCCTGTGACCGTTGAATGCTTCAG
Source organism: Acidobacteriota bacterium (assembly GCA_019236695.1). Classification (GTDB taxonomy): domain Bacteria; phylum Acidobacteriota; class Terriglobia; order Terriglobales; family Acidobacteriaceae; genus JAFAIN01. Next base: position 14,730 of record JAFAIN010000010.1, on the reverse strand, counting down.
GGGGCCGCGAACCCGTCGAGTGTAGCAGGCAATTGATCCAGCACTCTCGCGATGTTCTGCAGTTTGGTGAGCGCGGAAGGAATCGAACCTTCAACCTACTGATTAAGAGTCAGTTGCTCTGCCAGTTGAGCTACGCGCCCACAGCGTTGCATGCTGTTGCGCCGCGGGTGGCGGCACGGAAGGAAGGCGAACGCAGATTATAACATTGGCTGAGCGCCGCATTCGCGCGTATGGCGGCCTCAGCGACCTGCTCCGGGCTCAGTGCCTCCGCGGTGGACCGCTCAGGTTCGAAACCAGCGCCGCCAAATGGTTTTGGCGGGAGTTCCGGCGGGCTCGGCATGGACTTCGATATCCTGAAGTCCCAGAAATCCGCCGGCCTCGTAATTCAGAGGTACAGTGCGGCGCACGGAAGCCAGAAGGCGCTCGGAGCTGTTGCGCGCGCGCAGCACAACGACGGCCGCAGATTGCTCCAGGGCGGCGGCCAGCAGATCGGCTTCCACGGGGGTTGAGCGGGCGCCATTCTGCAGTGAGGCTATCTCGGTAGGGGAAACAAAGTATCGAGTCACAGTTCTAAATCCTGAGACAGATTCGGCGAAACGGCGCGCTTCGAGCTTCGATGCTTCCCGCAGCTCTGCGGGTGCTCGCGATGCCGGCTCCCCGGCCGGGCATTCAGCCGTGCAGCCATTCAGCCATTCAGCTCGGCTTCCGCTTCGCTCTCCAATGCGGAGAGCGTATCGTCATCCACTTTCCACGTTTTCAGGATGCGCAGGCTCACTTCCGGGCTGAAGCCGGCGCGCAACAGCGCGCGGAATGCGCGCGCCGCTTCACGGCTGTCCCGCGGCCGGCCAATGCGCCTTCGCCGCAGGAAGTCGCGCGCCAGTTGCGCGTCGTCGCCGGCGGCGTAACATTGTTTCACCGCCTCGGCAATGACTTCCGGATGCACTCCGCGGGCGGCCAGGTCGGCCCGCACCCTGCGCGGGCCAAATTTTTGGTTCTCGCGGCGAAGCACTGCATACGCCGCCGCATAAGCTGTGTCGTTCACATAGCCCTGCCGCTTCAGCCGGGCAATTACGGCTTCCAGGAGAGGCTCGCAGCCGGGCGCCGCCCGCGCCCGCAGAAGGCGCTTGAGCTCCGCCACCGAACGCATGCGGCGCGCCAGCGCGCGCACCGCCGCCTCATAAAGGCTCTCCTCGCCGGCGAGTTTCCTGCGGGGCTCACGCACGGCAGAATTGAAACATACCGCGCCCGGCAGAACAATTCCGAGCGGAGCCCTGAAGCCGCGGAGGCCGGGAGAGAGCACCCGGCCCCACGCCCCTCCGTGCAGGGCCAGCCATCCAGCTATCAGCCGTGCAGCCATCCAGCCATCCAGCCCACGGCAGCCGGTTGCGGTGCTCGCGAATGCAGCATCTCATTTATCGTGGCGCAGCCATTGAAATGGGACGACGTGCTGGCCCTGGGCTATGCCGCCGAACAGTTGTTTGTGGCGGCCCAGTTGCTCACCAGCGATACGGTGCCGCCCGAGGAAGCGGTGCATTCGGCCTGCGAGCAGCACATTGGAAGGCTGCTGGAGTTCCGCCCGTTGCTGCCGGTTGACCTGGCACACCGGCTGGAAGGGTGCCTCGAGCAGTGCCCCCCGGGAGGCGAGCTCACGCGGCAGCGCGCCCGCGAACTGGCGCTTACGATCCTGCCTGTCCTCGAGGATCTCAGGCGTACCCTGAACGAAGTGGCGCGCCCTAATGCAACGAGGTGGAAATTTCCGGGTGCAGCATGAGCCAGCACGAATCCAGCGCGGAAGTTCCCGACCTCAGTAGCTGCGCGAACGCCAGTTGTGCCGAGCAGTTTCGCCGCCTGGGCGACGGCAAAGTGTATGCCTTTCCCATCGATGATCCTGAAAACTGGGGCCTTCCGGCTCACCTGAAGCAGAAAGTGGTGTGGCTGTGCCGGGCCTGTTCGGCGGCGCATTATGTGCGGCTTGACCGCCGCCGCCACCGCGTGCAGCTTGTGCACCGCCGCGCAGAGCCGCACGGCCAAGCCGCCTGAACTCTGCTGCCATTTCCGCGGAAACCCGCTCCAGCCTCAAAATGAGACTCCCTGCCCGCCCGGAGCCCGCAAAAATCGTTTGCCTTTTCCAGAGTTCCTGAATATGATGCCGTCCGCGCCGGGCTTCAAACCGGCGGCAAAGGCCTGCAAACGCAGGCACGGGTTGATGTTTTGTGCTGCTGAAGGTGACAACCGGAGGAGGGAAACGGGTTCGGCTGCCGGGAAGCTTTGCCGGGCAGCGGAACTCTTTTGTTTTTCAGGGCTCACATGCAGCGGCGCCGCGGCCCGATTTTTCACGTTGAGAGTTGAAAGGAGTCGTTTGTGAGAGAGAGGGGAACAGTCAAGTGGTTCAACGGGGCGAAGGGGTACGGGTTTATCCAGCGCTCCACGGGAGAAGACGTGTTCGTGCACTTTTCTGCCATTCAGGAAAACGGCTACCGTACCCTGAATGAAGGCGAGAACGTGGAATTCGATCTCCTGAAAGGCCCAAAAGGCTTTCAGGCGGCCAACGTAACGCGCATGAACTGAGCCCGCGCTTCGCAAATCTCGGCGAACCCTCTCCGCAAAGGGAGGGTTTTTTAATTGCGGAATTGCGGAAGTGCGGAATTGCGGAATTGAAGCGCCACGATTGCCCCAGCGATTTGCGCCAGCCTGCCGATTCATAATCCGCGCGGCGCCTCGAATCAATTCCGCACTTCCGCACTCTCGCAGTTTCGCACTGTCCCGGTTCACGCCAGCTTCGTTCCGGCCAGCCTTTCCAGCACGCGGATGGGCGCCAGTTCCGGCGCCACCATGGCCTGGGCCGGAACAATAATGGTTTGCTCCAGAGCAAATCGCCCCGACATCACGGCATGGGGCACGCCATCGGTGAATACCAGCCAGGTGGAGGAAGGCGGAAACTCCACTTGCCTGCGCGGCAGCCCGGATTGCAGGCTTGCGTTTTCCTTCATCCAGTCATGGAAATGGAGCATGAAGCTGTCATAAGGCGAGCGCGAGGAGCGCAGCGCCAGGCTGCGGGAAATACGGCGCAACGGCCCGGGCGCCGAGAACCGTGAAAGGCCGGCGGCGGCAGCATACTGCTCGGCCAGCCGCGGAAAAGCCAGGCCCGCATTCCACACCCGCGGCTCGGCGGGATTCAGATTGGTAAAAACCCGCAAAATGCGCGCGCCGCGAGTGGGCCGCGAAGGAAAAGCGTCAACATGCAGCAGGTCATTGCGCTTGTGCAGCGAAAGGCTGCGCCCGGCTTCTTCCAGCGGCCTGAAGCTGGCGAAATCCAGAGTCCACCGCCCGGCATAGGGCGCCAGCAGCTTTGCGGCAAAGGCAACCACGTTCTGCGAATAGGTGCGCAGAATGCACTGCGTACGCTCTTCCGATGCCGGGTCGCCGGCAAAACCGCGAAGCACGCCGCTGGCCGGGCGGTAGCTCACGTTCTTGTGGAAGCGTGAATCGCGCGCCGCATAGCTCAGCAGGAATGCAATATCGGCCTGCGGCAGTTCAAACGGCACGCCGGAAAACTTGAGGATGCCGCCGCGTTCCAGTTCGAGGCAGGCCTGGGCCGCCCGCCCTGGGCTCCACTCAGGGCCGAAATCCTCAACCGCGATCAGCGGCGCCACTTCGCACGGCGCGCGCGGGTTGAGCAGGCTTGGCGAATTGGCGGGTGCAGTCATCTGATAATGAGAAGCAGATTATATTGAATGTTGAAACTGGAATTGTGAACCCTGCAAAGCCGGAACGGGGGCCGTGCCGGTTTTGCACAGTTCACTTTGCACATTGACATGTATTGACATGCTTCTGCTTCGCTTGCTCTGGGCTGCTCCGCTGTTCTGCACGCTCGCCGCGCTGAGCTCAGAAGGCGCTCCCCCGGCTGCCGGAGGCCGGGTGCAGTGCGGCGCCATGCGCAGCCAGTACGTGAGCCGGCCGGTGGGCTTCTGCGCGCTGCTGCCGCCCTCCTACGACACGCAGCCGCACCGGCAATTCCCCGTCCTCTATTTTCTGCATGGCATCGGCGGCGACCAGAACTTCCTGGTTTCCAGCGGCGCCTGGACCATCCTTGAAGAGGCGCAGGAGAAAAAAGAGCTCGGTGAATTCGTCATCGTGACCCCGGCAGCCGGCAATTCGTTTTACATTGATTCGCGCGACGGCCGCTCCCGGTACGAGGAGTTCTTTATCCGCGATTTCATTCCGCATATGGAGCGCCTGCTGCGCATTTCGCGAGCCCGCGAAGGCCGCGCTATCGCCGGCGTTTCCATGGGCGGCTATGGGGCACTGCGCTTTGCCTTCAAATATCCGCAAATGTTCAGTTCGGTAGCCGCGCTCATGCCCGCATTGATGGAAGCCCTGCCGCACGGCATATCGCAAATGAACCTGGCGGGATTCATTGGCCCGGCATTCGGAACGCCCGTGGATGAAGCGTTCTGGCGGGCCAATACCCCATTTGTCTTTGCCCGAAAGGCAAACCTCGGGGGGCTCCGCATTTACGCCGCCACAGGCGATCAGGATGATTATGGGTTTGACGCAGGAACCCGCGCGCTCGACCGCCTTTTGGACGGCCGCCGCGTGCCCCACACGGTTCACATCTACCCCGGGCGCCACAGCCCGCAGTTTGTCTCCCAGCATATTGAAGAAGCCCTGCAGTTTGTGTTTCAGGGATTCAGGAACACCGGTTGACGGCTGCTGCCTTTGCGCGCGCTGCATCCAACATTCCGGGAGCTTGAACCGCGGCAACTTTTGCTCGATGAACGTGTTCTTGAAATCAAACGGATTCCACCAACTTTCCAGATCCATGCCATTAAAAACCTGCGGTTTCGTATCGCTTGCCGTGGCCATGCTTTGTTCGGCCGCGGCCGCATCGCTGGGCGACAATGTGGCCTCGGTGGAAAGCGACAGCCGGCGCATGCATGCCGCCGTGCACGTCACTCACTACGCAGGCTACGACGTCCATGAATTGCAATATGGCGCCGGAGCGGTGGTAAGGGAATACGCCTCGCCCGCGGGCATCGTGTTCGGCGTGGCCTGGCAGGGGCCTGCCATGCCTGACATGAAGCAGGTGCTGGGCCCTTATTTTGCTCAGTTCCAGCAGGCAGCCCAGGCCAGGCATGCGCGCCGGGGGCCGCTCTCGGTCGAGGAACCTGGGCTGGTGGTGCGGGTCAGCGGCCACATGCGCTCGTTCTCAGGCCAGGCGTACGTTCCCCAGTTCATGCCACACGGAATCCGGGGGCCCGATGTCAGATAGCTTTGGGTATCAGGTAAAAATGCCCGCCAGCAAACACTTTCTCCGCGCCTTGCCTCCAGCGGCGTTGGTTGCAGCAGCAGCTCTCATGTTTTCCGGCTGCGGCTCGGGAAGCTCCAGCTCCATCAGCGGCAACAGCAGCTCGCAGCCCTCAACCGGCCAGAACATCGTGCCCATTGTCGTGGATGGCGGCCCTGCCGGCTCGCTGCAGTCTGATATTGCCTATGTCAGCGTTACGGTATGCGTGCCGCGCACCTCCAACTGCCAGACCATCGATCATGTCCAGGTGGATACCGGCTCGGAGGGGTTGCGCCTGATTTCGGGAGTGCTGGCGCTGCCGCTGCCTCAGGAAAACGACGCTGCCGGGAATGCGCTGGAGGAGTGTGCGCAATTTGTAGCCGGCTACACCTGGGGGCCGGTACAGTTTGCTGACATTCAAATCGGCGGCGAGAAGGCGGCCGGCGTTCCCATTCAGGTGATTGGCGGCGGCAGTGTTACGAGCGCTCCGCAGTCCTGTACGAATACCGGCCTCACCGCCCAGCAGACGGCGGACGCGCTCGGGGCCAACGGCGTTCTCGGTATCGGCCCGTTCCGCCAGGATTGTGGAGGCGCGTGCACCCTGACCGGCAGCTCCAATCCAGGTTTTTATTTTTCCTGCTCTTCCTCCGCCTGCTCGCAGACCGAAGCGGCCCTGAACCAGCAACTGCAGAACCCCGTATGGATGTTTCCGGGCGACAACAACGGCAGTATTCTTGAACTGCCCGCCATCTCCACGGAAGGCGCCGCCACCGTTACGGGGACTCTGGTATTCGGTATAGGCACGCAGAGCAATAACGGCCTGGGCAGCGCCACCGTGTTCACCCTCGACGCCACGGGCAACTTCACCACGCAGTTCCATGGGTCGGCTTACAGCCAGAGCTATATCGACAGCGGCTCGAACGGGATTTTCTTTCTCAATACCGCGGCAACCGGCCTTCCAGAGTGCCCGGCCCCGAACACCGGCTTCTACTGCCCTGCGGCGCTGGCCACCTTTACGGCGACGAATGTCGGCGCGAACGGCTCCCGCAATGATGTGAATTTCAGCATTGCCAATGCCAGCACGCTGAATTCCCTGTACACCGCATTCAACGATCTGGGCGGAGCCAGCCCGGGTGCGTTCGATTGGGGCTTGCCATTCTTTTTCGGCCGCAACGTGTTTACCGCAATCGAAGGCCAGAGCACGCCGGGCGGAACCGGCCCATACTTTGCCTACTGAACCGCCGCAACATTTATTGAAATTTCAAATTCCTTCAATTTTTTTCAGAGCCCACCGCGCGTGCCGGGCGACCACCGCATTCGATTTCGAAATTTCGAAATTTCGAAATTTGAAATTTCAAATTTCTTCAATCTTTTTCAGAGCCCACCGCGCGTGCCGGGCGACCACCGCATCGCCATCGGCTGCCAGTTTCTTCAGCGGGGGAACAAACCGGGCGTCGCCGCTGTTGCCCATTGCAATCGCAACATTGCGGCGCAGCCCCGAATATTTGGCGCGCTTCACCGGAGAGTTGCGAAACACCCGGCGGAATTCTTCCTCGGTCAATGAGGCCAGCCATTCCAGCGCGGGATTCACCAGCTCCTCGCGCGCGCCTTTCGCATGGTGGGCACGGGCATGCCTTGCCTTGGAGTTCCAGGGGCACACATCCTGGCAAATATCGCACCCGAAAACGTTGCGGCCCATGCCGCCGCGGAGCTCTTCGGGTATATCGCCGCGCTTCTCAATGGTGAGGTAGGCAATGCAGCGCCGCGAATCGAGCTGGTAGGGAGCAATCAGGGCGGCGGTGGGGCAGGCGTCAATGCAGCGCGTGCAACTGCCGCAGCGATCGGCGGCGGGCGCATCCGCAACAAGCTGGGCAGACGTAAGGATCACGCCCAGGAAGGTCCACGACCCCAGTTGCTGGTTGATGACGCAGGTGTTTTTGCCGATCCAGCCGACGCCCGCATGGCGCGCATACACCCGTTCCACCAGCGGACCAGTGTCCACGTAGCACCAGGTGCGAACCGCAGCCGGCCCGGCGGCTTCCCTGATTTTCTGCTCGAGGCCGCGAAGCCGCGCCAGCACGTCGTCGTGATAATCGGTCTTGCTCCAGGCATAACGCGAAATCCAGCCGCGGTCCGGCTCACTGCACTCGGTGGACAACGGAAACCGGGTGCTGTAATCGGCCGCGCACACTATCACCGAGCGTGCCCACGGAGCTGCCCGGTCCAGGGCACCGCGCGTAAGCCGCCCCTGCTCATCTCTCTTCTTCAGGTATTCCATTTCGCCGGCATGCCCGCGCTCAATCCATTCTTCGAAATGTGCCAGCTCGGGAAGGTCTTCCGCGCAAACTCCCGATACGCCGGCTGCCTCAAAGCCGGCCTGAATCGCAAGTTCTCGAATGCGGCGGGAGGAGAGGAGGGGCATCAAGAAAGTCTATCGCGCAGTTGTAGCCAGTTAGCGGGTCACAGCGAACTTCAGGCAAAAAACCAGACCTCGAGGAGGGCGAAAGAGCGCAGAATAGATTAGCCCAGGGTCCCGCGCGAAGATCACCGCTTACTATCATTTTGGGTCGTGCCAGGGGCGCAGCCCGCGAAGCGGGCGGAATAGACTAGCCCAGGGCGTAAGCCCTGGGCTAGCCGGCCAATTGGACCAGCCCTCGAAGAGGGCGAAAGAGCCCCGGGCGCCAGCCCGGGGAAAGAGCCGGCCAATTAGAACCAGCCCTCGAAGAGGGCGAAAGAAACCTTGCGCCACGAACACATTTCTGTCGCCCGCGTTGCGGGGCTCGAGCACCTGTCGATAAGCTGTCCCGGGGCTTACGCCCCGGGCTAGTCTCTGTCGCCCGCTTCGCAGGCTGCAGGTTTGCGCTTTCCCGTTCCCTTCGTGTCATGCCGAGCACAGGGGCGGAGCCGCATTAGAGCCAGTCAGCCATGCAGCCATTGAGCCCTCGAAGAGGGCGAAAGAGCGTAGCCCCGGGCGCGATCCCGGGGAAAAGAGCCGGGCAATGCGAACCAGCCTTTCAACCGCGCCCGTTTCCGGCGCGCCGGCTCAGTTGTTCTTCCTGGGCATTGATGCGTGGGGAACCCGGAGGGCGCTTTCGCTTCAGGTAGCGGCCGTCAGGCAGCATTTCGCGCGCCTTGACGTTGTCCGAGAGGTAGAGTTCCAGCACCTTCTCGTGCAGATGACGGATGAGCCGGCGATCCTCGATGGGGAACAGCACTTCCACCCTGCGATCGAGGTTGCGCTCCATCAGGTCAGCGCTTCCCGCAAGAATCAGCGGGTCGCCGCCGTTATGGAAGTAATAAATCCGGCTATGCTCGAGGAATCGCCCCACCACGCTGATGACGCGAATGTTTTCGCTCACGCCCGAAATTCCCGGCTTCAAACAGCACATGCCGCGCACCAGAAGGTCTACTTTCACGCCTGCCTGCGAAGCCTCATACAGCCGCCGGATCATGCGCTCATCGGTCAGCGCATTCATCTTCAGAATCATGCGGCCGTTGCCGCCGGCGGCCTGGTGGCGAATTTCCTGCGCGATCAGTTCCTCGAACCGGCCGCGCAGGTTGATGGGCGCCACCAGCAGCTTGCGATAGTCCTTCTTTGCGGAATACCCGGTAAGGAAATTGAACAGGTCGGTTACGTCGGCGCCGAAGTCCTCGTCGGCGGTGAACAGCCCAACATCCGTATAGGCGTGCGCGGTTACGGGGTTGTAGTTGCCGGTGCCGAGGTGGACGTAGCGGCGAATCTCCTCGCCTTCATTCCGCACGATCAGAGCGGCTTTGGCGTGGACCTTCAGCCCGGGAAGCCCATACACCACATGGCCGCCCTCTTTTTCCAGCGCTTTCGCCCATTCAATGTTGCTGCCCTCATCGAAGCGCGCTTTCAGTTCCACCATTGCCGCCACCTGCTTTTCATCCTCAATTGCGTGCAGCAGTTGCGCAATGATGGGCGAATTGCGGCCCACTCGGTAGAGCGTCATCTTCACGGTGAGCACGCTATTGTCATGGGCCGCCTGGTCCAGCAGTTCGACTACAGGAGTGAAGGAATCGAAGGGGTGATGAAAAAGGATGTCGCGCCGCCGAATGGTCGCGAACATATCCTCGTCTTCCTTATTTTCGTCGAGCGGCGGTGGAACCGCGGGGACAAAGCCGGGCCACTTCAGGTCAGGACGCTCGATGGCGGCAAGGTGGCGGAGCCGCGAGAACGACAGCCTGCCTTTAATGCGGTAAATGCTTTTGCGATCCACCTCCAGGTTCTTGATGAGGATTCGCATCATGTGCCGGGGCGTATTGATGCCCACCTGCAGCCGCACTACATCGCCGAAGCGGCGCCGGCGCAGACCCTGCTCGGTGGTTTCCAGCAGGTCACCGGCTTCCAGTTCCTGGATTTCGATGTCGGCGTTTCGCGTGACGTGGAAGGCATGCGATTCCAGGATCTCCATGCCCGGAAACAGAGCCTGCAGGTGCGCCGTGATCAGGTCTTCCAGCCAGATAAACGCCTGCGTCTTCTCCGTCTTCTTGGTCGAAGCCCGTTCCACCGCGACAATCTGCGGAAGCGTGTCCGGAACCTTCACCCGGGCAAAGCGTTCCTCGCCTTTGGTGTCGCGAATCAGCACGGCAAGGTTTACGCTCAGGTTCGAAATGTGCGGGAAAGGGCGGCCGGGATCGAATGCCAGCGGAGTGAGCACCGGGAACACCACATCGGAAAAATACCTGTCTACGAACTGGCGCTGCCGGCCATTCAGTTCGGGATATTCGATAAAGCGAATGCCTTCACGGTCGAGGGCCGGCAGCAGCTTCTGGTGAAGGCAGCGCTGCGCGCTCGACACCAGCGTGCCCACCGCGGTGCGAATGGCGTCCAGTTGTTCGGCCGGGGTAAGGCCGTCGGCGCCGGGTTCGGTAGCCCCGGCTTCCAGTTGCCGCATCAGACCGGCAACCCGCACCATGAAGAATTCATCGAGGTTCGACCCGACGATGGCGAGAAAGCTGACGCGCTCGAGCAGCGGATTCGATTCATCCTGCGCCTCCTCAAGCACCCGGCTCTGAAAGGCAAGCAGGCTCAGTTCGCGATTGATGTAAAGCGAGGGATCATGCAGGTCAACCGGCGGCTTTGTGCGCCCGCGCTTTGCCGCCGGGTCAGACCCGTTCGCCCTGGCTCCCGGCGCGCGAGTAGCCCTCGCGCGAGCCGAATGGGCCTGTCCCGGAACAACCTGCTGCTCCGGAGTGTCCTGGCTTTGCATAAAGGAAGACTCATTGTACTGCCGGCATTATGCCGCGGCTCCTGATGTCGAGCCACGGAGACGGAGATTTTTATGCAAACTTAACATTTTGAGGCTATGATCCTGCAATGCCTGACGGTCCCCTGACCATTCAACCCAGTGATGGCCCTGCGCCCGGGCAGCGCACCTGGCGGCTCAGCGGCCCACTCACCCTGGCCAATCTCTTCGACTTCCAGAGGCAGCTCCGCAGCGAGAGCAGCTCGATCCTGATTCTTGATTTCACCGAAGTTCCCTACGTGGATTCCGCGGGAATCGGCGCCCTGGTGGGCAGCTACGTATCACGAAAAGGAAAAGGCCAGGTCCTCGCCCTGGTCGGCGTGAGCAAACGGGTGCACGAAGCTCTCAGGGTGACGCAAGTGGAACAGCTTTTCACGTTTTACGACAGCATTGCGGCCGCGGCCCAGGCCTGAATTCCTGATTTCAGGCCACTCGCAGGGCCAAACCTGCTCCGCTGCTCAATATGGCGCACAACTCAGGCGGATTCATCTGCATCGTGGGGCATCCGCGCCGCACCATCATCCCATCGTAATAATTACGACCCGAGGATTTTGTGATGCACCGGCGTGAGTCACGTGAAGTTGGGATGTGCACGCTGCTGGAAAGTCTGCCTGACGCGGTGATCATCTTCGATTCGGAAGGCCGCATCGTCGAAGCAAACTCCCCCGCTGAGCGATTCCTCCGCAAGACGCGCCGCCAATTGTGCGGCATGAGCATCCACGAGCTCGAGGGAGAGGAGGGCGCTGGCGAAGGTGGGGAGCGCCCGCTGGCGCATATCCGAGCGGCCGTGGCTCGTGCTCTCGGCGGCGAACCGGTGCCCGGCGAGCGCCTGCAGTTCAGATTCGCCGACGAGCAGTGTGCCGACACCCTGCTCTCGGTTTCAGCCATGGTGCGGGAAGGGAAGCCTGCCGGCGCGCTGCTGGTGATTCGCGACATCAGCGAACTGTCGGCGCTTTACCGCCGGTTGGAAGAAACCGAACGCGGGCGGGCCATCGGCGAAATGACGGCCGGACTGGCGCACGACTTCAATAATGTTCTCGACACGCTCGACAAAGCCGTCACGCTGATGGAAATGCGCGAGCATAAGCCCGCGGAACAGCGCCGCCCCTACACCGCGATTGCTCACCAGGCCATCCTGCGCGGGGCCGAAATCGTTACCCGGCTGCGGCAGCACCTCAAAGACAGCTCCGGCGACATGGCGCCGCTGGAGCTTCGCTGCATTGCGGAAGAGAGCCTGGAACTGGTGCAGCCCATTCTGCAGGCATCGCACCAGAACGTGGCGGTGCGGCAGGAACTGCAGGATGCAGGCTGGGTACAGGCCAACGCAGCCGACCTGCGCCGCGTTTTTGTAAACCTGATGATCAACGCGCTACAGGCCATGCCCGACGGGGGCGAGTTGGAACTGAAAACCGGGCGATGCGGCGCTGAGCGGAGCCGCGGGCGTGTAACCGTGAGCGATACCGGCATTGGCATACCGCGACACGCATTCAAGAAGATTTTTTCTCCTTACTTCACCACCAAGGCGAACGGAACCGGCCTGGGATTGTCAGGCGCCCAGCGCGTCATTGAAGCGCACCACGGCTCGATACATTTCTCCAGCGAGCCGGGAAAAGGAACGCGGTTTGAAGTGGAATTTCCGCTGGTGCCGCCGGCTGCAGCGGCGCGGCCCCACCTGCCGCATGCCGCGTAGCGCCCGGGAGCGGCGCCACCCTCCGGACGCACTTTTTGCCTCTTGCCTCTTGCCTTTTGCCTTTTGCCTTTTCCGCTAGGTTGTCTGCAGCAGGCCGATGTTGGTCACGGCAATGTTGTCGCGGCTGGTATTTTTCACCACGTACATCATCTCGTCGGCCTGGCGAATGATCTCGTGGGCGGTGGAGGCATCGCCGGGGAATGTGGCAACGCCGCAACTGGCGCGCACAGCGAGGTCGAGCCCTTCCTGATGCAGGAACTGGTAGCCGCGAATCACATCGAGAAGCCGGCGGCAGGCTATAGTGGCCTGCTGCTTGGAAGTTTGCGGCAGCAGCACAACAAATTCGTCGCCGCCGTAGCGGAAGGCAAAATCAATCAGCCGCAGATTCTGCTTGATCACCTGCCCGACCTCGTGCAACAGCTTGCTGCCCACCAGGTGGCCGTGCGTGTCGTTCACCAGCTTGAAGCGGTCAAGATCGAGGAAGATGACGCTGAACTCATAGCCGAACCTGGACGACCGGTAAACTTCCGCGTCGAGCGTCTTATACAAGTGCCGCGCATTGAACAGCCCGGTGCAATCGTCGGTGACCGTCAGTTCCTGGATTCGCTCGACGGAACGCGCGTTATCGATGGCAATGGCGGCGAAATCGCACAGCGATCTCAGGAAGAACAACTCGCTCTCGCCAAATGCGCCCATGCCGACATTGATCAGTTGGATGACGCCGAGGACGCGGTCGCGGGCAATCAGCGGCAGGCAGATGATCGAGCGGGTTTCCTGGTTGGTGAGGTCGTCAACGCGGCGCGTGAATCGCGGGTCGTGCGTAACGTCAGGCGCGATCATGGGCTCGCCTTTTTTCGCCACCCATCCCGCAATTCCTTCGCCAATGCGCAAACGCACGGTTTTCAGCATTTCGGCGGCATCGCCCACCGCGATGGCGAAGTAGAGCTCGTTCCTGTGCTCATCCACCATCAACAGCGACCAGGTGTCGGGGCGAAAGAATTCCGCCACCTTGTCCATGATCGTCTGCAGCACGGCGCTGAGCTCGAGGGAAGACGTAAGTGCTTTGGCTACGTCGTGGAAAATCGAGAGCTCGTGCAGCTGCCGTGACTGGATTCCCGGCGTGTCTGCCATCTTCGCGGATTATAAACTTGGTAACCACCCGGCAAGCTTTCCGGTAACCCGCAGCCGAACACCAAAGTCACCTTGCGCTTCCGGGCGCGCGCCCTCAATGCTCCCCCCGCCAGGGGGAACCACTGAAGTCAGGCCCTCCGGCCAGCAATTCCTTTGACGCGGAAGCGGGGCGCTGCCTATGATGTCGCAAGGGTTCCCAGCAAGCCAAACGCAGGCCAGGAGGCTCCTTGTCGGGATTTGGCGAGCGACTGGAGCGCGAACGACTAAATCGCGGCGTCAAACTCGAAGACATCGCCGCAGCCACGAAAATCGGCACCCGCATGCTGCGGGCGCTGGAAACTGAGAAATTCGACCGGCTGCCCGGCGGCATCTTCAATCGCGGTTTTGTGCGCGCTTATGCCCGCCATCTCGGCCTGGACGAAGACCAGTGCGTTACCGAATACCTGGCGGCAGCAGGCGAACTGGAAAGCCCCGAGCTGCCGGTTCCGTCGCACAAGCCTGAAGAGGCAGCCCGCTGGCTGCGGCTGGGCGCACTGTTCGCCGTGACGCTGGTTGCGGTGGTTTCAGCCTGGCATTATCGTCACGCGCTCTATTCGGTTTGGCATGGCGCCCGGGCGCAGCCCGATATGCGCCGCGTTTCTGCCGCGGAGGCGCGCTCCCAGACTCCGCCGCCGGAAAACTCCGGCCCTGCGGCCGCTTCCCCCGCGGCCGCTTCTCCAGCGCCCTCAGGCGGAACCCGGCCAGGCTCGACAGCCGCTCCCCTGGAAAACGCTCCGAAACCCGGCACCGAGCCTGGCCAAAAGCCCATGGCCGGCGTGACCTCCGTGACTTTGCCAAGGGTGGCGGCGGCCGTGCCGGCAGTCGACCAGTTCATTGTGACGATCAAGGTCAATGAGCCCTCCTGGCTGGCGGTTACGGCTGATGATCAGAGCCTGATGCAGGGCATTCTCGCTCCCTCAGACCAGCGGCGCCAATTCCGTGCTTCACGCAAGCTGATTCTCAGTATTGGCAATGCGGGCGGAGTTGAGGTTTCGTTCAACGGCGTCCCGGTGGGGCCGCTCGGAGCCGAAAACATCCATAAAGAGGTCACCTTCACCCCCACCGGCCTGCAGCGCCCAAACCAGAACTGACCCGCCGATTGGGCTATTGAGTTATCGGTTTATTGAGCTATTGCCGGAGCAGCCCAATCGCTCAACTCACCAGTAGCGTTTCATGGTGCGGGCGAAGTCTTCTGGGCCGCGCGTGTTCAGGACGTCATCGCGGGTGAGCCAGGCGCGGCGCAACTGGAGGACGCCGTAGCGGATTTTTTCCATGTGCGAAGTGTGGTGCGAATCGGTACTGATGACAATTTT
>JAFAIN010000285.1 GCA_019236695.1 Acidobacteriota bacterium | reverse complement strand
TATGCGCTGACGGCGGCCGAGCAGGCAGCGCAGGAAGCCGCAGTCCGACGCGCCCGGGAACAGCAGGCCGGCGCTCGCGCCGGCGCCGTGGCGCGCCGCCGCGCCGCTCAGGAGAACGACAAGCGCTGGAAGGAAATGCAGTCGAAGCTCGAGGAAGAGAACCAGGCAATCGGCAAAACGCAGCAGGACCTGGAAGGCGCCAAAACCGAGCTCTCCGGCTCCATCGCGCGTACGCATGATGAAGTCGTAGTGCTGCAAAAGAAGGGCGAACGCAATTACTACGAATTCGATCTTTCAAAATCCAAACAGTTCCAGCGCACCGGGCCGGTCGGCATTGCGCTGCGCAAGGCCGACACCAAACGCTCATTCGCGGATCTCGATGTGATGGTGGAAGACATCCGGATGCAGCAGAAGCACGTGAACCTGTTCCAGCCGGTGCTGTTCTATCCTCCCGATTCCGCGGCTCCCATGGAACTGGTGATCAACCAGCTCAACAAGAACCATATTCATGGCTACGTGAGCGCGCCGAAGTACCGGCAGAGCGAATTGAAAGCGGCGGCCGATGGCGGCACTACGGCAACCGCCGGGGTTCGCAAGCAGCTCCCGCCGCCGCCCGAGCCATAAGCGGCTGCAGTTACGTGAATGAGGCAGTAAAAAGCGGAGACGGCCCGGGGGACATTCCAGGTGGTCGCACAGCGCCCCACGTCTCGTGAGACGAGACGTGGGGCTTGCCCGAATTACTCCCGGTCATTGCTGTCTGATGGGAATTGCCAGGTAACCGCGGTACTGGCCGGTGCTCTTCTCAACCGCCAGGCCCGTGATTTCTCCCCGGGAATTTATGCCGCACGCGGTCAGCAATTGCAAGGGAGAATTGCGCGGAATGAGAGTGTTGAGGTCCGTGGTCACTCCGTTTACCACAACGAAAGCATGCAGGTTGGTAAAAGTCGAATCAATCGAAACCCCAGTCACTACGCCAAGATCGCTGATGCCCAGGGCAGCGCTATAGGCGTCACCCAGAACCGGAGGAATGGCCTGCATTCCTGTGCGCTCGCTCCAGACAAAGCCGTAGAAGACCGAATCGCCGGCCAGGTCTGAGGCGCCCACCACCTGGCCCCGGTTATTCATTCCGTGGGCCTGGTTGCCAAACGCGCCGCCCAGGCTGCCGAGATTGATTGTCCTGCCGTGGTCCCAGAGCAGAGCGTGCACCGGTGAAATGTAAAAACCGTCAATCGCATTGAATGCCGAGCAAACTCCAGACGCGCCGGCCACCTGGCCGTGGTCGTTGATCGCGATGGCGAACCCGTCCGGATCGCCGACGTACGTGGGGAGCTCGTGGATGTGGCCGTTTTCCCAAACGACCGGCTTGTCCTCTAAGACCTGATACTGCCCCTGGCTGGGATTAAAAGGCGGGCAGGTGAGATCGGGGGTCGCGGTTTCTGCATTCCCCGCCACCACCCCTTGACTGTTAATGCCGTTGGCCGCTCCGTTGTAGCCTCCGAGCGTTGGGAGCTGGGTCATCGAGCCGGCGTGCCACAAAAACCCGCGGCACGTGGTACCCGATAGCGGCGCTCCTGAAGCATAGAAGCCGCAGAAATCTTCGCCGTTCGGGTCCGGATCAGAGGTTTCGGCCGCACCCACAACCTGCCCGAATGCGTTGGGCGCGCCAAACACCGAGCTGTTCAAGCCTCCGAGCGTGCCGAGATCGGTTTGAGATGAGCCGTTCCAGAGGATCGCGTGCCAGTTTCCGCCAGCCAGGCTCGCCTGGCCACTGATCACGCCGGTGCTCGTCAAGCTAAAGGACTGGCTGTATGTCCCGCCCAACGCCTTGAGTTCAACGACCCGGTATCGCGGTTGCGAATTCTCCTGAGCAGCCAATCCCGCCTGCAGCAGCAGGCCGAGCATGCCCAGGGAAATAACGAATGATCTGAATTTCATTTTGCTCTCCTTTGTGTTCTGAACGCCTTGACTCTGAGAACCGGCGCAATGCCGGTTTTCCCGCTCACTTAAATAGGCGCAATCGGCCGGGCGGAACTATCACAGGGTTCCGCTTTCTTGAATGAACCGCTGATGCAAGGCTATGATTCTGCCGGTGTAGGAGCGATGGGGAGCCAATGCCGCCAGAGGAAGGCAGCGCACCGGCGCCGTGCGGAGAAGTGAGTACCCTTCTGCGCGCCTGGACCGACGGAGACCAGCAAGCGCTGGCAAAGCTGACGCCGATTGTTTACGAGGAACTGCACCGCCTGGCCCGCTATTACTTGAGACGGGAGCGGACCGGGCACAGCCTGCAAACGACCGCCCTGGTGCACG
The DNA here is from genome assembly GCA_019236695.1 of Acidobacteriota bacterium. Taxonomy (GTDB): domain Bacteria; phylum Acidobacteriota; class Terriglobia; order Terriglobales; family Acidobacteriaceae; genus JAFAIN01. The sequence continues at coordinate 9,304 of JAFAIN010000285.1, read as the reverse complement.
AAGCCTACGTAAGACTAACGGACTACAAGCGAATGCGCTGGCAAAATCGCGCCCACTTTTTTGCGGTATCAGCGCAACTGATGAGGAGGATTCTGGTGGATCACGCCCGCCGGCACAACCTTAAGCGGGGAGCGGGGGTTCACCATGTTGCTCTGGAGGGTACCGCCGTGGTCGGTGAGCGCGATGAGGATTTCGTTGCGCTTGACGATGCTCTGTTGTCACTGGCCCGTTTTGATTCCCGCAAGGCACAAGTCGTGGAACTTCGCTTTTTCGGAGGACTGAGCGTGGACGAAACAGCAGAGGTCCTCAAAGTCTCTCCAATCACCGTGATGCGAGACTGGAGTACGGCACGGGCGTGGCTCTATCGCGAAATGAAGGGTGAATCCCCGGATGGATCCCGAGCGCTGGAAAGAAGTTGACGCCCTGCTGCAATCCGCCCTGCAACTGCCGGAGGACCAGCGGGAGGAGTTTGTGCGGCAGGCGTGCGCGGGCGACACAGCACTCGAGTGGGAGGTCCAGTCTCTGCTCATCTCCGATCAGGAAGCGGGAAGCTTTCTCGGAACTCCCGCAATCGAGCTCGCGGCGAGGGCGGTAGTTCAGGGCGGAACGCTGGAACCAGATCAGCTTCCGGATCGGCTTGTCCCTCCACTGGAAGGCAAGATCATTTCTCGCTACAAGATTCTGTCAAAGCTCGGCTGCGGCGGGATGGGTGTGGTCTACAAGGCTGAGGACACCGAACTCCGCCGCTTCGTCGCGCTGAAATTCCTGCCCGAGGCTGCGGCGCAGGGCCCGCAGGCAATCGAGCGCTTTCGGCGTGAAGCCCGCGCTGCTTCGGCTCTAAACCATCCCAATATCTGCACGATTCACGAGATCGGCAGGCACGAGAGCTGCTCCTTCATTGTCATGGAGTTTTTGGATGGGATGACGCTGAAACACAGGATCGCGGGCCGCGCATTAGAGACTGAGGCGATTCTTTCCTTGGGCATCGAGATTGCCGACGCGCTGGATGCGGCCCATAGCGCCGGGATTGTGCACCGTGACATCAAACCAGCCAACATTTTTCTTACCAAGCGGCGGCATGCAAAGATTCTCGATTTTGGATTGGCCAAGGTAACGCCTGCGCTTCGCGACACCGGAATGCCCGGAGCAACGGCGCAATCTACAGTGTCGCTGGAAGAGCACCTGACCAGTCCCGGTATGGCGCTGGGAACCGTTGCCTACATGTCGCCCGAACAATCGCTCGGCAAAGACCTGGATGCCCGAACCGATCTCTTTTCATTTGGTGTTGTGCTTTACGAAATGGCGACGGGCACGCTCCCATTTGACGGGGAAACGCCGGCCGCGATGTTCGATGCAATCCTGCATAAGACTCCCGTGCCTGCAGGACGCGTCAACAGCGAGATTCCTGCAAGACTTGAAGACATTGTCAATCGGGCTTTAGAGAAAGACCCTGACCTCCGCTATCAGAGCGCTGCGGAAATGCGTTCCGAACTGAAGCGGCTTAAGCGGGATACGGATTCTGGCCATGTCGCCGCGGCGGTTCCTGACCGCCGCTCGGCACAGCCGGCGCCTTCGGGATCCGGCCGGTCATCAGCGACTGCGGTCCTGTTGGAGAAAGCCGGAAAGCACAAAGGTACGCTCGCGCCTGGGTTCTTCGCCGTTGCACTGTTCACGGCGGCTCTGGCAGCTTATTTGTATCTGCGGTCTTCACATCCTGCGCCAAACCGCATTACCAAATGGGAGCAGTTGACTTTCTTTACGGATGCAGCGGTGTACCCGGCATTGTCGCCGGATGGACGATTGCTTGCGTTTATCAGGGGCAGCGGAACTTTATTGGGGCGGGGCGACGTGTACGTGAAGCTGCTGCCGACAGGCGAGCCGGTTCAGGAGACCCACGACGGCGGGGTGAAGCTGAGCCCGGCATTTGCGCCCGACGGAGCCAGAATCGCGTATGGCACGGTGGACCCATGGGACACGTGGGTAGTGCCCGTGCTGGGCGGAGAGCCCCGCCTGATGCTGCCCAACGCCTCGTCTCTGACATGGATTGAGGATGGAAAGCGCCTTCTGTTTTCCGAGATCAAGAGCGGGTTGCACATGGGAGTGGTGACGACGGACGAGGGGCGAGGGCAGAGCCGCGATGTGTATTTGCCCGCCGGAAACCGGAGCATGGCACATCACGCTTATCTGTCGCCTGATGGTAAATGGGTGTTGCTGGTGCAAATGGATGAAAAGGGGAAAATCGGGCAGTGCCGGGCAGTGCCCTTCGATGGCCACGGCACAGAGAAGCTGGTGGGACCAGCAGATGCCGAGTGTACAACCGGCGCCTGGTCGCCGGATGGGAGGTGGATTTACTTAAGCACGAACCAGGGAGGGCGGTTTCACGTCTGGAGACAACGATTTCCTGAAGGAGAACCGGAGCAGGTGACTTCCGGGCCAACGGAAGAGGAAGGGATTGCCATGGCTCCCGATGGCAGGTCGTTTCTAACTTCGGTGGGCACACAGTCTTTGACGATCTGGCTTCACGATTCCAGGGGGGACCACCAGATGTCATCCGAAGGCGACGCGTTCTCTACCGCGCTGTCAAGGGACGGGACGAAATTGTTTTGCCTGAAGAAGGCTGGGCAGAACGACGTAGCGGAATTGTGGAGCACCGACCTGACGAGCGGGAAGAGCGAGCCCATTGTACTGGGGTATGGGATAGACGCATCACTTCTCAACTACTACGCAAGCTATGCCGTGACGGGAGACGGAAGCCGTGTGGCCTTTGTGAAGAAGGATGAAAAGGGAGTTGCGCATTTGTGGATTGCATCAACGGATCACCGGAGTTCTCCCGCCCAATTCGCCTCGGAAGAGAACGAGGACGAACCGATGTTTTTGCCGAATGGCAGCCTGGTCTATCGGGCGAGCGAAGGCGGAAAGAATTACGTTTACACGCGCCAGCAGGATGGATCGGGAAGGCAGAAGTTGCTGGAGCAACCCATTCTGGAGCTGATGTCGGTATCGCCGGATGGGAGATGGATCATGGTGTTTGAGAAGGACGACACGGATAAGGATCATCCTTATCGAACAGTGGCCTATCCGAATGGCGGGGGAAGAGCGGCGTTGGTGGTTTGCGCCTCGTGCAATTTATGGTGGAGCGTGGATGGGAAGTATGTGTTCCTGCAATTTGCACCGAAACCTGGCCCTGACCCGGACTTGCAGACGTACTTGTTACCGGCCGGCGATGCCCACGGGCTCCCGGATTTCCCGCACGAGGGATTGAGGGGCCCCGAAGATTTGAAGACGTCAAGGAGGGTGATTGTACTGCCAAGAGGAATAGATTCGCTTATTGGTCCAGACAAATACTCGTACACCGTAACAAACATTCGGAGAAACATTTACAGAATCCCGGTTTCGTAAGACTGGTTTGTCGTTACAGGCACCAGCCTCAACCTGATCTGCCATCCTCCTTCCCGCATGCCGCGGGAGTTAAGCCACTTCGGTCAGGCGCAGGGAAGCCTCTGTTTTCCCTTGACAACCACCTGTCAATACCCGGGACTGGCATCCGGGGCCCAAAACGCGGCAACTTCTGGCGCTCGCCCGGACGCTACTGTTTGCGCCTCTGCAGTTCTCCCAGCACGCGTTTGAGTTCGTCCAGCTTCTGGCCGGCTTCGCCCAGCTTGCCTTCGGCGGTCAGGCGCTGATAGTCAGAGAGGTCCCGCGCTGCGTCGCTGATCAGCGCGCTCACATCGCCGGAAGCGTTTGCACCAGGTTTGCCGGCGGGCGCGGATGAAGCAGGGGCGGCGGCCGAGAGCGGCGCCGGAGCCGCGCCGCCGAACAGCGCCGTAAACGCGGCTTCGAAGGTGGGGCCGTAGGCCAGGCGATCCTGCAGCGCCAGCACCACCAGGCGCAGCTCAGGCATGGGACTGCGTTCCGCCTGAAGATAAATCGGCTCTGCATACAGCAGCCCGCGGCCTGAAGGAATCACCAGCAGCGTGCCGCGCCTCACGTGCGAGCCCTGCTGATTCCACAGGGTTAACTGGCCGGAAAGCTGGGCATTCTGATCGATGCGCGCTTCCACCTGCATGGGGCCATCCACCAGGCGGTTTTTGGGGAATGCGTAGGCCACCAGCGAGCCGTAATGCGCGCCATCGCAGCGCCCCGCGATCCAGCCGATAAGGTTGTTGCGATTGGCAGGCGTAAAGGGAAGCATTTCGATGAACTCGAGGCCGCTTTCGCCCGGCAGCTTCATGAGCACGAAATTGGGCTCCATGGGCTGTGTGGCCTGCTCGCCGCCCTGAGTCATGCCCACTTCGTTGGCCACCGTCCAAAGGTCTTCGCGGTTGTAGAACACTTCCGGATCGGCCATGTGGTAGAGCGCATAAACCTGGGCCTGCAGCTTGAGCAGCATCTCCGGGTAGCGGACATGCTTCACCAGGCCGGGCGGCATGGCGCTTGCGTCTTTGAAGAGCGCCGGAAATATGCGGCGCCAGGCCTGAATGATGGGATCTTCCGGGTCAAAGACGTAGAACGTTACGGTGCCGTCATATGCGTCAATGACGGCCTTTACGCTGTTGCGCAGGTAGTTGACGGCGTCGCCCTCGGCATTCGTGGCGAAATGCCGGGCATACGGGTAATTCCCTGAGCTGGTGAACCCATCCATCATCCAGGAGAGCCGGCCGTCTTCGCCGACCACTACATAGGGATCGGAGTCAAACGTAAGGAAAGGCGCCAGGGTCAGCACGCGCTCGCGGATGTTGCGGCGCATGAGCAGCCGGCTTTCGGAATTTACGTCGTCGCTGAACGGAAGCTTGCCCAGGTCGCCGCGGTCAATGGAGATGAGCACCCGCCGCAGAAAACCGCCGACCTGAATGCCGCCATTGCCCTCGTAGGAAGCCAGGTTGTTGCTCTGCCCCTGGGGATAGTTGAACTCCTGCTGGCGCGTCTTCACGTACACGTCGGTGCTGGTCATTTCCCCGAAGTAAATCTCCGGCCGCGTGACCTTCACGCTGGGCGATGTGCTCTGCACCGGCATATTGCTGAGGATGAGGGTGGGCAGGCCTTCCGGAGTGAAGCCGTTTACCGGATTCATGGTGATGCCATAGCCGTGCGTGTAGATCAGCTTTTCGTTGATCCAGTTGCGGCTGCTCTCGGGCAGTTTTTCAATGCTGAGCTCGCGCGCGGCAAGCATAACCTGCCGAACCGATCCATCAATCGGGTAGCGGTCAATATCGATATCGGGAAAGTCGTAGTAGGTGCGGATCTCCTGAATCTGCCGCAACGTATCCTGCAGGGCGCGCCAGTCCCACAGCCGGATATTCTGCAGCGTGGCCTGGTTGCCCGCGGGGTCCAGGGCTTCAACGGTCGTCTCGGCCGGAAACTCGTGGGCGGCAACACGGTCAAGCCCCCAGGCCTGGCGAGTGAGTTCGATATTGCGGGCAATGTAAGGGCGCTCGCGAACCAGTTCGTTGGGCTTTACGACGAAGCTTCCCACATACAAAGCAATAAGTTGAAAGCCGATGTAGCACACGGCCGCCGGCGCAACCGCGATTACGAGCAATCGCGCGCGCGCCGCGCGCACCGCATTCAGCGCCGCGATCACCGCTCCTATGCCGAGCGCGACCGAAACCACCATCAGGCCGGGGAGAACAACATGCGCGTCGGTGTAACCCACGCCTGAAAAGATCGTATGGTCATCGAACAGCGGATCGAAGCGAGAAAGCCACGTGCGGAAGGCGAGCACCAGCAGGAAAACGGCAAAAGCGATCGAGAAGGCGCGCCAGCGCGCCGGCGCAAAAATGCGGTCACGGCTAAGCGCCCGGGCGCCACCGCTGATCGCCATGAACACCCCGGCCAGGATGCACACGGCCACCGCCATGCCCAGCAGCCATCCGGAAACCAGTTGCAACACCGGCAGCCGGAAAAAGTAAAAGCCAAGCGAACGCGAAAAAACCGGGTCTGCAGCGCCGGCGGCGCTTTGCGCATGCCAATAGAGCGCGAAGGTTGGCCATTCCAGCATCATGCTGGCGCCCACGGCCAGAGCAATGACCACCGCGACCAGGCCCCCGACAATGCGCATGGCGCGATCCACCGGCAAATGGATGGGCCGCCCGCCTATATAGATGGTGGGGGCCTCTAGGTCAGGGCTCAGGTATTTGCGCTTCAGCAGCAGGAATGGAACGTACAGCGCGAAAAACGTGGCGGCAAAAAACACCATGAAAGTGGTGGATTTCAGACGCAGGCTCTGCCAGAAGACGTCGCCATAGCCCAGGGAGCCGAACCAGAGCGCCTCGACGTAATAGGAAACGGCAGAGCGGAAGGTCAAAAACACGGCGATGACAATGAGGGCTAGAATCAGGGGCAGGCGGCTGCGGCGCCTCCTCGGAAGCCGCGGCCACTCAACAGGATGAGACATTGCAACCACCTCGTGCGCAGCATTGTACCCGCGGCGCGCTTCCTCTAACCCCAGGCCCACATGCGCGTCCAATAACCAGTGCAGTAGTGTGCCTGCCCCAGGAGTATTCATGACTACTCTGCTTCAGGAATTCCGCCAGGCGCTACGCCAGTTCCGCAACTCGCCTGGATTCGCGATCACGGCCATCCTGACGATTGCGCTGGGAGTGGGCGCGAACACAGCGGTTTTCATGCTGGTCCACTCCGTCATGCTGAAATCGTTGCCGGTGGCGCAGCCATCGCAGCTCTACCGTGTGGGCGATAGCGACAACTGCTGCGTCTGGGGCGGGATGGAGGACGATTGGAGCCTGTTTTCGCACGCGCAATACCAGTACTTCCGCGACCACACGCCGGCATTTCAGGACCTGGCGGCGGTCGAAAGCTGGAGCTCGATCCGGATCAGCGTTCGCCCGGCGCATAGCCAGGCGCCGGCAGAAAGCTCATCGGCGGAGTGGGTATCGGGAAACTACTTCCGCACCCTGGGAATTCCATCGCTGCTCGGCCGCACGCTGGCGCCCGCCGACGACATACCATCGGCGGCGCCGGTTGCGGTGCTGAGCTACCGCGCATGGCAGCGCCGGTTCGCGGGAAATCCATCCATCGTGGGCTCGAGCCTCGACATTAATGGCAAGCCGTTCACGGTGGTGGGCGTGGCCCCGCCCGGATTCTTCGGCGATCGCATTGCCGCTGATCCTGCCGAGTTCTGGCTGCCGCTTTCCACCGAGCCTCTGCTGCGCGACGATCGTTCCCTGCTGAAGGATGAGAACATCTACTGGCTGTATGTAATCGGCCGCCTGCCGCCGGAAGCGAAGCCCGCCGCCGTGGAAGCTGAGTTGAATGTTGAGCTGCGCCAGTGGCTCATGGCCGCCTCGCGGCTCACCACCCAGCAGCGATCCGAGATCAGCAAGCAAAAGCTGCGGCTCGAGCCGGGCGGCATTGGCATAGCGCAGATGCAGAGCGAGTTCAAACAGGGGCTCTATCTGCTGACCGCTGCGTCGGCGCTGGTGCTGCTGATTGCGTGCGCCAACCTGGCTAACCTGCTGCTGGCGCGTGCAGCCGCGCGCCGCCAGCAACTGGCAATTCGCACCGCGCTGGGCGCTTCGCGGCTCCGGCTGGTGCGCAGCACGCTGGTAGAGAGCGTTGCGCTTTCCGTCGCGGGCGGAGCTGCCGGCCTGCTGTTCGCTTTCTTCGGCGCCCGCGCCATGGTGCGCATTGTCTTTGATCCCGCGCGCGCCTTCGTTCCCATCAGCACAAATCCCTCCGCACCGGTGCTTCTGTTCGCCCTGGCTGTATCGATCGCAACCGGACTGCTGTTCGGCGTGTTGCCGGCCTGGCTGGGCTCTCGCTCGAACCCGGTGGAGGCGCTGCGCGGCGCCGGCCGCGCCACACGGGAACATTCCGCCTTGCCGCAGCGATCGCTCATCGTGGTGCAGGCCGCGCTCTCGCTGGTTCTTCTGGCCGCTGCCGGTCTGGTAACGCAAAGCCTGCGAAACCTCGAGCACCAGAAGTTCGGGTTCGAAGCCGAAAACCGCTACATCGCCTTCTTCGACCCCGAGCTCGCCGGCTACACCACTGACCGGCTGCCGCCGATGTATGAGGAACTGCAGCGCCGGCTGAAACAACTGCCGGGCGTTCGCAGCGCCAGCTACGCCATGTACATTCCGCAGGTTGAGAATAACTGGAGCACGGGAGTATTCCCGGAAGAGCACCTTCCCGAGCCTGGGAAAGAAAACGGCGCATCGTGGACGCGCATCAGCCCGGAATACTTTGAATCCCTGGGCACGCCCGTGCTGCGCGGCCGCGCCATTACGGAACAGGACACGGCATCGTCACGGCGGGTGGCCGTAATCAACGAGGCGTTCGCCAGGAAGTTCTTCCCCAACGAAGATCCCATGGGCAAGCGTTTCGGAAAGGACGCTCGCGACCATGCCGCCGATTACGAAATCGTGGGCATTACGGCTGACGTGAAGTACAACGATCCGTTCAGCCCGGCGCGCGCCATGTTTTTCCTGCCCTTCACCCAGACGGTGCAATACAAGGACCCCTCGGATCGAAGCGGGGAAGAGCGCTCCATGTTCGCGAACAATATCGTGCTGCAGGTGAGCGGCAATCCCCCCGGCCTGGAGCGGCAGGTGCAAAGCGTGCTGGCCTCATTGAACCCCAACCTGGCGCTGCTGAGATTCCTGAGCTACGGGCAGCAGGTAAATACGGAGTTCAGCCAGGAGCGCCTGCTTTCGGACCTTACCGGCCTTTTCTCAATCCTGGCCGTGCTGCTTGCTTCGGTTGGGCTATACGGAGTTACTTCCTATCGCGTTGCCCGCCGCACCGGCGAAATCGGCATCAGGATCGCGCTCGGCGCCACTCCCCGGCAGATCGTGATGCTCGTGCTTCGGTCGGCATTCTCACTGATCTTGATTGGCCTGGCAATTGGAATCCCGCTGACGCTCGGGACCGGGCGCCTGATGGCGAGCAAACTGTTCGGTGTGGCCACGCATGATGTGCTCGTGCTGGCCGGCGCGGCGGCGGTGCTGGCGCTCGCGGCGATGGTTGCCACGGTGGCCCCGGCACGCAAGGCAGCCGGAATCCAGCCCATGCAGGCCCTGCACACCGAGTAATCTGCCCGCAGGTTAGACAAGGTTCTCCTCGCGTGCGCAATGCAGATCCCTCGCTACGCTCTGCAAGAACTCAACTCGCAAGTGCTTTCGATAGAGGGCCCCTGGAACTGGACGGCGAATCGAACACCGGGGTGTAGGGGCGGGGCGCGGCGGTTGGATCTGCGTGCGATGTCGCGGTGTAAGCACTGTGGGGGTCCTTCGCCCGCCGTGGCGGGCTCAGGATGACAGTGATTTTTTTGCTGAACGATTGGAACCAG
>JAFAIN010000146.1 GCA_019236695.1 Acidobacteriota bacterium | reverse complement strand
CACGCGCAATATAGCTTTGACCAGGGCGTAATGAAGGCGGAACGGCGTGTAGTGTTCAAACAATCCGAAATCCCTGCCGCTCAATGGGACGATCTGCGGAAGTTCTGTAAGGCAATTCAGGAGGATGAACAACATTCGGCGGTGATTGTTTTCAATGCGGCGACAACATCAGGGCCCGCAGCAACTAAATCCAGCGACGCGAGCTCATTGCTGAAGTCTGGGAGGGCTGCGCTCCAGAGCCGCGATTATGCCGGGGCTGTCGGCCTTTTAAAGAAAGCGCTGGAGCTCGATCCGGCGCTCAAGGATGCATGGAACAGCCTTGGACTGGCATACACGGACCTTCATCAATATGAGGACGCGATCTCCGCCCTGCATAAGCTAATCGAAATCGATCCGGAAAGTCGCTACGCCTACAACAATCTCGGCCGCGTATTCTACATGCAGAATAAGCTCGACGAGGCCCGTCAGGCTTACGAGAAGCAAATCGAAATCAATCCTAGAGATGGAACCGCCCATAAGAATCTCGGCGGGCTTCTTCTGCGTGAAAAGGAATACGAGTATTCACTTCGCGAACTGCAGCAGGCTGCATCTCTCCTGCCCAAGGATGCCGTCGTCCAAGAGCGTATAGGGAATGTCTACCTCGCCTCGGGTGCGCCCGAGAAAGCACTGGACGCATTCAGTCTGGCTATTCAGAATGCGCCGACACCGCCAACATTCAACACCATTGCTTACGCGCTCGCGGAAAAGGGTGTGAGCCTGGATAAGGCGCGCGCGTTTGCCGACTCGGCGATATCTGCGCTGAACGGCATGCTTCTGGGTGTCAAGTTGGACAGCGCGCAAGTGCAGGATATCGCCTCAGTGACTCTGCTTGGGCATTCGTGGGACACTCTCGCATGGATCTACTTTCGGCAAGGGGACCTGGCCATGGCGGAAAAATATGCGCTGGCAGGCTGGGAACTGGCGGAGAACGGCGAAATTGCCGATCACCTGGGCCAAATCTACGAGAAGCAGGGCAAGAGATCTGAGGCGGCTTCCTGGTTCGCAAGAGCCCTTGCTGCGCCCGGCACGCCCGACGGAACACGGCAAAGGCTGATTGCTCTGATCGGGAACACCGAAGTTGAATCGGCCGTGGAGCGCGCACGCGCTGATGTTGCCAAGTCACGCACGATTGCGATTTCGGCACCTTTACACGGTACACGCGCGGATTTTCTAATCAGTTTCCGGCCTGACGGTGCGCCCGACCAGGTTAAGTTCATCTCCGGGGATCCACAATTGAAGGCTGCTGAATCTGTACTCGCAGTTCAGAAGTATCGCGTCGGGTTTCCCAACGCGCAGGCGGCAAGAATCATCCGTGCGGGAACACTCACCTGTGCAGCTGACACCTGCAGTTTTTTATTAATTCCATCCGCCTTGGCCGAAAACCTTCTGGCGCACGACAATGCAAATGCTTCCGCGACTGCAACGAGCCAATCAAATGCTGCTCCTGCGAAACAGTAGGCGCGACCGCGCAGCCAAAGTCCCCGCCAGTTGAGGCCGCCGCGAATAGAAAACATGCCCCGTAGCCAGGCTGGTGTTTCGGGCCAGCGGATAATCGGTCGCGCAATGGAGCCGTCACCAAACGCCGAGGCTTGCGACATTCCATTCAGCAACCGCATATCAAGTTTGCAGGAGCCGCATGGCGCGCAGTGTAGCAGGCGTGACTGCCAGTTGTAAGTGGGCCCGCACGACAAAAAGAGCTGCGAATGCCTCAGCCTTCGACGACTGAACGCCCCCGACCCCGCCGCCATAGCAGATACACGGGAACTCCGGCGCAGAGAATAGCAATCCCGATCAGGCTGTTTTGGGGGTAGCGGTAGATGGTATTTGCCACAACCAGGAAGCAGGCCAGGGCGAAGGCCGCGGTTGTGTAGGGGTGCCCAGGCACGCGGGCGTGCGACGCTCCCCCGGGATCGCGGCGGCGAAAAACGAACAGCGTAGTAGCCGTCATTCCAAAGAAAATGAAATCCACTGAGACCACATAGTTCAGAATCTGGTCGTAAGTCCCGGTGACAGCAATTGCCATTGTCCAGACGGATTGCAGCACGATTGCCACCACGGGCACTCGAGTGCGTGCGCTGACGCGGGCAACCGGCTTAAAGAAGAGGCCATCTTCGGCCATCGCGAAATATACACGCGGCGCCGTGAGGATTGACTGGCTGAGGAAGCCCAAGGCAGAAACCGCAATGGCGGCGGCCATGAACTCGGAACCGGCGCGCCCGAGCGCCAGGCGCATGACGGCCGAGGCGGGCGTGGAAGTTGCCGCCAGGCCCGCCGCGCCCAGCGCCCGGGTATAGACAAATGCGGTGCCGACGTACAGAACGATGACACCGGTGACGCCAATCAGCAGGCCGCGCGGAAGATCGCGCGCAGGATTGCGCATTTCTCCGGCAATAAAGCACGAAGTCTGCCAGCCGCCGTAGGAGAACAGCACGGGAATGAGCGCGCCGCCGAAGGCGGAGAGCGCGCCCGGCGCGTGATCGAACACCGGCGCCCAGGAAAGATGTGATTGCCGCACCAGCGCCCAACCCAGAACGATGAGGGCAGTGATGGCGGCAATTTTGATGATCATGAGCGTGCTCTGCACCGTGCTGCCCATGCGGACTCCCAGGCAGTTCACCAGGGTCAAGGCAGTAAGCGCCAGCACAGCAACCAGGGAATCAGGCGCGTGCACTCCGCCGAGTTCCAGGGTATATTTCGCGAACACGATCGAAACCGCCGCCATGCCCCCCGTTTGGGTCACCAGGAGCAAACCCCACCCGTAAAGGAAGGCGACCGCCGGATGGTAGGCCTCGCGCAAATAGGCATACTGGCCTCCCACCTCAGGCAGGCGAGCCGCCAGTTCGGCGTAGATGAATCCGCCAAGCAAGGCAATCGCTCCTCCCGTGATCCAGGCGGCGAGGATGAGCGCGGGAGTGTGAACCTCGCGCGCCACGACTGACGAATTGATGAAGATGCCTGAACCAACAATGCCCCCCATCACCAGCATGGTGGCGTCAAAAAGGCCCAGTTTGCGCGCAAGCCGCGATTCGGGACGGGCAGCGCTTGATTCGGCATGAGCAGTCATAGGAGCGAAGCTCCGAGCTCTAACCCGTAAGTTTCCGGAGCTCAGAGCTTAAGGCCTAATGCTTTCCAGCGGACAGCAACTCCTCCGGGGTGCTGACCGGCGGCCGGCACGTGGACCCCGAGCACACCACCGCAAAACTCCGGTTGCTTTTGAGCGCGGGGAGCAGCGGCAGGGTTTCGGCGAGCACCGGGGGGAGCATGGGCGTGACTACCTGGCTGGGGGAAAAACAAAGCACCGATCGGTTGATGGCGAGCGGGGCAAGCGCGGCGGCATAAAGGCGGCGCGCAAGCTCATCGTTGCCAATAACGCAGACGCTCTCATGCGGGCACGTGGCAACCTGCACCGCCAAGCCGTAGGTTGCGGCAAAAATGCCGAACTGGCCGGCCACGCCGGCGAAAGCCTCGAGGGTTGATTCGGCCGCCTCGCGATACCGGGCTTCGTTGGTAAGCGCGTGCAAGCGAAGCAGGAGAATGGCAGCGGCAGAGTTGCCGCTGGGCGTGGGCGAATCCTGGAAAGGCTTGCGGCGCGTAACCAGCGCGCCCAGAGAAGAATTTGACGGCTCAGCATCGAAGAACGCGCCGCCTGCGGCATCGAAAAAACGCTGCAGCATGCGGCCGGAAATTGCGCGCGCAAAATTGAAGTAGCTGATATCGGCGGTTGCCTCCCAGGCATCGAGGCAGGCGATTGCGGTGAAGGCGTAATCGTCAAGCATGCCGGCGGGAGGGGTGCGCGGGCCCTCGATTTCCGAATATGCAATTACGTGATCCAGTTCTCCAGATTGCGCACGCCAGGCCTGCGCCAGGATGCGATCGAGCGACCGCAAGCCAAAGCGCTTCGCAGCCTCCAGTTGCAGCACTCGCCCCGCCTGGAGGTAGGCCGAAATGCAAAGCGCATTCCAGTTCACATACATCGTTTTGTCAACGTATGGGGTCGGGCGCTTGAGCCGCGCCGCGTACATCCTCTGTTTGGCGGAATCGAGAAGCGCCTGGACCTGCCCCGGCGCCATGCCAAGGCGAACCGTAATTTCCGGCACTTCGGCCCTGATGTAGAGCACATTGCGGGCCGGATCATGGTGCATCTCGCCCACTTCACCAATGTCGTAATACAGGCTGGCGACGCGCAGTTCGTCGGGGTTCAGCACAGCGCGCGCTTCATCCAGCGTCCAGGTGAAGTAATCGCCGTCATCATGGAGCGAATAGTCGGCGTCCTGGGAGGAGTAAAAACCGCCATGCTCGCGATCGCTGAGCCAGGAATCGATCCAGCGCATGATGTCGCAGGCCAGGTCGCGAAACGCGGGGTCGGCGGTTGCCTGGAACGCATGCACGGAGTTCTTGAGCAACTCGGAGTTGTCGTACGACATTTTTTCGAAGTGCGGCACGACCCAGCGCTCATCGACCGAGTAGCGATGGAAGCCTCCTCCCAACTGGTCATACACGCCGCCGGCGGCCATTTTCTTCAACGTGAATGCGGCGCATTCGCGGGCGCGCTGGTTGCCGGTGAGAGCCGATGTGTAAAGCAATAGGTCAACCATGGCGGGATGCGGGAACTTGGGAGCGGACCCAAAGCCGCCATTCTGCGCGTCAAACATCTTCAGCGCGGCATCGGTAATCTCTTCGACGATACGGGGTGAAAAGGAAGCGGAGCGGCCGGCAAATGACTCAGCATGAGCCATGGCGGCCATAACGGCGTCAGCAGATTCCACGACTTCGCCGTGACGATCCCGATAGGCCTGCCCAATGGAGAGCAGCACCCGCTTGAAGCCGGGCCGCCCCCAATGCTCTTCCGGAGGAAAGTAAGTGCCGCCGAAAAACGGCTTGCCGTCAGGCGTGAGGAAGACGGTGAGCGGCCAACCGCCCTGGCCGCTGATGGCCTGCACCGCCGCCTGGTAGCGGCTGTCCACGTCAGGCCGCTCGTCGCGATCGACTTTCACGGGCACGAAGAGCTGGTTCACGATCTCGGCAAGTTCCGGGTTTTCGTAGGACTCGCGGTCCATTACGTGGCACCAGTGGCACCATACCGCGCCTACATCGAGCAGGATTGGCTTGTTCTGCTCGCGGGCGGCGGTGAATGCGGCTTCGCCCCACTCGAACCACCGGATGGGCTGATGTGAGGCCGATCGCAGATATGCCGAAGAGGCCTGGCCGAGCCGGTTGAGGGGCGCAGTGGACATACAGCGTAGTCTATAGGTTTCCTGGATCCGGAAGAGCGCAATGGCGGCGCAGATTCGAAGCTTCTTCATCGATGGGCCGGCGGGGCGGCTCGAAGCGCTGCTGAATGCGGGCGGCGCGCAGCCCACGCATGCGGCGCTGGTCTGCCATCCGCACCCGCTGTTTGGCGGCACCATGCACAACAAAGTGGTGTATGCCGCCGCAAAAGCGCTGAATGGCCTTGGATATCCGGTGTTGCGCTTCAACTTTCGCGGCGCTGGGTTAAGCCAGGGCCGGCATGACCAGGGTCGCAGCGAGCGTGGCGACGTAGCGGCCGCTTTAACCTGGCTCGAGTCTGAATTCGGGCTGCCGCTGATTTTCGCGGGCTTCTCTTTCGGCGCGGCAGTCGGTTTGCGAGTAGCTTGCCCGGATGCGCGCGTCATCGCGCTGATCTCCCTGGGTACGCCGGTGAAAGCCGAAGGCCGCGCCTACGAGTACGCATTTCTGGCCGAGTGCCGCAAGCCGAAGCTGTTCGTCAGCGGCGACCAGGATCCCTACGGGCCGCGTGCATCGCTCGAAGCAGTAGTTGCGGCGGCGGCAGCGCCGAAGCAACTGGTCTGGATCCACGGGGCAGGGCACTTCTTCGAGGGCCGCGTTCCGGAGGTGAAAGAACATTTGCGCGTATGGCTGAGCCGGCTTATGTTTACCAGAATGTAAATTTTCTCCACTGCTAACAGTGGAGAAATCAATTTTTCGCAAGGGGCGATCATTGGCGGAAGGGTAAACAGAAGAGCATCGCCAGCCCAAAGAGGCCTAGCCGGGGATTTGGACCTTTAGCGATGTTTTTCCCCTGGGTTTACGCCCGGCGTTAGCCTGCAAGCGGGCGAAAGACCATTGCCCAGCGGCGTAAGTAAGTGGCGAAAACAATTCCAAGTCCTCGACGAGGGCGAAAGAAAACGGCGATCGCGTATCGTTTCTTCCGCCCGCTGTGCGGGCTTGAGTGGTATACGGCGATTGACCCCGGGCTTGCGCCCGGGGCTAGTCTCTGTCGCCCGCATCCGCGGGCTTTCATTCCGGGCGCGCTGGAGCGCGCCCGGGCGCATATTGGGTGGTTTTGACGCGGCGGCGGGCGCCGGGGCTACCGCTATGGGCTTGTTCAACGCCTTTGACGCGGCGGCGAGCGTTACAGGCAGGCTGCCGCCGCGTGTCGGTGTCAAACGCTCTTTATCGCGGCGGCGTACGTTCAGGATTGGCGCCTGCGGCGCCTGCCTGAGATGTTCGTTACACCCATAGAGTCGCGCAGGCGAAAAAGAAGCGCAAGATCAAATATGGGTTTTGGGGAAAGTCATATGACGATTCGGGAAGTGCAATGGGGAGAGCACGGTAGAACGGTGGAAAAAACGCGAATGTAACGAATTACCAGAAAAATAACAGGCGGCGTGATGGCTTTCGAGGAGTTTGGCTGAAAAAGCGACGATTATAAGCGCTGTGGAAAACTGCCAGAGGGCAGGGAAGCAGTTGCGGATCAGTAAACTCGGCGCGGTGAAGCCCCATTACTTGCTGGGACGGGCAGGGCGGGGGTGAGGGCGATCGTCGTTGTCGTGGTCACCATCGGGCAAGCCGGTTCCGGGTTTGGCACTGATGCGACCGTCCGACACCATCCTTATCAATTGACCGAGCCGATCCACAACGCCGGGTCTTGAGGGCGGTTCAAACACGGGCCCGCCTGGCGCGGCAGACGCCGCTCTCTCAGGTTGCGCGGCCAGGCTGATGGCTGCCGGCGAACGATCTT
Source organism: Acidobacteriota bacterium (assembly GCA_019236695.1). Taxonomy (GTDB): domain Bacteria; phylum Acidobacteriota; class Terriglobia; order Terriglobales; family Acidobacteriaceae; genus JAFAIN01. Next base: position 3,190 of record JAFAIN010000146.1, on the reverse strand, counting down.
CGGGAACAAATGCATAGTCCACCGCGCCTTCCGGCCTTTCAACAATGGTTACGGCCGCGGATTGGGCTGAACTCGACTTCCTGCGCGTTCCAGTTCCGCGGTGAAGGATTGCGCGCGGCATGCCGCTCGGTTCGCTTCCGAAGGCGCGCCGCGGCGACCCCGGAGATTGCAGGACGACGGAAATCGCGGGAAGCGAGAGGCAGATGCCGCCCACCAGGGCGAATGCCGCGGCCCGGCCAAAGCGCCCAGCGGAACGTGTTTCGGCTTTGGGAAAAAGCAGGCAATACACCCGCCGGGACAGGAGCGAGTTCGATGGGGCGGCGAACCGGGTAGCCAGCTTGCGGCCGGGTTCCAGCATGTGAGCGCGCGCAAACCGCGTGAGGAGCATGGCATAGTCAGCGCGATGTTCGGGGTCAGTGGAGGTGACGGCGTGATCGCAGGCGAATTCGCGTTCCACCTGCATTCGCCGCCGCGCATACCACACGCCGGGATGGAAGAACAACCCGCAGCAGATCCAATCGGCCACGCGTGACCACATATAGTCGCGCCGTGCCACGTGCGTGAGCTCATGGCGAATCACATAGGCGAGATCATCGGAATGCCATCCCGCGCAATGTTCGGGCAAGAGCACGGTGCGGAGCAGAACTCCCTCGGCAGCAGGGCTGGTGAAGCCGGGCACCAGGCGAACGCGCACCCGGCTGCATCCCAGTTCACGCTGGATGCCGGAAAAGAGTTCGGCGAGCGAGGGGCTTGGGGTGTGCGCAGAACGGAGGGCAACCCACAGCCGCACCTGCTTCAGGAAATCTACGGCAAAGAGAAGTATGAGGACCACCAGGTAGACGATGGAAAATTTTGGCAGGGCCGACAGCGCCGGATTTCCGCTGGTAACCGGAATTGCCACGTGGAGCCCAACGGACGGGTGACCGGCGGGAAACAGCGAAACGCCGGCGCGCTCGGCGAGAAATGCCAGCCAGTACGCCAGAGTTCCCAGAAGAAATGCCAGGTGAGCCCTGAACCGGGCTCTCGGGGACTGGAGCAGCCCCGCCAGGAGCATGCAGGCGCACCATGCCAGCGTGGTGCGAACCATGAAAGTCAGCAGCGAACTGGGCAAGCCGAAATGCTCCACGGTGTTCTCGCTGTTATGGCCGGCGATCGGGGAAGCGCTCTTTCTTGTGCTTGCGGATGAGCGATTCGAGTTCCGAAAGCTCGTCTTCGGTGGCCGGCCTGGCTTCCAGCAGGTTCACCAGGAGCTGCACGGGCGAACCTCCGAAGGCTTCCTGCAGCAACCTGCGAAGAGAGCGTTTGGCTACCCTCTGCCGGGTTATGCAGGGCTGGAAAACAAAAGCGCGGCCGCAAAGGCGGTGCTGCACAAACCCTTTCTGCTCCATGATTCGCAGAAGGGTTTGCGTGGTCTTGTAATTCGGCCGTGACTTCTGGTGGTTGACAATGTCATCCACCGTGCCCTCACCCAGCATCCACAACGTGTTCAGGATGCTCAGCTCTCCCGGAGTGGGCAGCGATGGTCTTGTCTTGCCGGTCATCGAAGTAACTGGAAGTAGTACCGCGGCAGGGTACGAATGTCAATGCGCTGGCGCAAAGTGTCGCCCTTTTGCGGGTGCCAACCCGCGGCTACACCGGGCTTCGTGAGGACCCCGGGGTTCGCGCGGGCGGGGCGAAGCGCTGAGGAGCACGGCCGAGGGTTTTTCCGCGTTGGGACCGGGTCGGGGAGATTTGGGTCGCGCCTACGGCGCTCGAAATTCTGTCGTGACCATTCCCAGCGCTTCCGCGCTGGGCTAAATGTGGGTACAGACCGGGCACATAGTTAACAAAACAGACCGGGGACATGGTTTACAAGTGAGGTCCGTTCACGAAGGCATGTAGAAAAGGGGATGCCTTGGAAAGTGAGCGGAGTGGTGGAAAAGCGTAAGCAATTTGTGTCCGAGTACGAGTCGGGCGATTGGACGATGACGGATCTGTGCCGGGCGTATGGAGTGTCGCGAGTGACCGGCTATGAGGTATTACAGCGCTGGCGGCAACTGGGGGTGCAAGGGTTGGAAGAGCAGAGCCGAGCGCCGCAGCGACACCCGAATCAGATGGCGGAGGAGATCGAGGGCGAGGTTCTGAGGATGCGAGCGGCACACCCGACCTGGGGGCCGCGGAAGCTGAAGAAGGTGCTGGAAGGGGGCGGGCAAAGGTACCCGGCAGCGAGCACGATTGGCGAGCTGCTGCAACGCGAGGGGCTTGCGCAGAGCCGGAGGAAGCGGCGGCGAGCGGAGCCTTATCAGCGGCCGTTTGAAAGCGCGGACCGTCCGAACCTGGTGTGGTGCGCGGATTTCAAGGGATGGTTCCGCAGCCGGGACGGAGAGCGCATCGACCCGTTCACGATGACGGACGCCTGCAGCCGCTACCTGCTGCGCTGCCAGGCAGTGGACAAAGCGGACACGCAGCGAGTGCGCGCCGTGATCGAGGCGGCATTCCGGGAGTACGGCCTGCCGGGAGCGATGCGCACGGACAATGGGGCGCCGTTTGCTTCGCAAGCGATAGCAGGACTGTCACTGCTATCGGTTTGGCTGATGAAGCTGGGAGTGACGCCGGAGCGGATCAAGCCCGGACATCCTGAGCAGAACGGACGACATGAACGCATGCATCGTACGCTGAAACAGGAAACGGCCTGCCCGCCGGCGGCGAACCGGAGGGCGCAACAGCGGGCTTTCGATCGCTTTCGGCGGGAGTTCAACGAAGTGCGGCCGCACGAGGCCCTGGGGCAGGAGACACCCAGCTCGGTGTACGAACCTTCGCTGCGGCAATACCCGGCCCGCATACCCGAGCCGGAGTACGACAGCACGATGCTGGTGAGAAGGGTCGGGCTCCGGGGCCAAATCAGTTGGAAGCACGAGCACGTGTTTCTGACTGAAACCTTAAGAGGGGAGCGCGTTGGCCTGGAGCCAATCGATGACCAGTGGTGGATTGTTCATTTCGCATCGTTTCCCATTGCGTTGTTCGACAGCGAAAAACGACGCATACAGCGACTGCCGAAGCAAAAGGGCGGTGGAAATGATGGAAATCCCAAAACCGGGGATTCCCACATTCCCACCGCCTCGGCTACTGCTGCGGGCCATTAAACCGGACCAAAGTGTAAACCATGTGCCCGGTCTAAAATGTAAAGTATGTCCCCGGCTTGACATGTGGG